>VBDQ01000035.1 GCA_005889075.1 Chloroflexota bacterium
CCTCGTGGGCTAGGGCGGTCGCCGCCAGTACCGCGTCGAACGCGCCGAGCTCCGGATGCTCTTCGAACAAGCGCAGACCTCGTTCGAGGTGATCCGACTCAACCACGAGCAGCGGCGACAGGAGTTCGGAGTACCGCCGTCCCAGCTGAGCAGCGTCCGCCCGGCCATACCGCCGGGCGCGAACATGCGCGAACTCCTGGATCACTTCAGGTGTCGTGGCAGCCTCGAGGCTCCGAGTCGTGACGGCACTCACGAGCCGACGGGCCGCATCCCGGAGCTCGTGTTCGGTACCCACGGCGAGCGCGAGGATCGTCGTGTCGACGACGATCACTTCTTCGCGCCAGCGCGTATCTCGGCAAGCTCGGCCTTGAGGTCCGCGATGTCGGCAGGTAGCGGCATCGGACGCGCGGATAGGATCGCCTTTGCGGCCGCACGCTTCCTCTCGAGCGAGACAGGGAACGCCTTATCGATCGCCTCGCGTACCAGTGCGCCAACCGACGCCCGCCGCGCGCGGGCCTCGGCGTGGAGCCGTCGGTAGCGGCGCTCGTCGAGCAGGATCTGAAGCCGCCGCGATAACATACACATACATTAGCATGTGTAATTTCGGTCGCCGGAGGCTGAGGTGATCGTCTCCGGCACCATGTTCATCGGATGACCGAAGCCCCTGCGCGCGTGCGCGAGCATCCGCGTAGCTCGCTCGACCTGCCCGCCGTCCGGCTCCCCGGGATCGGCCCCGAATCGGCGAAGCTGCTCGAGCGGCTCGGCGTCCGGACGATCGGCGACCTGCTCTGGCACCTTCCGACGCGGTACAAGGATTTCTCGAGGTTCCGCCCGCTCCGCGCTCTCGTCGCGGAGCAAGAACAGAGCGCCATCGCGATCCTCGGTGAGATCTCGCAGCGCCGTACCGCTCGCGGCCAGCTGCTCACGGAGGCCGAGCTGCTCGAGGAGGACGGAGCGCCGTCGCAGGTGCGCGCCTCGTGGTTCGGCCGTGCCTTCATCAAGGAGACGCATCGCACCGGCGAGCGCGTGCGGATCAGCGGCCGCGTTCGCTGGGTCGGACGGTCCCTTCAGTTCAGCCAGCCCGCGCTTGAGCCTGCGGACGCGCCTTTAGTGCATACCGGCCGGCTGGTCCCTGTTTATGGGTTGACCGAAGGGCTTAAAGACGGCCAGGTGCGCCGGTGGCTTCACACCGCGATCGAGGGCGGGCCTCGTAGGACCGCGATCGTCGGCGAGGTCCCCGAGCCACTTCCGCAGGATCTGCGCAATCGCCATCGCCTTCCCGACATCGCAGCGGCATTGCGGCAGGTGCACTTTCCCGATGACGAAAGTCGCCTGCTCGCCGCGCGGCGCCGCCTCGCCTTCGACGAGCTCCTCGTCCTTCAGTTAGCCCTCGCGCAGCGGCGCGCGCGCTGGACCAAGGACGCGCACGCGTCACCGCTTCGGGTCGCCGACGAACAGCTCGCCACGTGGGTCGCGACGCTGCCGTTCACGCTCACGGCGGCGCAGGGGCGCGCCCTCGCGGAGGTGCGCGCGGACCTGGAGCGGCCGATCCCGATGTCGCGCCTGCTCGAGGGCGAGGTCGGTTCAGGCAAGACCGTGATCGCGGCGCTTGCGGCGCGGATCGCTCAGGTCTCGGGCGCGCAGACCGCGATCATGGCGCCGACCGAATTGCTCGCTGAGCAGCATGCGCGATCGCTCGCCGCGCTCTTTGCCGATGGCGGGCCGCGGCATGCCCTGCTGACCTCGAGCGTTACCGGCGAAGAGCGCAAGCGCGTCGTTGCCGGCACCGCCGAGGGATCCATCGACGTCGTCGTCGGCACGCACGCGCTCGTCGAGGAGAACGTCGTCTTCGCGCGGCTGGGGCTCGCGGTGGTCGACGAGCAGCATCGCTTCGGCGTGCGCCAGCGTGCGACGTTCCGCGAGAAGGGCGACGGCCTCGACCCGCATCTTCTCCTCACCACCGCCACGCCGATCCCGCAGACCTTGAATCAGACCGTGTATCGCGACCTCGACGTCTCGCTCCTGGACGAGCTGCCGATCGGTCGCAAGCCGATCACGACGCATCTGCGCACCCCCGACCAGCTCGCTGGGGTCTGGGAAGGGATGCGGATCGCGGTCGGGCGCGGTCAGCAGGCCTTCGTCGTATGCCCACGGATCGATCCCGACGAGGCGGGCGATGACATCCCGAGCGCCATCGCGACCGAGCGCGATCTCAGGATGGGCGAGCTTCGCGGCTTGCGGCTCGGGTTGATGCACGGGCGCATGGCCGCGAAGGAGCGCGACGATGTCATGCGCCGATTCGCCGCGCGCGAGATCGACGTGCTCGTCGCGACGACCGTCATCGAGGTCGGTATCGACATTCCGAATGCGACGGTCATGGTCGTTCTCGGCGCCGATCGGTTTGGCCTCGCACAGCTGCATCAGCTGCGCGGCCGCGTCGGTCGCGGGACCGAGAAGGCGTACTGCGTCTTGGTGAGCGACGCGGCTGACTCACCGCGACTTGCGGCCATGGTCGAGCAGAAGGACGGACGGGCGCTGAACGGCTTCGAGCTCGCCGCGCGTGATCTCGAGATCCGTGGCGCAGGCGAGTTCCTCGGGGAGCGACAGTCAGGAGCGCCGGAGCTACGCGTGGTTGACCTCGCGGACGTCGATCCGCGGCTTGTCGAAGAGACGGCCGGCGAGGCGGACCGGATCTTGCGCGTCGATCCGGAGCTGGGCCGCTCGGAGCACGAGCTGCTGGCGCGCGCCGTCGAGCAGCTCTGGCGCCGCTACGCCCTCGCGTGAGGGTCATCGCAGGGAAGGCGAAGGGGCGGACGCTCGTGGTGCCACGCGGCGGGGCGACTCGTCCCGCGACCGACCGGATCCGCGAGACGCTCTTCGCGATCCTCGAACCGGAGCTGCCAGGGGCGCGCGTCCTCGATCTGTTCGCAGGCGCTGGAACGCTCGGCATCGAGGCGCTCTCCCGCGGCGCGATACACGCGACCTTCGTCGAGCGCGGCAAGGAGGCGGTCGCGGCGCTGCGGAAGAACGTTGCGGCGACCCAGTTCACGGATCGTGCGTCGATCGTCGAGGCGAATGTGCTCTCGTTCCTGAACGAGCCACCCATCGAACCATTCGATCTCGCGTTCTGCGATCCACCGTTCGTCGACGTCGAGCTCGCGAATGCGACTCTGGCGCACCCCGGCCTCGCCGCGGCTCTGCCAGCCGATGCACTTGTAGTGGCGCGTTTTCACAAGAAGCATCCGCCCACACCCCCGCCACGCGCGCGTGTCGTACGCACGACAGAGATCGGCGAGGAAACGCTGCTTTTCCTGCGGTACTCTGGCCTCGCTGCGGGAGGGTGACGTGGACATACAGTTCCTGGTCGAGCGCCTCGAGGCCCTCGTCGTCAATGGACGAAAAGTACCGATGACGAGCCAGGTCATCCTCGAGCAGGCTGCCGTGCTCGATTTGATCGATCAGCTGCGCGTCGCGATCCCCGAGGAGGTCAAGCAAGCACGGCGCATCAATCAGGAGACCGACCGCGTTCTCGCGAAGGCGCGCGAGGAGGCGGAGCAGATCATCGGCGCGGCGCAGGAGCAGGCGGCGCTCTTGCTCCAGGATCACTCCATCCTGAGGGAGGCCGAATCTCGCGCTCAGGACATCGTGGATCGCTCACAGGCGAAGTCGGAGGAGACGATGCGCGGCGCGGACCAGTACGCCGCGGACGTGCTCGTTCGACTCGAGAGCGATCTCGTCAAAACGCTCTCGATCATCAAGAAGAGCCTCGAGGTCCTCGAGGAGAGACGAGCACAGCCGGCGGAGACCTAGACGTGAAGATCAGCATCGCGCCTCTTTTGAAGCAGCCGGTCGGCACACATACCGATTACGAGATCGAGGAGTCGCCCATCGACCCCCGCGGAGAGAATGCGGGCCTTCTCGACGCCGGGGTATCGAGCATCGACGCGGACATCGTCGCGACGCACACCAACCCTGGTGCGCTTCTCGAGGGCGATGCGGCGGCAAGCGTGTCGCAGCAGTGCAGCCGCTGCCTCAAGCCGATCGAGACGCCCGTCCAGGCTCACTTCGCTGAGCAGTACTACGCCACGATCGACGTCGTGAGCGGAGTGGAGAAATCAGCTGTCCCTCGCGACGCGAAGACCATCGGCAGCGATTTCCGTATCGACCTCACGCCGCTCTTGCGCGAGGAGGTCATCCTTGCGACGCCGCTCGCGCCACTCTGCCGGCCGGACTGCAAGGGCCTCTGTGCAGTGTGCGGTCGCGACCTCAATCTCGAGCCGCATATCCACGAGGGCACCACCGACGAACGTTGGAGCACGCTTGACGAGTTGCACGATTTTCGCCCGGACCACTAGCGAGGTCTCACCGTAGGCGGGTGATGATCTCGAGAGCGGGCGTCGCGGGCGCGTTGCTGGCGGCGGTGCTCATCACGGCGGCGTGCGCCAGCGGGACGCCGACACGCACCACACAACCGCAGGGCGGGCTGGGCGGGACGACGGGCGCCACGGGTGTTGGGCTTAAGGCGACATGGGTGCTCGCCAACCCCTCGGGGCTGCTGGGCCTCGACGAGAAGGGTCAGGTCATCGGCGCGATCGTCAACCTGCCGCCGCAGAGCGCACCGGCGACCCCGGCGCTCGCCCCCTCGGGGAAGGCCATCGTGTTCGCGCTGACCCCACAGACTGATCCGAAGACAGGGTTCG
Source organism: Chloroflexota bacterium (assembly GCA_005889075.1). Classification (GTDB taxonomy): domain Bacteria; phylum Chloroflexota; class Limnocylindria; order P2-11E; family P2-11E; genus 3-1-20CM-2-70-9. Next base: position 4,701 of record VBDQ01000035.1, read on the forward strand.
GTTCCGACCTCTACGAGGTGAACCTCGACGGAAGCAACCTGCATCCGCTTCTCCAGCACGAGGCAGACAACGTCTTCTACAGCACGCCGCGCCTCGATCCGACCGGCAACGTCCTCTATTTCCAGCGGACGGCCGGGATCATCGAGGGCGGGCAGTACGTACGCAATGACTACTCGATCGAGCGAATGGATCTTCGGACTGGCGAGCGCAAGAAGCTGCTGGTCGACGGTGGCGACTTCGGCATCCCGCCCGCGGCCGATCGCCTGATCTACGTCCACCTCACCGAAGGACAGCCCGACACGCTTTGGACCTCGAACGTCGACGGTAGTGACGCGCGGCCGTTCTTCGGCAAGGACAAGTGGTTCTATCTGCAGGCCCCGCGCTTCGCGCCGTCGGGTTGCCGGCTCGTGTTCTCCGCCGCGGGGCACAGCGCGACGCGGATGATCGGCGGCAAGGCGGGGTACGCGCACCTCGGCATCCCCTCGGATCTCGACCTCGTGCAGTGCGATAACTCCGGTCTTCGCACCATCGCGACGACGGTGGACGACGTCGATCCGGCGTGGTCCCCCGATAGCACCCAGATCGCGTACGTCGCGACCGGCGGTTTGTTCGTCGTAACGGTCGGTGACGGCAGCACCCGAACGGTGACGCAGGGAAAGGACTTCTTCTTCGGCGGGCTCGTCTGGCTGAAGTAGGCCGGCGCCCGATAGAATCGACCGCAGTCCCCCTGAAGGAGCACCGTTTTTGGCTGGCCAACCCAAGAAACGCATACCGCGAGCGGCGCAGGGCGAGAGGCGCAGCCACCTGGCGCTGCGCGCGATGACGCTCGTTCCTTGTCCTCAGTGCAAGAGTCCCAAGCCGCCGCACCAAGCGTGTCCCCACTGCGGCACTTTCCGCGGCCGGCAGGTTATCCCGATCAAGACGAAGCGGACGCCGGCTTAGCCCGAGAACGCGCCAGTGAAGATCGCCGTCGATGCAATGGGCGGCGACCACGCCCCGGACGAGATCGTCCGGGGCGCGCTGTTGTACCGGGACGAAGGCGGGACAGCGGAGCTCATCCTCGTAGGCCGTGATGAGGATCTGCGCCGGATCGTCGGCGCGGCGGTGCCCCCGGGGATCACCGTCCGCGACGCGCGCGATGTCGTCGCGATGGACGAGCATCCGGCCAGCGCGCTCCGGCGGCGGGCGGACACGTCGATCGGCATCGCGACCTCGCTCGTGAAGCATGGCGAGGCGGATGCCGTCGTTTCCGCCGGCAACACCGGCGCCACCATGGCTGCCGCGCTGCTCCTCCTCGGGCGCATCCGCGGCATTGACCGTCCGGCGCTCTGCGGGATGCTTCCCACAACGAAGGGGAAGCCGGCGTGCCTTCTCGATGCCGGCGCGACGATGGACGCCGACGAGCACAACATCCTTCAGTTCGCCCGGATGGCCGCGCGCTTCATGGAGCAGGTGCACGGCGTGGAGCGACCGTCGGTCGGACTCATCAACGTGGGCGAGGAAGCCGAGAAGGGTGGCCGCCTGCAGCAGACCGCGCATGCGCTCCTCTCCGGCGCGGAAGATCTCAACTTCTACGGGAACATCGAAGGCCGCGACGTCGTCCGCGGGACGACGGACATCTGCGTGACCGACGGCTTCACCGGCAACGTCCTTGCGAAGGGAATGGAGGGCGTCGTCGACGTCTTCGTGGAAGGCATCCGCAACGACATCTTCGGCGGCCCACTCGGCAAGGTCGCAGGGCTCTTCGCGTTGCCAGGGCTCGGCAAGTTCCGAAGTCGGATGGACTACGACCCGTATGTCTCGGCGCCGCTGCTCGGCGTCGCGGGCGTCTCGGTCGTCACCCATGGTCGCGCGCGGGCGAACATGATGCGCCGCGCGATCGAGGTGGCCGAGCGCGCCGTGGACACCCGACTTGTTGACGTGATCGCCGAGATCCCGACGCGGAACGCGGCGTGAGCACCGGCGCCGCGCGGCCTCCGCGCGGCGGCCGTCACCCCGCGCGACGTCTGGCCCTGCAGACGCTCTTCGAGATCGACTTCAACCGCGCCGACGCCAAAGAGACCTGGCAGCGCGGTGCATTCCGAGCGGGATTGACCGAGGAGGCGGCCGCCTTCGCCTGGGAGATCGTCGAGGGCGTCCTCCAGCATCGCAAAGACCTCGATCGCGAGATCGCCACGTTGGCCCCGGAATTTCCAATCGACCAGATGGCCCGCATCGACCGGAACGTGCTGCGAATCGCGCTCTACGAGCTGCGCGTCTCGGGCGACGCGCCCGCGGGAGTGATCATCGACGAGGCGGTCGAGCTGGCGAAGATGTTCGGAAGCGAGGCGTCACCCAAGTTCGTGAACGGCGTCCTCGCCACCGCGGTGGGCGGCGGCAAGACCTAGCGGATCACGAGCGGGATCTGCACCAGACCCTGCTCGCTTCCGTCCTTCGGACTGGCCTCGTAGACCTCGAGTGTGACGTTGCCGGTGAACCTCGGCGGGACCTGTACGTCGGTGTCGAAGGTCCCCCAGAGCGCGCTCGACCCCACGCTTGCGAGGAAGTGGCCGTTCGCGATGACCTTTCCAGCGCTGTCCTTCACGCGCCAGACGACGTTCGCTTCGAAGACGCGGGCCGCGCCGCTCAGCTGTATGTCACAGGTCGTGGAGCAGACGGGGGTCGCGGGCACCGGCTGTGCCCTGTAGATCGCAATGCGGTCACTCACGTTCGGAGCCGTCCCGCCGACGTCGATCACTAGACGCAGCGGATCCTGCAGCACGAACGCGCGCCAGGGCCGGGCATCGTCGAGGTTGATGCCGAACCCGACGCCCCGATACGCGCCATTGCCGGTCGGCGGATCGCCGGTGAGCGGCCCCGCGGTCAGCTCGCGGATCGGGGTCTTCTCGACCACCTTGAGCGGGCAGCAATGGAACGCTTCGCCGGGCGGCTGGTTCCACACCGCGTCGGGCATTGAGATCAGGATGGTCCATTTGCCGTGACCCGGCGTCGTCTCTCGGCTCGGCTGAAGGACGGCCGTGAAGCGCGGCGTCGGCCTCGTCGTGGCCGTCTGCGGCTTCAGCTCGACCACGAACCGGCCGAGACCCGGAGCGACCTGATCGACCGAGGCCCGCCAATCGACGATGTCGGCGAGGCCGGCGGTGCCCCCATCCTCGATCTTGTCCGGCTTCGCGGCGTTCGCGTAACCGAAGACGTCCTCGCGTGACAGTGGCTTGTCGACGACGAGTTGGTCGATGGTGGCACTCTGCCTGCCTTTATCGGTGATGACCGCGTAGTTGATGCCGGGCTCCTCGGTGATCGTGTAGACGATCTGCTGCAACAGCGCGAGAGACTGGGCGCTGCCGTGGGCGCCCCAGCCGGTCGGAAGGTCGAACTCCACGAAGGCCTTGTCACCCGACGTGTGTACGCCGAGGCCGGTTTGCCGGCTTCCGTTCACCGCAGGCGATACCGACCCCAGGGGATTGAGAAGGCCGGCCGGAACCCGGCTCGGTTGGAGGCCCATGAGCAGGCTCAGGCGCGATGTGGTCCGACCTTCGGACGAGCTGTCATCCAGGATCCCTTGGAGATAGACGCCGACCGGCGGGAGGCTATCGCGCGCGAAGTACACCCAGATGCGGTCGCGGTTCGGATCGATGGACGCGACGGGTGTGGCCACCGCGGCGGGTGCGGTGGTGCCAGGAACGGCGGTGGGGGAGCCGACCGCCGGAACCTCGCGGGCCTCGCGGACACTGTTGAACCACGCCCCGAGCGCAACGGCGAGAACGACGACCGCGATCGTGGCCGCGACCTGCGGCAATCCGAAGAGTGCCCGGCGTTCCGCTGGGCTTGCCATCCGCGAGCGCTCGTATGGGGTCTCGTTCACGTGAAGCGTCTCGATCGCGCGCCCGAGGGCGCGGCCGAGGATCTCGTCGTCGCGTCGTTCGTCGCTCATCGCATCACTCCTCGCGCGAGCCGGCCGGCGAGCTGTATCTGGCGCAGGCGCTCGATCGCCTGATGGAGGGTCGCGCCGACCGTGCCGCTCTTGATGTCGAAATGGGAGGCGATCTCGTCGTAGGAGAGGCCGTAGAAATAGCGGGCGACGACCACCGTCCGCTGGCGCTCGGACAGCTCGCCGAGCGCGGCGAGGAGGTCCGCACGGTCGGCCACCGTGTCGATCTCGTCGTGACGCTCCGGTAACGAAGCCCAGAGCTCGAGCTCGCGGCGCGATCGGCGGGCACGCCGGAATACCTCACGGCTGCCGACCACCAGCAGCCACGCTGCGGGCTTTTCGATGCGGTCCAGGCCGGTCCGGTGAGCCTTCACGAACGCCTCCTGTGCCGCGTCTTCAGCGGCGGCCGGATCGCGACCGAGCGCGACGAGCGCGCGCAAGAGACGCGGGTACTCGCGCTCGTAGAGCTCGCGCCACGGGTCGGTCATCGGCCTTCACCATAGAGAGGCGCGCCACCCCCTATTTCTTTAGTCCCCGATTGACAGGCCAGATGGGTCGCCGTGACACTTGCGCGGACCTGTCCGTGGGCGGACGGTCGGGGGTCGACTTGACCCGCGGAGGAGGTAAGTGTTGGCGCAGGGAAACACCTACGAGCGCCTCAAGAAGATCATCGTCGAGCAGCTGGGCGTGGATGAAGGCGATGTGAAACCTGAGGCGTCGTTCGTGGACGATCTGAACGCTGACTCGCTTGACCTGGTCGAGTTGATCATGAGCCTCGAGGAAGAGTTCGGGATGGAGATCTCGGACGAAGAGGCGGAGAAGATCAAGACGGTCGGCGACGCGCAGGAGTACATCGAGGAGCACGTGGCTTAGCGACAAACCATCACGCCGCGCCATCAAGGGGAGGCAGGGGCACGAGAGCCCCTGCCTCTTTGTTATCTGTGGAGGAGATGAGCGACATCGAGATCGCCGGATATCGCTTCAGGGATCCGTCTCTGCTCGAAACAGCGCTGACGCACAGCTCGTACCTGCACGAGCACACGGACGTCGCCGCAACAGACTTCGAGCGCCTCGAATTCCTTGGTGACGCGGTCGTCGATCTCGTGATCGGCGAGGAGCTCTTCCGCCGATTCCCCGACGCGACCGAGGGCGAGCTCACCGCACTTCGCGCGCAGCTGGTCTCTTCCGCTGCGCTCGCCGAGGTCGGAAGGCGCCTCGCGCTGCCCGAGCTCGCGCGGCTCGGGCGCGGCGAAGAGGAGACCGGGGGCCGGTCGCGCGTCGGTCTCGCGGCGAGCTTACTTGAGTCCGTGATCGGCGCGATCTACATCGAGGCCGGCCTCGACGCGACGAGAGACGCGATCCTGCGCACGATGGGCGATGCGATCGCCGCGACCGTCACCGCGCCGCGCAAGACCGCGAAGACGGTGTTGCAGGAATGGGCGCAGGCCGAGCACCACCCGCTTCCGCTCTACCGGACGCTCGACATCAGCGGCCCGGAGCACCGCCGCGGTTTCGTCGTCGAGGTCGAGGTCGAGGGCAACGTCGCGCAAGGCAGCGGTCAGTCCAAGCGCGCGGCCGAGGAGGCCGCGGCCGCGAAGCTGCTCGAGCTGGTGACGCATGAGCGATGAGCTGAAGGTCATCGACGGCGGGGTGAGCGCGCCGAACGCGGTGCTGAAGACGCTCGATCTCGCCGGCTTCAAGAGCTTCGTGCACAAGACCCATCTCGAGTTCGCTCCGGGGATCACCGCGATCATCGGTCCGAATGGCAGCGGGAAGACGAATCTTGTTGACGCGCTGCGATGGGCGCTTGGCGAGAACAACGCGCGCATCCTGCGCGCGAAGCGCAATGAAGAGCTGATCTTCGGCGGATCCGAGAGTCGCAAAGCCCTCGGCTTCGCCGAGGTGCTGATGCAGCTCGACAACACGTCGAGACGTTTGCCGATCGCGTTCACCGAGGTCGAGGTCGGACGGCGACTTTTCCGAAATGGCGACGCGGAATATCTCGTCAACCGTTCGCGGGTGCGGCTGCGCGACATGCAGGAGCTTCTCGCGGGCGCGAATCTCGCGGACAACGCATTCGTGGTAGTCGGCCAGGGCCTGACGGATCAGATCCTCGCGCTCCGTCCCGCTGACCGGCGGACCGTCATCGAAGAAGCCTCTGGCACACGGAGGTTGCAGCTGCGCCGCGAGGAGGCGCTTCAGCGGATGAAGCTCTCCGAAGGGGAGCTCGTGCGAGTGAACGACATCCTTCGCGAGATCGGGCCGCGGGTCGAAGCGCTCCGCGAGCAAGCCGCGAAGTGGAACGAGTACGAGACCATCCGGAACGAGCTACGCCGTCGCGCGCTCCGCTGGTACAAGGCCTCGTTTGGGACGACAGCCGAGGAGCGTGCGGACCTCGCGGCCAAGATCGTGGGCGTCGATCGCGAGATCGAGCGACTCGCCGACTTCGTCGCCGAGGGCGAATCCGCGACGGTCGGAACCGACGAGGAGCTGCGGACAGCCCGAGCGGAAGAGGAGCTCCGACGTATCGCCGCAGCCGACGCGACCGCCACCGAGAGCGCCGCGCGAGAGCGTCTCGCGGTCCTGGAGGCGAGCCTTGCCGCGATCACAGCAGAGCGTGAACGGACGGGCGCGGCGCTGGCCGCATTACCCGCAGAGCTCGCGACCCTGCGCGCTCGGCGCGCAAAGGTGGACGAGGAGGCAAGCGAAAGCGCGCGTCACGCGCGCGCGGCCGCTGACGGCGCGCGGACCGCCGAGGAGGATGCCTCGCGCACCCGGGTCGCCCTCGCCGAAGCGCGCGCCGCGCGAGTCGAAGCTGAACGCGCGCACCTGATACGTGAAGGCGATGAGATCCGTCTCCGAGATGAAGAACAGCAGCTGCTCGAGCGGGAGGGGGACCTTTCGCAGAGCGCTGCGAGACTCGGGCGCGAGCGCGCGGAGCGCGAGCGAGAACGAAGCGAGCTCGCCGCCGAGCTCGAGCGGGCGCGCACGACGGTCGCGGAGAGCGCGCGCTTCGCCGAGAGCACCGCCGAGCGGGCCGGCGCCGCACGCAACGATCTGCAGCGGATCGATGGAGACCTCGCACTGCTGCGCGGTCAGACCTCGGCACTACGCGAAGCGCTCGAGCGCGCAGAAGCCGAGATCGCGACTCGCGAAGCCGCGACCGACCTTCCGCCGCTTCCGAACGGATTCTCGTGGCTGCACGAACGGATCGCGTCGTCGGACGCGATCCGCGACGCGCTCGGCGGCCCGGTCGCGTTGACGGGCGCTGGGATCGACGCCCCTGTCCCGAAAGGAATGCGGCGCGTCGCCGACGGGGTTGCGATCTTCATCGCGTCGGACGACGAGACCGCGCTCGCGGCGGCGTCGACGCTGCGCGGAGGAGTCGTCGTCGCGCCAAGCGGGCTACTTGTTCTCCCGGGCCTGGCGAGGCTCGTCGAGCCGCGGGCGCGAGCGGAGCGCGACGCGATCGCGCAGCTGCGAGCGATGGGCGCTCGCCTCGGCGAGGAGCTTCTCGCCTCCGAGCGCGCGCACAGGGACGTGCTCCTGCAGCGGGCGGCGGCCGAGCAGCGTCTGAACGAGGCGGAGGCGCGGCTCGCGTCGGCACAACGCTCGCGAGGCGAGGCGGAGCGCGCAGCAGATTCGCTCGCTACCGCGGAAGCGGATGTCCGCGACGACGTTCGGGCCGGCGAAGCGAGCGCATCGGCGATCGAGCGCGAGCGTGCGGCGGTCCTCACTCGACGGGACAAGCTCGCCGCCGACCGCGGCCTTGCGGCGAAAGCGCGCTCCGTCGCGGCCGAGGCGTTCGCGGCCGCCGAGCGCAGTGAGCAAGCCGCGATCGATGCGCACAACGCGGCAGCGAAGCGTGCGGAAGAGGCGCGGCTCGACGCCGCGACGATGGAAGAACGGAGGTCGGCCGCAGTGCGCTTGCGCGACGCGCTGGACGAACAGGTCGGCGCCACGGAGCGCCGCATCCACGAAGAGGAGGAAAGGCTGCGCGCGCTGACCGGTCAGGAGCGCGACGTGCGCGGTCGTCGCGAGACCGGGCAGCAGGACCTCGGGCGCGCGGTCGCGGACGCGAAAGAAGGGCGGCGCTCGGCGGACCTCGCGCGCGAGCGAGCGCGCGCTGCCGAGGGTTCGCGTCGAGAGCAGGAACAGCGGCTCGCGAAAGCTCGCGAGCGACTCGCCGAGATCAGGGGGGAACGTGGCAAGCTCGCGGTCGAGGAGGAGCGCGCCGCTGGTGCGCTGCGCTTGTTGGAGGAGCAGGTCCGGGCCGAGCTCGGGCTTCCGGAAGACGAACCGTTGCCCGACCCCGCGAGCATCACGGTCGACGCCGAGCCGGACGAGAAGGAGCGCGCGAGCACGCTCGGCGCGCTTCAGCGCCTACGCCGGCGGCTGATCGCGCTCGAGCCTGTGAATCCGCTCGCAGCGACCGAGCTCGCGGACATCGGGCAGCGCCACGACTTCCTGTCGACGCAGAAGGTGGATCTCGAGCGCGCGATGCGGGATCTCCGAACGCTCGCCGGCGAGCTCGCGACCACGATCGCCGAGCAGTTCAGCGCGACGCTGCAGGCCGTCGACCGCGAATTCGGGGTCTTCTTCCAGCGGCTGTTCAACGGCGGCCAGGCGTCGCTTCGTACGAGCGAAGACGTGGAAGATCCAGGGATCGACATCTATGCGCGACCGCCGGGCAAGCGGATCGGCAGCCTCGCCCAGCTGTCGGGTGGCGAGCGCGCGCTTACGGCCACGGCGCTGCTCCTCGCTATCCTGCGCGTGCGGCCTGCGCCGTTTTGCGTCCTCGACGAGGTCGACGCGGCGCTCGACGAGCGCAACGTCGGCCGCTTCACCCAGGCGCTCCGCGAGCTCACCGACCGCACGCAATTCGTCGTCATCACGCACAACCGCGCGACGATCGAAGCCGCCGATGCGATCTACGGGGTCTCGATGGATGACGCCGGCGTATCGAAGGTGATTTCGCTCCGGCTCGCGGACCTCGACGCGGCGCGCGCCGGCTAGCTCGGTCCTCGAGGGTACCGTCTGGCGTAATGAGCATCGAGCAAGCGCTCGCAAAGACCCGCGGGGGACTCTTGTCGCGCCTCTTCGGCCGAGGCGACGAGAAGGTCACCGCCGAGTGGCTCGACTCGCTCGAGGAGTCGCTCCTGCGTGCGGATCTATCCGTCTCGCTGGTGGATCCGCTGATGGCGCAGCTACGCGACCTCTTTGCGACCGGCGCGATCAAGACCGTCCCCAAGGCGCTGGACGCCGTACGCGACACGCTGGTCGCGGCGCTCGCCGGCGACCTCGCGCTGAACTCGAGCGGCCAGAAACCGCGTGTGATCCTTATCGTCGGGGTCAACGGAAGCGGCAAGACGACGACCGCGGCGAAGCTCGCGAAGCGTCTCAAGGATGCGGGCGAACGTCCGCTTCTCGCCGCGGCGGACACGTTCCGCGCGGCGGCCATCGAACAGCTCGAGCGATGGGCCGAGCGCATCGACGTTCCTGTCGTGTCCGGGAAGCCCGAAGGCGACCCAGCCGCGGTCGTCTTCGACGCGGTGCAGGCCGCGGCCGCGCGCGATAACACGACGGTGATCGCGGACACTGCCGGCCGTCTCCACACGAAAGGCCATCTCATGGACGAGCTCGGGAAGATCGTCCGCGTAACCGGGCGAGCCCGCGCGGGCGCGCCCGACGAGGTCCTGCTCGTGCTCGACGGCACCGCGGGCCAGAACGCTATCCAGCAAGCACGCCAGTTCACGGCTACGGCTGCAGTCACCGGCCTCGTGGTCGCGAAGCTCGACGGCACAGCGAAGGGTGGAGCGGTGTTCGCGATCGCACAGGAGCTCAAGCTCCCGGTGAAGCTCGTCGGCGTGGGTGAGAAACCCGATGACCTCATCCCGATGGATCCGGTCGCTTTCGTGAACGGTCTTCTGCCCGCGCACACCTGAGCCTCATACTCGCTGGCTGATGGCGGTCGTTCGTTTGCGCAGCGGTGATCTCAAGCAGGCCCTCGAGGCCGGCGCGCTTTCAGTTCATTACCAGCCGCAGGTACACGTACCGACGGGAAAGCTCGCCGGTGTCGAGGCGTTCGTGCGCTGGCCGCATCCGGCGTACGGAATGATCGGACCGGGCGACATCATCCCGCTCGTCGATCAGGCCGGACTCCACGTCGAGTTCGACCGGTGGGTCGTCGGCGCGATCTGCACGCAAGCGAAGCGATGGAAGAAGGCGAAGGTCGATGTTCCGATCGTCGCCGCGAACGTCTGGGCGCAGACCCTTCGCCATCCCGACGTGCTCAAGCTCATGGAGGCGCTCGCCGACACAGGAGCCGACCCGCGGCAGATCGAGCTCGAATGTCCCCGCGGATCGACCGCCGATCCCGCTCTGCACAAGACCCTCGTGAGCATCCGCGCGCTTGGCGTGCGGCTCGCGTCCGAGGAATACGCGAGCGGCGCCCGCCCCTCCGGCAAGCTCCGGTTCGACACCCTCAAGATCCCGTTCCCGATCTCGCGCGATCACCAGTCGAACGCGGACGCGATCCGTTCGGTGGTCGCCGCGGGTCAGTCGATCGGCGCGCGCGTGATCGCGGATTCGGTCGAGACGCTGGCTCAGGAGGACGCCCTCGTCGCTCTGGGAGTCGAGATCGTTCAGGGTTATCTGTACGGTCCGGAGGTCGCTCCCGGGGAGCTCAGGACGCTGATCAGCCGGCCGGCCGAGTAGCTCCCGCAAGCCGCAGCTGATCTTTTCCCTCGCGCTTCACTTCGAGAAGCGCGAGGTCGGCGTCCTGGAGCAGCTCGTCGAAGCCTTCGCCCTCGCTTGAGACGGCGAGGCCGACGGAGGCGGTCACCGCGGTACCCGAGGCGCGCGTGATGCCGGCGACCACCGCGCGGATTCGCTCCATGATCCGCAGCGCGTTCTCCACGTCGCAGGCATCGAGGTAAACGACGAACTCATCACCTCCATAGCGACCGGCGAGATCACGTGGCCGGAGGTTCGCGCGGATCGCGCTGGCGACGAGCTCGAGGACCTTGTCGCCAGTCGGATGCCCGCGCGAGTCGTTCACCGCCTTGAATCCATCGAGATCGACCACCGCGATCGCGGCCGGGCTCCGGTTGGGCCGATGGAGCAGCGCGGCCACGGCGCGATGGAAGGCCTCGCGGTTCAAAAGCCCGGTCGTGATGTCGTGCTCGGCACGGGTCTCGATGTCCCGCAGCTGATCGCGTTCGGAGCCGTATAGCAGGACGAATCCTGTCGCAAAGAGCGCCAAGGTAAGGAGTTCGAACAAAGCGGCCGCGTCGGCCTGGCCTGCGAGTCCATCGAGCGCGCTGTGCGCGACCAGCGTCAACGAACCGACCGCGAAGAGCAGCCACGAGCGCATGTGCCGGGGACGCCGTCCGCTGCGAAGGGCGGTGATGCTCACGGCGGCGAGTGAGATCGCGATGGCGAGATCGGCGCTCATCACGAAGGTCTGCACCGTCATGCCGCGAGCATGCGCTCAACGCGTCGCGACGACACGCGTCCCGGTGACAAATGCGTGCCGACCGCACAGCGCAATGCCCAAAACATCTTGAAGTCCCGCGCGAAAAGGCGCTTGCTACTGCGCCAGACGGGGTGGTGAGGGCGCGGATCGGCCGCGCTGGGGGAGCGTTGCAGCACGGGGGAGTCGCGTTGAAGCGCTGGACCGCGGCATCGCTTGCCGCCGTCCTTCTCATGACCGCACTCGGCGCGAGCGTCGAGGCGAAAAGCGATGACACCAAGATCAGCCCGCCGCTTCTCGCGGCCATGCGCGCGAATCCGCAGCTCGACTTCGCGGTGATCGTGCGCGCGACTGGAGGCAACAGAGACAAGACTCGCGAATCCGCGCTCGCGGCCGCGGCCGTTGTGAAGACGAAGGGTCGCCTTGGCCACGGGCTTTCGATCATCGGCAGCGTCTCGGCTCGGCTCCGCTGGTCGCAGGTGCAGGCGCTCTCGCATGACAAGGACGTCGCGTACATCTCGCGCGACGACGTCGTGCTGGCGAAGTTCGACCCGGTCGAAACCGCGACGCTCGTGACGACACCGGGCGTGCGGGAGATCGGGGCGCCGGACGCCTGGACGCGTTATGGCGTGACCGGCAAGGGGATCGGTGTCGCGATCCTCGACAGCGGTATCGCTCCCCATCCGGACCTCGCCGGCCGGATCGTCGCGTCGGTCGATCTCACGAGCGGACTTCCGGGCGAGCCGCTGGTCGCGCCGGCCGATCCGGGCGGTCACGGGACGCACGTTGCCGGTCTTGTCGCCGGCGACGGCACCGCGTCGGCCGGCATGTACACCGGTGTCGCGCCGGGCGCGAATCTCGTGGACGTTCGGGTCATCGGCTCGGGTGGAGCGACGACGATCTCAACCCTTGTGCGTGGGATGCAGTGGGTTCTCGCGCATCGGGCGACGTACAACATCCGCGTCGCGAACCTCTCCGCGGGCGCGCCGGTAGCGACGAGCTACAAGACCGACCCGCTCGCGGCCGCCGTCGAGGTGCTCATCCTCGCGGGCGTCACGGTCGTGGTCTCGGCTGGGAATAACGGACCGGGCAATTCGACGATCACGACACCCGGCAGCGATCCGTACGTCGTCACGGTGGGCGCGATCGACGACAACGCGACGCCCTCGCTCGACGACGACTCGTCAGCGTCGTGGTCATCGCGCGGTCCGACGTACATCGATGCCACCGCGAAGCCCGATCTCGTGGCGCCTGGCCGAAAGATGGTGAGCCTGCGCTCGCCGGGCAGCACGCTCGATCTCGAGCTGCCCGACCGGCAAGTCGCCGGGCTCGATGCGGCCGCACCGGCGTACTTCCGCCTTTCGGGCTCGTCGATGGCCGCACCCGTGGTCACGGGCGTCGTGGCCCTCATGCTTGAGCGCAATCCGGGGCTCACCCCCGCGCAGGTGAAGCACCGGCTCAAGACCACCGCCACACCGCTTGCGTACGGAACTCCGACATCGACGGGAAGCGGTCTCGTGAACGCCGTCGCCGCGGTCGGCTCGGGCGACGCCGCCGCCGATACGGCGAGCAACGGATTCTCGGACGGCCTCGCCGACGAGATGTATCCGTATATCTACGGCCAGCCGATCCAATGGCGCGATCCGAACTTCAACGGCGGTGTCGACACCAACGGCACCGCGTGGTCGCAGGTCACCTGGTCGACCGTGGTGTGGGACGAAGTCACCTGGCAGAACATCACCTGGGAGGCGTTCAGCTGGAGCGGCGTGACATGGGAGGACATCACATGGGAGGACATCACCTGGGAGACCGCGTCGCAGAACGTCAACGGCCTGAGTGGGCCGCTGGCGGTGCCGCTGGACTAGGGATGAAGCACGCTGTCGCCACTGCCTACATCGCGATCGTCGCGGCTCTTGGTGCGGCGCTCCTCGTCGTGAGCTCGATCGGTGTGCGCACGAGCGCCATCGACCCGGTGATGTTCATCCTGATCCTCGCGCTTGCGGGCGTCGCGCAGCGCAACCCCGTCGTGCTCTTCCGCTCGAGCGCGATCTCGGTCGCGTTCGCGGTGAAGATCGCGGCCTACGTGCTGTTCGGGACGCCACTCGCCTTGTGGGCGACTGTGGTCGTCGCCGCGGTGAACGCCTACACGCCGAAGCCGAAGCCCGCGAGGAAGGTGCTCTTCAACTTCGGCCAGCTGGCCGTGTCCACGTACCTCGCTTCGTCGACGTACCAGCTTGTCGGCGGGATGGTGCCGCCGGGAGCCCTCGTCCCGACGATGCTCGCCGTCGGGGTTTCGGCCGCGGTGTACTTCGCAGCGAACAGCCTGCTGACCGCCGGCGTCATCACGCTCACGTCGGACGCGCGCTTCTGGCAGGTCTGGACGCAGAACTTCGCCTGGATGCCGCTGAACTACCTCGCGACCGCGATCAACGGCGCGGCGCTCGCGCTCGCGTACCAATCGCTCGGTCTCGTTGGCGTGGTCGTCTTCGTCCTTCCGCTCACCGTGGCGTGGTACTCGTTCAACCTGTACATGATGAAATCGACCGAGGTCCGCCAGCAGAACAAGGAGCTCGTCGCCATGAACGAGAGCTTGCAGCGGACGTCCGAACGGCTCGAGGCGTCGCACGTCTCTGTCATCGCGGCGCTCCTCGGCTCGCTCGCGGCGAAGGATCATTACACCCAGGGCCACTCGGCCTCGACGATGCATCACGCGCTGGCTGCGGCGAAGGCGCTCGGGCTCGGCCCGGACGAGGTCGCCGCTGTGAATCTCGGTGCGCTTTTCCATGACATCGGCAAGATCGGCATCCCGGAGCACATCCTCCGCAAGCCCACGGCGCTCACGGAAGAAGAGTGGGCCGAGATGAAGACGCATCCGATCATCGGCGCGAACCTCATCGGGGAGGTACCGAACCTCGAGCGGATCAGGCCCATCGTCCTCGCGCACCACGAGCGCTACGACGGCTCGGGTTACCCGAACGGGCTCAGGGCCGACGAAATCCCACTGGCTGCTCAGATCATCGCGGTCGCGGACACCTACGAGGCGATGACCTCAACACGGCCATACCGCGCGGCCCTCTCGCACGAGGCCGCCCTCGCGGAGCTGAGGCTCGTCTCGGGCACGCAGCTCAATCCCGTGGTGGTGGACGCGTTCATACGCCAGCTCGACACGCCCGGGCCCGGGGTCGCGCACGCTCACGACGGTCTCGAGCACGTGCACGTGCGCGAGCGCGCGGCGGAGGCGGTGCGGCTCACCACGAACTGAACGAGGCGACGGCCGTTTAGAGTCGAGCGCGTGGATACGTGGACGGTGCTCCTGATCGGGGGGCCCGCGGCGACGCGAAAGACCTCCGTCGCTAAGACGATCGCAGCCCGTTGCGGGGCCGAAGCACTCCAAGCGGACGATGTCTGGCTTGCGTTGCAGCGCGCCATCGACCCTGATACGCGGCCGACCCTGCACTTCTTCGCCCGAGAGACTGTCTGGGATCGGCCGATCGAGGAGCTCGTGACCGCCATGCGAGTTCTCGCGGACGAAGTCTCGGCCGCGCTGGAGCCCGTGACGGCCCACCACCTCAGAGTGCGGGATCGGATCGTCATCGAGGGCGTCTGGATCACGCCAGCGTTCGCTGCTCGCAAGGCGTTCGGGGGAAGTACCTACGACGGCGCGGTGCGCTCGGTCTTCATCGACGAGCGAGACCAGACCGCCATACGCGACGTGATGCTTGCGCGCGGCCGCGGCATCCAGGAGTGGCTGCCGCGAAGGCAGACCGCGATGGTGCGGATGCAGGCGGGCTACGGGGAATGGCTTCGCGAGGCCGCCAGCGCTCAAGGCTTGCCGCTCGTTGCGGCGCGACCGGTCGAAACGCTCGTCGACCGAGTGCTCACCGCGGTCAATTGATGTTCGAGCAGCTCTCGGACCGGCTCGCGAACACGTTCGAGCGCCTCCGGGGTCGCCCACGCGTCACCGAGGCCGATCTCGAGGAGGCCCTGCGGGACGTGCGCGTCGCGCTCCTCGAGGCCGACGTCAACCTCAAAGTCGTCCGTCAGCTCGTCGCCACGGTCCGTGAGCGCGCGCTCGGCGAGCGGGTGCTCGAATCGATCACCGGCGCCCAGCAGGTCGTCAAGATCGTCCACGACGCGATCGTCGACATGCTCGGGGGAGCGGCCACGCCGCTTGCGCGCGCCGAGCCGCCGCCGACGGTCATCGTCCTCGCAGGACTTCAGGGCTCGGGGAAGACGACGACAGCAGCGAAGCTCGCGAACATGCTCCGCAAACAGGGCCGCCATCCGCTGCTTGTTGCGGCCGACGTCCATCGTCCCGCCGCGATCGATCAGCTCCAGACACTGGGAAAGCAGCTCGGTATCCCGGTGCGTGCTGTCGATCCGGCTCGCATCGCGGACGATGTCGCATCGTTCGCGGCCGGGGCGTCGGCCGAGGGACGGGACGCCGTGATCGTCGACACCGCCGGACGCCTGCACATCGATGAGGCGATGATGAGCGAGATCGCCGAGGTCGTCGCAGCGAGCAAACCGCACGAGGTCCTCCTCGTCGTCGACGCGATGGCCGGGCAGGATGCTGTCGAGAGCGCCACGGCATTTCATGCGCGGTTGCCGCTCACCGGACTGGTCCTCGCGAAGGCGGACGGTGACGCGCGCGGCGGCGCGTCGCTCTCCGTGCGCGCCGTCACCGGCGTCCCGGTGAAGCTCATCGGGACCGGCGAGAAGCTCGACGCGATCGAAGTCTTCCACCCGGACCGCCTGGCGCAGCGCATCCTCGGAATGGGGGACATCCTCACGCTCGTCGAGCGTGCCCAAGAACAGGTCGACCAGAAGACCGCTGAAGAGCAGGCGCGCAAGCTTCTCGATGCGCAGTTCACGTTCGACGATTTCTACACGCAGCTCCAGCAGGTCAAGCGGATGGGCCCCCTCGGAGACCTGTTGAAGATGATTCCCGGCATGGGTGGGCTCGCGAAGCAGCTCCCCGAAGGACCGGCCGCCGAGCGGGAGATGCGAAAGATCGAGGCGGTGATCTCGTCGATGACGAAAGCCGAGCGGGCCGATCCAGGGCTGATCAACGGATCCCGCCGGCGGCGGATCGCGGCAGGCTCCGGGACGACGGTCGCCGACGTAAATCAGCTCATCAAGCAATTCGCCGAGATGCGCAAGCTCATGAAGCAGATGGGCACGATGGCTCGATCCGGGCGTCTCCCTCGGTTGCCCGGGATGCCCCGCGTCTAGGCAAAATGCGATAATCATCCGCATATCCGCGCCAGCGGACCGCAGATCGCTGAGGAGGACCCCGTCGACTTGGCCGTGCACATCCGCCTGCGCCGCGTAGGCAAGACGAAAGCGCCGACGTACCGCGTCGTCATCGCGGACTCGCGCGCGCCCCGCAACGGAAAGTTCATCGAATCCATCGGGCATTACGACCCACGGTCTGAGCCCGTCACCCTCGTGGTGAACGCCGAGCGTGCCCGCCACTGGTTCAAGAACGGCGCGAAGCCGACGGCGACCGCACGCTCGCTGCTCGTCCGCAGCGGAATTCCCGAGGGGGAGGTCCCCGCATCAGTCAGATGAGCGGCGAGAGGGCGAGCACCGAGTCGGTCTCGAACGGGAGCATGCGCGGGCTGCTCGAGCACGTCGCCAGGGCGCTCGTCGACGATCCGACGGCGGTGGTCGTCACCGAGACGCAGGACGGCGACTTCACCAAGTTCCATCTCCAGGTCGCGGAAGCCGACGTCGGCAAAGTCATCGGACGTGGCGGCCGTATCGCGAAGGCCATCCGCGCGCTCCTGAAAGTGATGGCGACGCGCGATGGAACAAAGGTCAACCTCGAGATCGATTAGCAGCGAAGATCTCGTCATCGGCGTCATTCGCGCGCCGCACGGCGTGCGGGGCGAAGTGAAGGTCGAGTCGCGGACGGATGTCCCAGGGCGGTTCAAGAAGGGTTCGCGCTTGCGCTGCGATGACGTGGGCGAGCTGGTGGTGGCATCGGTCCGGGGCACCGCGGACGTGCCGATCGTGCGGTTCGACGGCCGGACGACCCGGGAGGATGCCGAGCGGCTCCGCGGCAAGCGCCTTCGGGTCTCGCGAGCGGACGCGCGCCGCGCGGCGAAGGGCGCGTACCTGTGGGCCGATCTGCTCGGCCTGCATGCGGAGACGCCGGAGGGACAGCCGCTCGGAGACGTTCGCGAAGTGCTTCGGGCTGGGGAGACCGACGTGCTGGTGATCCGCCCGGTGTCCGGTGCGGATCTGCTCGTGCCGGCGATCGCTTCCGTGGTGCGCGAGGTCGACGTCGCCGCGGGCCGCGTGGTGATCGTGCCTCAGGAGACTTTCGAGTGAGCCTGCGCATCGATGTGCTGACGCTCTTTCCGAAGATGTTCGAGAGCCCCTTCGCCGAGAGCATCGTCGCTCGCGCGCGAGCCGCAGGACAGCTCGAGCTCGCGATCCACGACATCCGCGAATGGACCACCGACCGCCACCGCGTAGTCGACGACGCACCCTACGGCGGCGGTGCGGGCATGGTCCTGAAACCGGAGCCGCTGACACGAGCGATCCGCACGACGAAAGCCGAGCGTGGCCACGTCGTGCTGATGAGCGCGCAAGGAAGGCTCTTCGATCAAGCCACGGCACGCCGTCTCGCGACGCAGCGGCATCTGGTGCTCGTCTGCGGTCACTACGAGGGTATCGACGAGCGCGTCGTCGAGAAGGACGTCGACGAGGAGATCTCGATCGGCGATTTCATCCTCACCGGCGGCGAGCTCGCGGCGATGGTCGTCATCGACGCGGTCACGCGGATCGTGCCGGGCGTGATCGAGACCGCGTCTCTCGAGCGCGAGTCGCATACAGAGGGTCTGCTGGAGGGGCCGCAGTACACGAGGCCGGCCGAGCACGAGGGTCGGCGCGTGCCTGGCGTGCTTCTGTCGGGCGACCATGCCGCGATCGCGCGGTGGCGCCGCGCTGAATCGATCCGCAGGACGGCCGAGCGGCGCCCCGATCTTCTTTCGACCGCTGCGCTCACTCCCGCGGAGCGAGCGCGCCTGCCGCGCCCGAGCGGGACCGAGCCGGTCGCGGACGCGGATCTGATCGCCGCATACGCGTCAGGGGTCGGGTCGTATCGGATCGCGGCACGGTTTGGGATCTCGCCCGCGACCGTGCGCAGCCGCCTCCGCGCCGCCGGCATCCGCCTGCGCCCGCCGCGCGGAGCCCAGCGCGGGCCGACGGCGGCGGAGGTCGCCCGGATGCGATCGTCGGGTCTCACGATCCGCCAGCTCGCACGTCACTTCGGCGTTTCGCACGTGACGATCATCGATCGGTTGAAGCGCGCGAGACCGGCTTGATCCGGGGGCTGGGGGGCACAGCCCCCCAATTGGCGCTAGACTTTCGACGCTTCGTGAGTGTGATCACCATTCCTATGAACGACCTGGTCAACACGCTTGCCCGTGAGCAGCTGAAGGCCGACCTCCCCGAGGTCAGGCCCGGTGACACCGTGCGCGTAAGCGTTCGTGTCGTCGAGGGCAACCGCGAACGGCTCCAGAACTTCGAGGGGGTCGTTCTTCGCGTGCGCAACGGAGGGCTCGATCGTCAGATCACCGTAAGGCGGATCGCGAGCGGGATCGGCGTGGAGCGCACGTTCCTCATGCACTCGCCGCGCGTCGAGAAGATCGAGCTCGTGAAGCACGGACACGCCCGCCGCGCGGCCCTGTATTTCCTGCGCGACCGGGTCGGCAAAGCCGCGACTCTGCGCGAAAAGCGCCGCTGACCCTTGACCGGCGACCCGCCGGTCCGTTGAACTAATCGCCGTGCCGTCTCTTAACGCCGAGAAACGCCTCTGGGCCGAAGGACTGCTTCGCGTCGTCGGCGTCGACGAAGTGGGGATGGCGACGCTCGCGGGTCCGGTGGTCGCCGCCGCATGCCTTGTCACGCCCGACGTCCGCCTGATCCGCGCGGTCCGCGATTCGAAGGTGCTCACGCGACAGCAACGCGAGGAGCTGGTCCCCGAGATCCGCGCCCGTGTCGCGAAGATCGGCGTCGGCGCGGCGTCCGTCGCCGAGATCCATCGCCTCAACATCTATCACGCGTCGCATCTTGCGATGCTGCGCGCGCTCCGTCAGGTCGGCGAGTATGACTGGGTCTTGGTCGATGGACGGCGCATCGTCGATCCCGCGTTCGCGCCAGGGCGCCACACCGAGATCGTGAAAGGCGACTCGAAGAGCTTCGCGATCGCGGCCGCGTCGATCGTGGCAAAGGTGACGCGCGATCGGTTGATGTCAAAGCTCGCGGCGAAGTACCCCGGCTACGGCTGGGAGCACAACTGCGGGTACCCGACGATCGACCACCGCAAGGCTCTGCGCGCGCTCGGAGTCACGCCGTACCACCGGCAGGATTTCGGGACCGTGAAATTCCTGATCATGCGCGAGCACCAGATGGCGCTCGAGCTCGACGGGGCTGAGCTCGCCGAAGTGTCGCTGAGTTGATGTTCACCCGAGCGCTTCGCTCGGGTAGAGTCGCGACGCCGACGACACCTGGGACGCGAAGAAGTACTTCAAAGCGCGCCTCGTCGCGGAAGATGGCGGCCGAGTGGTGGGGTGGGGCCAGTTGAACCACGCGCCGTGGGCATTCGTCTCGGACAAGTACCGGGTCGACATCACGGTGCTGCCCGACTTCAGGCGACGCGGCCACGGCTCGGCGCTGCACGACGAGCTCGTCGCGATCGGGCGCGGTCGTCATGCGTCGACGCTTCAGGCGGCCGCGAGGGAGAGTCACACCGACGGCGTCGCGTTCCTGGCGCGCCGGGGCTATCAGGAGCGAAAGCGCGACTTTGAATCTCGACTGTTCGTGGGGAAGTTCGACTTCTCGCGGTTCGCCACGGCTGACGCGCGGGTCGAACGGGAGGGCGTCCGCATCACCTCGCTGGCGGCCGAGCGCGCCAGGGATCCGGAGGCGCTACGTAAGGCGTACGAGCTGAGCGAGGACTGCGCGGCGGACGTCCCGAGCATCGACCCGCACACCCAACGTCCGTATGAGGAGTGGCTCAAGAACGCGATCGAGGCACCCAACGCCTTGCCCGAGGCCTACTTCATCGCGATCGATCGCGATGGCCGATACCAGGGCGTGTCGAACATGTTCGCGGCGCTCGACGATCCGTCGTTCCTCTGGCAAGGCTTGACCGGAGTGCGGCGCGCGGCGCGCGGCCGGGGAATCGCGATGGCGCTCAAGCTGCGGACGGTCCGGTACGCTCTCGACCGCGGCGTCGAGCACATCAAAACCTGGAACGACCAATACAACCGGCCCATGCTCGCCATAAACGAGGCTCTCGGGTTCGAGCGGCAGCCGGCCTGGATCACGTACGAGAAGGATCTGTCGGTTCCCTAGTCTTCGCTCGGAGTTGCAGTCCGGCTTCCGTCCTTGCACCGAAACGAGGATTGGCGCGATAACCGGCTAGTGAGGATCGTTCTTGCCGCGGTCTGCGCGGCGCTCATCGCCGGGGTGATCGCGCCGCAGCCGGTCGCGGGGGCGACCGGATTCCACGCCGCCTGGGTCGACCAGAGTCCCTGGCCGGTCCTCATGCCGTCCGCGACCACGTCCTACACCGTGCACTACCGCAACACCGGGACCGAGACGTGGCAGCGCGGCATCGCCGGGCGTCAGGTGAATCTCGGGATCACGGGCGACTCGACCGCGTTTGCCAACATCGGGATGGCGGTCGGATGGCTGAGCGCGAACCGCGTCGCGACGACGGCCGAGGCCGTGGTTGCTCCGGGGGCGATCGGCACCTTCACCTTCACCTTGCGCGCGCCCGGAACACCGGGGACCTACCGGGTTCCGCTCCATCCAGTGCTCGAGGGCGTGCAGCACCTCGAGGACGAGGGCGTCTACCTGCTCGTGGTCAGCGATCTCGGCTTCCACAGCGCGTGGGTGAGCCAGTCGGCCTATCCGACGCTGCAGCCGGGCCAGGTCAGCACGCCGCTAAACGTGGTCTTCCGCAACGTCGGCTCGCAGACCTGGACGAAAGGCGTGCTCGGCCAGGAGGCGAGGCTCGGGATCAACCTCGACGACGCTCAGTGGGCGCCGCTCGCCGTGAACTGGCCGTACTCCACGCGCGTGGCGGTGCAGGCGGAGGCGACGGTCGCGCCCGGAGCGACCACGACGTTCACCTTCCAAGTCAAGGCGCCGCAATCGCCAGGGAGCTATTCGCTGCACCTTCGCCCGGTTGTCGACGGCGCGTGGTGGATGGAGGATGAGGGCGTTTTCCTGACGATCACCGTGCCCGGCCTTCCGGTCGGCACCGGCGCCGCGCCAAAGCTCACGACGACCATCGTGCAGTCCGGCCTCCAATTTCCCTGGGACATCGCGTTCGCCCCCGACGGACGCATGTTCGTGACCGAGCGCGCCGGGAACATCCTCGTGTTTGCGAGCAGTGCCGCCGGCGCGCCACAGCTCGCGAACAACGCCGTCGCCGGGATCCACGCCGAAGGCGAGGCCGGCGCGATGGGCATCGCTCTCGATCCCGCTTTCGCGACGAACCACTTCGTGTACGTCTGCGCGTCGCGCGACGACAACGGGTGGGTCAACCAGGTGCTCCGGTACCGCGAGGCGAACAGTGTGCTCACCTTCGACGGCTACGTCGTGCGGACCGGGATCTTCGCAGGCGGTAACCACGACGGCTGCCGCGTCCGCTTCGGCCCCGACGGGAAGCTCTGGTTCACGATGGGCGAGGTGGGCAACACCGCCTTCTCGCAAAACCCGAACTCGCTCAATGGCAAGGTCCTCCGCGTGAATCCAGACGGCAGCGTTCCCGAGGACAACCCGATCCTCCCGGGAGCGTTCGGGCGGTCGATCGCGTACACGATGGGTCACCGGAACCCGCAGGGGCTTGCGTTCCAGCCGGGCACCGGGCTGCCCTACACGAGCGAGCACGCGCACTACACCGACCGCGCCACTGGCGCGCACTCTCACGCCACCGTCAACCTGCTCAAGCCGGGCCTGAACTTCTCGTGGCCGAACGGTGCCGGGCCCGGTTTCACACCACCCGCGTGGCAGTCGTTCGACAATCCCTACGTCGCGACGAGCGGCAACACGTTCGTGAGCGGCGCGGCATGGGGCGCGTGGAACGGAGACCTGTTCCTCGCGGCGCTCGCCGGGACGATGCTTCTCCGCCTCGAGCAGCAGCCCGATGGGACCTTCAAGACCGCGGGAGTCCTCTTCAACGGTACGTACGGCCGGCTCCGCGCAGCCGTCCAGGGGCCCGACGGATCGCTCTACCTCAGCACGGACAACGGTTCGGATCGGATCATCCGCGTCACACCGTCCCCATAACAGAGGCCTCGCAAGCCACATCCGTTCCTTAGAGGAGTGCATCCGCGCGTCGTGCTCGGCATGGCCGGCCAGCGCGTGGCCGAGGCAGAGCTCGCGCGCCGCGGAATGACCATCGTCGCGCGCAACGCTCGCACGCGATTCGGAGAGATCGACCTCGTGTGCCGCGATCGCGCCGGTTACGTGTTCGTCGAAGTGAAGACGCGACGCGCGGGATCCTTCGTGGCCGCGGCCGAGGCCGTGGATCGCCGCAAGCTCGAGCGGATCGCGCGGCTCGCGCTCGGGTGGCTCGCGCTCCGCGGCGAGCGCGAGGCGCGCTGGCGGGTCGTCGTAGCTGCTCTCACGATCGGCCGGTCGGGCACGCGCGTCGAATTGCTCGAAGCCACTCCCTAGAATCGAGCGCGATGGCGACGATCGCGCTACCGCTGCGTCGCGGGTCGCTCGCTCGCGTGGGGACCGGCGTCCCGCTCGTGGTCGGCATGGTCGGAACGCTGGCGAGCTGGTTGGGCTCCGGGTGGGACGTCTCGTGGCACCGGATCTTCGGCCGCGACACGTTCTGGACGACGCCGCACCTGTTCATCTACGTGGGCGTCTCCCTCTGGGGGATCGCGGCCCTCTTTGCCACGGTCACGGCGATGGCCGGGCGCCCCATTCGCGGTCGGGCGCTGGTCGTGGGGCCGCTGCGCGCTGAGCTTGGCATCGGGCTCATCGGGATCGGTGCGCTCATCACGATCCTCGCGGCGCCTTTCGATAATGCCTGGCACGCGGCCTTCGGACGCGACGTCGACATCTGGAGCCCGCCCCATATTTTTGGCATCGCGGGCGGGGGGATCGGCCTCGTCGGGTGGATCGCCGCCCTCGCGCCCGGCGTGTTCTCGCTCGGCGAGCCCCTCCGGCGGCTGCTTCGACTCTTCATGCTCGGAAACCTGTGCGCGGTCTGCGTGTTCGGAATGAACTTCTATTACATCTTCGCGAGCACACGCGAGGCCTTCTTCTATCCCCTGCTGATCGCGGCATTGCTTCCTGCGGTCCTGGCGATTGGAACGCTCGCCGTTCCCGGTCGTTGGGCTGCGACCGCGACCGCGGCGTCGTACACGGCGATCGGTCTCGCGGGGTACGGCATCCTCGCCGGCAGCGGCTGGAGACCGCCGGCGTTTCCCGCGCTCGTCATCGTCGGCGCGGTCGCGATCGATCTGTTGCGCGCGCGCGGCGGCAAGTGGGCGCAACCTCTCGTGCTCGGCTTTGCATTCAGCGGGGTGTTCGTGATCGCGGAGCTGCTGCGGATGACATTCTTCGGCCCGCCGGCGCCGACCGCGGTCATCGGAGGCACGGAACAGCTGTCACGCCTCTTCTTCCAGTACTACGAGCAGGCCGTCGCGCGTCCCTGGCTCTCGGTGTGGCCGATCCTCGCGGCGCTGCTCGGGGGCCCGATCGCCGCCGCGAGCTGGGGTGCGGGACGCCGCCTTGGATCCGCGCTAGTGGACGATCTCCACTCCGAGGCCTTGGCTCACTCGTAGCGACGCCGTCCGCGCTGCATTCTGGATGCGCAAGCGACCGCCGTGCGCCATACGAACCTCCTGCCACCCACCGCCCTCAGCGCGCAGCAGATCGTCCCAGAGCACGACGTCGACGGTCGTGCCGGCGCACGGCATGTGCGGCGGCGCGTGGTCGCAGGAGAGCGGGATCGTAAAGTCGGCATTCGCCGGGTCGTATTCGAGGGCGGGCAGTCGTCCGCCGAGATAGTTCTGGACCAAGACGGAGTCGAATCCGCTGACGACTTGCGTGGCTTGGGGCCTGAATGTGGAAAGGTAGGCGAGCTTTTCGTCGATGCCGTGATCCTGACGCGCGATGTCACGGGCGGAGATCGGCGTGTCGCTCAGCAGGAAGATCGCGGCGTTCGCGAGCGCGACGGCGCCGACGATCCACGGAAAGAGACGAGGCCTCCGGATCCCTTTCGCGAAAGCGACCGCCCCGCGCGCGGCGATGATCGCGAGTCCGGGCAGCATGCTGAAGACATAGCCGTACTCGCCGACGTGGATGAAGACGTAGAACGGCAGCGGTGCGAAGGTCCAGACAAGGAGGAACGCGGTCCGCCAGCGGTCGCGCAGCTCGGCACGGCGCGCCTCGGACGATAGACCTGCGATCGCGACGAGCGGGAGCAGGAAGTACAGGCCGCGGCCGAGAAAGCGCGCGAGCTCGTACAGGTTGCGGTAGATCGCGATCGGACCATTGCCGAACACGCTGTAGCGCTCGTTGACGAAGCTGCTCTGCGCCGACACGGCCGCGAGGAATCGCGCGACACCTCCGTCGGCGAGTCCGCTCGCGCCGACCCAGGTGAGCACCGCCGCGGCGGCCGTCGCGGCGGCCAGGATCGCGGTCATGACCGTGGCGCGGACGGCGGTGAGCAGCCAGAGCGGGGCAAGGAAGATCGCGAGGTCTGAGCGGAAGCCGATCGCCGCGCCGTACGCGGCCGATGCGACGACGAGACGAACGCCGCGCGTGCCCGGCGCTGCCGCGCGGTCGTGAGATCGCCAGAACAGCAGCGCGCAGAACGTCGTTAGCGCCGCAAGAAGTGTGTAGCCGTACGCGACCCCGCCGTACGCCCAAAAGGTGACCGCCGTCAGCGTGAAGATGGCGGCGACGCGCCCGGTGCGCTCCTCGTAGAGGCGCGCCCCGACGAGGTACACGAGCGCGACCGTGGCCGCCCCGGCGACCGCGGACACGATCGTCATCGCCCGGTTGGGATCGCCGGTCACGAGATCGATCGCGCGAAGCACCAGCACGTACCAGAGGTAGCCAGGCGGCTGCGGGCGCTGCTCGAACGGGTCGAAGCTATCGATCGCCCGTGCGAACAGGACCGAATCGGGGGCGTAGAGATTCGTCGTGCCGAACGGGATCCGTGTCATGAGCGCGAGGCCGAAGAGTGCGGACGCGAGCCGCCAACTCACCGCGCGTAGTCTGCGTGATGGGACTTCGGTACCGGCCGGTGGTCCCGTGTGCGCCCGTCGGACGCGTGGCCACGCTATCGCGATCGCGATCGCCGCTGCCGACCGGCCGGAAACCGCGCGCAGCGTCGCGCGCGTGACCGCCTGCGCGCTCTGGGGTCTCGAGACCGCGCTCGTCACGGTCGAGGTCGACGTCGCGAACGGTCTTCCCGCTTTCGTGGTTGTCGGGTTGCCCGATGCCGCGGTGCAGGAGGCCCGCGAACGCGTGCGCGCCGCGATCCGCAACTCAGGGTACGAGTTCCCGCTGCGTCGGGTGACCGTGAATCTCGCTCCCGCGGAGCGTCGCAAGGAAGGCACAGGCTTCGACCTAGCGATCGCGCTCGGGATACTGCGCGCCAGCGGCCAGCTCGCGGTCGACGTCGCGGCGCTCTGTCTTGGAGAGCTCGCGCTCGACGGTGCGTTGCGCCCGGTCCGCGGCGCGATGCCGCGCGTCCGCCATGCCGTCGCCCGCGGTGTGAGCGAGATCCTGGTCGCCCGGGCGAACGCGGGCGAGGGCGCCGCGTGCGGGATTGCGGCGTTCGGCTTCGTATCGCTCCGTGAGACGGTCGATCACCTCGAGGGCCGCGTGCGGGTGGCCTCAGCCGAGGTGCCGACTCGCGCGCCGGAGCCAACACCCGCGGTCGATCTGTGCGATATCGCCGGACAGGAGACGCCTAAGCGCGCGCTCGAGATCGCCGCGGCTGGAGGCCACAACCTGCTTCTTGTGGGACCTCCGGGCACCGGCAAGACGATGCTGGCCCGCGCTCTGCCGTCGCTGCTGCCGCCGCTCGACGACGACGAAGCGATCGCGGCGAGCGCGATCCATAGCGTCGCCGGCCTCGCCGATCCAGATCATCCAGTCCTTGCGGCGCCTCCGTTCCGCGCGCCCCACCACACCGCGTCGCATCTCGCACTCGTTGGTGGTGGGTCGCCGCCTCGTCCCGGAGAGGTCAGCCTCGCGCATTTCGGAGTGCTCTTTCTGGACGAGGTCGCGGAGTTTTCGCCATCGGTCCTGGACACGCTGCGCGAGCCGCTCGAAGAGCGGGCCATCACCATCTCCCGCGCGGGTACCGCCGCGACGTACCCCGCTCGCTTCGTCCTCATCGCGGCGATGAACCCGTGTCCGTGCGGGCGCTTCGGAGACCAAGCTGCCGAGTGCCGCTGTCTCCCCGATGCGATCGAGCGCTACAGAGGAAGGGTGTCGGGACCGCTCCTCGACCGGATCGACCTCCGCGCCCACGTGCCGCGGGTGCCGTACGAGCGCCTTCGCGAAGAGCGGCGTGAAGCATCCTTAGCGGTCCGCGTACGCGTGCACGCGGCGCGCGAGCGCATGCGCGATCGGCTGCGTGGCACGGGCCGGCGACTGAACGCCGATCTCACGGTCGCGGAGGTACGGCGGTTCTGCCGCGTCGACGAGGACACCGACAAGCTGCTCGCGGACGCTGTTCGCGCACGGCGACTCTCCGTCCGCGGATTTCACCGTGTCCTGCGGGTCGCGCGAACCGCTGCCGACCTATCGTTCCGTGATGAGATCGCGACTGAGGATGTCGCACTCGCGCTGCTGCTGCGCGGCGAGTGAAAGCGCTCAGCTCCGACAGCGAGGACTATCCGCGCGCGCTGCTCGATCTTCGCGATCCGCCACATCCGTTGTGGCTCGAGGGCGACGCCGGAGTCCTCTCGCGACGCGCAGTCAGCATCGTCGGCACGCGGCGGATGACGCCCTACGGCGCACGCGTGGCGCGCGAGCTCGCGACCGCGTTCGCGTCAGCGGGGATCGTGGTTGTGTCGGGCCTTGCGCAAGGCATCGATAGCGCCGCGCATGAAGGCGCGCTCGAGGCGGGCGGGATCAGCGTCGCGGTCGTCGGGGCAGGTCTCGAGGCGTTCCTCGCGGACAGCCGCGGCCGTCGCGGAGCGCTTGCCCAGCGGATCCGCGATTCGGGAGCGCTGGTCTCCGAGTTTCCTCCGGATGCGCCCGCACGCACGTGGACGTTCGCGAAGCGTGACGCGACGATCGCCGCGCTCGGCGAGATCACGATCGTCGTCGAAGCGCCCGCCGGCTCGGGCGCGCTCATCACTGCGGACGAAGCGCATCGCCTCGGGCGGACCGTCTATGCCGTGCCCGGGCCGCTCGGCGCGAGGACATCGGTCGGAACGAACACCCTCATCGCCGAGGGGCGAGCGCGCGCGATCACGAGCGTGCCAATGGTCCTCGACGCGATGGGTGCGAGCGCGACGACGCTGCGCGTCGATCGAGATCCGATCGGCGCGCGGATCCTCGAGGCGCTGGCGCCGGCGCCTGCCGATCCAGATGCGCTGGCACGGCGTCTCGGATTGCGACCGGCGCAGCTCACCACCGAGGTCGCGAGGCTCGTTGTGTCGGGTGAAGTGGTGTGCGGGGCAGATGGACGGCTCGCACGCCGCTAGCGCGACGGGACGATGCGCACGATGCGGTCGCTGTTCCCGTTGCTCGTCGCGATCAGCAACGACCCGTCGGGCGCGACGACGACGCTGCGGAGCCTGCCGTACTTCTGGTCGACGAGGATGTCACGGAGCTGCGCGTGCGTTCCATCAATCGCGAACCGGCGCAGGTCCTGCTCCTTCAGCGTCGCGACGACGAGGGAGTCGTTCCACGCGCCCCACTCGTCGCCGGCGAGAAACGCGGCGCCCGCGACCGCGTAGTTCGTCGCTCCAGAGGTCCAGATCGGGTCGACAAATCCTCTTGGGCCCCCGCCGGTGCCCGCGACGGACGGCCAGCCGAAGTTCGCCCCCGCGGTCACGAGATCGATCTCGTCCTGCATCTGGTCGCCGGCGTCGACGACGAAGCAAGCTCCGGTGGTTGGCTGGAACGCGAGCCCTCCGGGATTCCGCAGGCCGAGCGCATAGACCAGGCCGGGACTGGACGCCCCTTTGAGCGTCGGATTGTCGAGTGGGACGGTACCGTCCGCGTTCATGCGCAGGATCTTTCCGTTCATTGAGCCGGCGTCTTGTGCGAGCGGGCCCTGACCCGCATCACCGGTCGCGATCCACAGCTTCCCATCGGGCCCGAAGCGTGGCCGGCAGGAGTCGTGGATCCCTGCCGCGATCGGGCCCGCTCGGAGGACGACGGTATCGAGGACGGGCGCGCCGCTGGCCGCGCGAAAGCGAAGGATCTGGTTGCGCCATTCGCTGCCATCGACCCGCGATGCGCACGCGTAGAGGAAGCCGTTCGTCGCGAAGTCGGGATCGAGGGCGAGACCGAGCAGGCCGGCTTCGCCCATGGCGCGAACGCCAGCGACCTGGGTCGTCGCGATGCGCTTCGCCATGGGGGCGGTATTCGCGAATACGTCGATCGTGCCGGGACGCTCGGTGACGAAGAGCCGGCCATCAGGCGCGACGGCCATGTCCCAGGGCACGACGAGGCTCGTTTGCAGGACGCTCTCGGTGGTCGCGGGAGTGACAGACGGAGCGGGAGTGCCGACGGCGCCGCTCCCCGAGGCGCAGGCCGCCGCCACCATCCCCACGAGCCCGAGCGCTCCGCGGAGCGCACGACCACCCACTCGGGGACATTGTCCACCTGCCCGTGCGAGACTCGCCCGGTGCCCCCGTCGTTGAAACGGATCCTCGACGCGCGTGGCGCGCAGCGCGTCGCCCTCTCGCCTGATGGAGGGAGGCTTTTCTACGTCACCGACATCACGGGGACGATGCAGCTCTGGAGCGTGCCGGCCGCCGGGGGGACCCCCACCCGGCTGAGCTACGAGTGCGACCGCGTTGGCGCGTACCAGATCTCGCTGGACGGGGCGCGCGTCGCGTACGGCGCCGACGAAGGCGGCGACGAGCGTTGGGCGATCTGGGTCATGCGCGCCGATGGCAGCGCCGCGCGGCGCCTCACCGACCGTCCCGATCGGATCCATCACGTCGCCGGCTGGACCGCCGACGGCGCGATCCTCGCGTTCGCCAATCTCCGCGATGAGCGGTACTTCGACTTGCATCGCTTCTCTCCGGACGGAGATACCCCGCGGCTGGTGTTTCGTCATGACGGGACAGGATTCCGGGCGACCGTGCTCGATGACGGTCGGATCGCGGTCGCGACCAACCGGATACGCGGAGATCAGCACCACCTCACGCTTATCGAGGCCGACGGATCGATCAGACGGCTGACCCCCGAAACGCCCGCCGCCATGCACGCCAACGTCCATGCGTTCGCCGGCGGCCTCCTCGTTCGCTCCGATCGTGACCGAGACAAGGACGCCGTCGCGCGGGTGGGCCTCGATGGCTCCTTCGCGTATCTCGTCGCACCCGACCGCGTGGTCGACGATCTCGCCGTCGCGGGCGAACGCTTCGCGTACGCGCTGAACGTCGATGGGCGCAGCGAGATCCACCTTGCCTCGGGCGAGG
Source organism: Chloroflexota bacterium (assembly GCA_005889075.1). Taxonomy (GTDB): domain Bacteria; phylum Chloroflexota; class Limnocylindria; order P2-11E; family P2-11E; genus 3-1-20CM-2-70-9. The sequence continues at coordinate 34,774 of VBDQ01000035.1, forward strand.
ACGATGCGGTCGTCCGAGGTCTCCCGCCGGGCGATCTTGCGACGGACCTGATCGGACAGAGCCTCGCGCTCTCGCCCGACGGGACGCTGGCGATCGCGTGGGCGCGCTTCGATGCGCCCTCGGCGGTCTACGTCGCGAGGCCGGGCGCGGCGGCCGAGATCATCGTGCCGCCACAGATGGCCGGCCTCGCCGGCGAGGGGATGCCGGACGAGGAGCTCGTCAGCTGGCGCTCGTTCGACGGTCGCGAGATACCCGGCTTCCTCTTGCGCCCGCGTGGTGTCCCGAGAGGTCCTCGCCCGACGGTCGTTCAGGTGCATGGCGGGCCCGAAGGTCAGGCGCGTCCGCTGTGGAATCCGCTCACGGTCGCGCTCGTCGCTGCCGGCTTCAACGTGCTGCAGCCCAACGTCCGAGGCTCGAGTGGATACGGGCGCGCGTACATGTCGCTCGATGACGTGCGGCTTCGGATGGACTCGGTGAAGGACCTCGATGCGGCCGCCGCGTGGCTCGCCGAGTCAAAGATCGCGCCGCGCGAGCGAATCGGCGTCATCGGCGGGTCGTACGGCGGCTTCATGACCCTCGCGGCGATCGCGTTCTTCGCCGAGCGCGGCTGGGCGGCGGCGGTGGACATCGTCGGTATCGCGAGCTTCGAGAGCTTCTTTGCGCGAACCGCTCCGTGGCGCCGACCGTTGCGTGTCGCGGAATACGGCGACCCCGTCAACGATGCGGAGTTCCTGCGCTCGATCTCGCCCATCAATTCGCTCGACCGGATAAAGGCGCCCTTGATGGTCATCCACGGCGCCAACGATCCTCGCGTTCCGGTCGAGGAGGCGGAGCAGATCGTCGCCGCACTTCGCCGTCGTGGCGTCTCGGTCGAGTACCTTCGCTACGAGGACGAAGGCCACGGGCTCGCCAAAGCGAAGAATCGCGCCGACGCCTGGCCTAAGGTGGTGTCGTTCTTCGAGCGGTACCTCGGGTCGGCCTAGTAGCTCGCGACCAGGATGTGGCTCGGGTCCGCATCGAGCTCGATGAGGTTCGCGACGCGAAGATGCGGCGCGTCGACGACGGCGATCGCGTGTGTGAGGCCGGCGAGGGCGACGTACAGCTGATCGCCGTTCGGCGAGACCGCCAGGTCCGCTACCGATCCGAGGAACGCCGCTGACGCCGTGACCGTCCCATCCTTGATGGCGATGGCCTCAACGCCCTGACCCGATCCGACGTAAAGGGTGTCCTCGCGCGGAGAGATCGTGACCGACGTGGCGACCACGTCCAGAGCGATCCGTCCGGTGACGGCGTACTGCTCCGTGTCGACGACATCGATCACGCGCTGGCCGGCGATCGCGGCGTAGATCCGCGTACCGGACTCGGCCATGACCATCGCGGTGGGCCGCCCGTCGAGGGGAATCGTGTAGGGCGTCCGCCCGCCGAGATTGAGGTAGAGCAGGTCGATACCGCGAGCGGTCGCGACGAACACGTGGTTGTGCTTGTAGCTGGGGGCGAGCGACTGCGCCTGGCCGTGATAGTCGAAGTACTCGTTCTGTCCCGTTTCGAGGTCGATCTGCTCGACCCCGCTCGATCCGACGACCATGAGCGAGTGACCGTCGCGGTTCGCGGCCACGAGGCCGTCGACGGTCAACGCCTGCTTCGCGGTCGCGCCGCCCGTCACGACGTCCTGCGCGACCACGAACCGATCGGTGTAGGAGTAGACCGTCCGCTCGTCGGTGCCGAGCGCGATCTGCGTGACGTTCCGTGAGTCTCGTGCGAGGAGATCCGTGGGTCGCTCGGCGGTCGGGTGCATCGCCTCGACCGCGCCGCCGACGAGCGCCACGATGGTCACGCCGCGCGGCGGCTGAGATGCCGCAGGCTGGTAGTGGTCGATCGTCGCGCGCCTTTTCCTTGTCCAGCCATCCTTCTCGACGAACGGATACGCATCGACCATGCCGCCGGGCCCGAGGATCGGATAGGGCGTGTCGCCGATGAGGTCGTTGTCGCTGTCCTTGCCTTTGTAGTCCGCCCAGTAGTTGCCCTCTTTCGTCGTCGGGTCGTACCACACGTTTGATCCCTCGGTGTTGTCGCTGACCTGCGGGTTGTTTCCAATGACGTTGTTGTGGAAGATCGCGTTCTCTTTCGCGTCACTGAACCAGATGCCCCAGTTGATGTTCGAGTCGATGGTGTTCTCGACGACCTTGTTGCTTTTGCTCGAGTACATGTAGAGCCCATATCCGCCGGGGCTGTTGTAGGTCTGTCGCGCCAACAGGTTGCCCTGCAGCAGATTGTCGTCAGAGCTCTGGAGGTGGAGCCCGTAGATGTTGAACTCGACGTCCGAGCCCTTGACCGTGTTGTGCGTCGAGTTGTGGATGTAGAAGCCGAAGCGGTTGTGCTGCGTCGTCACGTTGTCGATCGTGCTCGCGGTCGTGTCGACGAAGTAGATGCCCGTCGAGAACGCGACGGTCTTCCCGTTTCGGATCGTGACGCCGCTGCGTCCGGCGACCCGGACGCCGACGCTGTCGAGCTGCGGCAAGGGCCACGTCTGCGGCCCCATGCCCGGTCCGGTGAGGGTGTGCCCACCGAGGTCGACGGTGACGTTGTCGGCCACGATGACGAGCCCGTCGCCCTGACAGCTCAGGTCATTCGCGATGGTGAAGCTCGCGCTGACGCGCATCGCACATGACGCCTCGCGCGTCGGGAGCGAGCCGGCCGCCGCCGCGCTCGGTGCGCCGGCCGAACCCGCCGGACCCGCTGAAGGGGATGAGCTTGTGGGATTGGTCGCGCCCTGGCAGGCAACGACGCCAGCGAGGCCGAGGGCCAACAACGCCAGCGCCCGGGGCCGAAGGCCGGGGGCTGGGGGGCAAAGCCCCCCAATCGGTTGCATCGTCGCAACGCTATACAGCATGCGACGGCGAGCGGTTCCCTCGACACTGGAGCGGTGCGCGAGGAGCCCCAGCGCATCGACGGGCGTCTCGAGGCGACGCTGCGGGTACCGGATGTCGATCCGGCGGCGATCGTCGTGATCGCGCATGCCTTGCCGACGCACGGAGGCACGATGCGCACGCCGATCATGGCCGCGATAGCACGCGCGTGCGCGGCACGGGGCTGGTACGCGCTGCGCTTCAACTTCCGCGGCGTCGGCGAGAGCGCGGGGACCTGGAGCGGAGGTCGCGATGAGCCGGACGATCTCGCAGCCGCCGTCGCCCACGCCAGGGCGGTCGGGCGCGGCCTCCCACTGGCGCTCGTCGGCTATAGCTTCGGCGCGTTCGCGGTGCTCGCCTATCTCGCGCGCGGCGGCCGGGCCGAGGCGGTCGCGCTCGTCGGGATCGGAACGAAGGACGTGAACTTCGCGCCGCGCAAGCTGCCGCTCATCCCACCGGGGACGTTCATCGTGGCGGCGGAGCACGACCAGTTCGGAACACCCGACGAGCTGCGCGCGATCGTCCCCGATGCGCGCATCGCCGTGGTGAAGGGCGTCGACCACTTCTTCGTCGGCAAACGGGACGAGGTCGGCGAGCTGGTCGCGGATGAGCTCGCGCGGACGCTGCCTGTACCATCGCATCTCCCATGAGCGCGCAGGCAACGACCGTGGATGCATCGCCGCCTTCCGCGAAAAAGACGCGGAAGCGCATCCTCACGGGCGATCGCCCGACGGGGCCGCTCCATGTCGGGAACTACGTCGGCACGCTCGCAAATCGCGTGAAGCTCCAGGACTCGTACGACACATTCCTTCTGGTCGCCGACCACCACATGCTCACGACGCGCCTCGATCATCTAAGCGAGATCGAGCAGAACATCCGCGACGACGTCATCGACAATCTCGCCGTCGGGGTCGACCCGGAAAAAGTTACCTATCTCCTCCAGTCGCTCGTGCCGCAGATCCCCGAGCTCCATCTCTATTTCTCGATGCTCGTATCGGTTCCTCGCGTCCAACGAATCCCCACGCTCAAGGAGCAGCTGCGCGACCACGAGCTGATGCAGCCAACGTA
>VBDQ01000055.1 GCA_005889075.1 Chloroflexota bacterium
GGTGCAGATGAGGCGATAGCCCTTGATCGCGGCCGCGATCGCGAGGCCGACGCCGGTATTGCCGCTCGTCGGCTCGACGATCGTCCCGCCCGGGCGGAGAAGTCCGCGGCGCTCGGCGTCGTCGATCATCAGGATCCCGATCCGGTCCTTGACCGATCCGCCGGGGTTGAGGTGCTCGAGCTTCGCGACGATGGTCGCGCGGAAACCCTTCCCGATACGGCCGAGCGTCACGAGCGGCGTATGGCCGACGAGCGCGAGCACGTTGGGCGCGATCGTCATCGATGCGAGTCTAGGGTGCGCTAATGGACGCGCCGTTCCTGCAGAAGATAGAGGCCCACCGCCACGAGGATCACCGGAACGAAGTACGGCTGCAGGGCGATCGGAACGAGGTCGACCTTGACGAAGACGTTCGCCATCGCGACGACCACGAGGATCACCGCGGGCACGAGCGGCATGCGCCGATCGGGTGCGATGAGGAACACGACGACGAGCCCGAGCGCGAGCGTCCCCAGGAATACCGCACCCGCGAGATCGGACGCGATGCCGAGCCACGGTGGCAAGAGAAGACCGACGCCGAACCCACAAAGCACGCCGGCCGGGAACAGATATACGTATTGCCTCGTGCCGACGAGGTACGCCGCCGCGAATCCGAGGCCGAGCGCGACGAAGAGATAGCGGCCACCCTCGGCATACGGGAATCCGAGCGCGGCGAGCAAGAACGCCGCGCCGACGGCGATGAGAACGGCCGCTCCGATGACGCCACGCGGGGGCGCGATGGTCCGGCGCATCGCTAGGCGTCCGGCTTCCGTTCGCTCGGGACGTCGCCCGGCGAGAGGTGGCGCGCGGTACGGCCCTGCAGCGACTCGCCGTACTTGAGGCCCGTCCCGGTGTTGAAGACGACGACTTCATCGTCGTCCGCGATCCACCCGTCGCGGCGGAGCTTCGCGACGCCGGCGACCGCGGCCGCTCCCTCGGGACAGAGCAAGAACCCTTCGGCCTCGCCGGCCATGCGCATCGCGCCGGCGATCGCGTCCTCGCTGACCGCGACCGCGGTGCCGCGCGACTCGCGCAGCGCTCGGAGCACGATGAAATCGCCGAGCGCCTTTGGGACGCGGATGCCCGCGGCGAACGTGCGCGGATCTGGCCATGGCTCGGACTCATCGCGACCATCGACGAACGCCTTCACGATCGGAGCGCATCCCTCAGCCTGAACCGCGACGAATCGAGGTACCTTGGGTCCGATCCATCCGATCGCACGCAGCTCGTCGAACCCCTTCCACATTCCGATGAGCCCCACGCCGCCGCCGGTCGGATACACGATCACATCGGGCACGCGCCAGCCGAGCTGCTCGGCGAGCTCGAACCCCATCGTCTTCTTCCCTTCGATGCGGTACGGCTCGCGGAGCGTCGACGCCTCGTACCAGCCGTACCTCGCGCAGGCGTCGCGCACCGCCCGGCCGGCGTCGGCGATCGAGCCGGGGACCAGATACGTCTCCGCCCCGTACGCCGAGGTCTCGCGGACGATCACCGCTGGCGTCGCGTCCGGCATCACGACGACGACGCGCAGTCCGGCGCGCGCACCGTACGCGGCCCACGCCGCGCCGGCGTTACCCGCGGTCGGCAGAGCGAGGACCTTGATGCCGAGATCGGCCGCGCGGGTCACGCCGATCGCCGCGCCACGCGCCTTGAACGTACCCGTAGGCAGCAGGCCCTCGTCCTTGATCGCGAAGCCGCGGATGCCGAGCTTCCGTCCGAGTCGCGGCGCGTCGTCGAGCGGCGTCATCGGTTCCCCCAGCGTGACCGTCCGCGCCGGGTCTTCGTAGGGAAGAAGCTCGCGGTAGCGCCACAGAGTCTCGGGACGCTCCTTGAGGGCGTCCCGCATTGAGGAGTCGCGCACGCGACGCAGGTCGTAACGCACGAGGAGCGGCCCGCCGTCGGACTTGCAGACCTGATTGACCTGATCGACTGGGAAATCCTCGCGACAGCGCGAGCACTCGAGGTGCGTCGCGAAGCCGCTCACGCGGCGCGTTCGATCTTCGCGCCCAGCGCCCGCAGGCGCGTATCGAGCTCCTCGTATCCGCGGTCGATCTGCTCCACGTTGTTGATGATCGACCGGCCGCGGGCACACAGCGTCGCTCCAAGAAGCGCCATGCCCGCGCGGATGTCGGGGCTTCGCAGCTCGGTCCCGTAAAGCTGCGACGGACCGACGACCACGACGCGGTGCGGGTCGGCGAGCACCAAGCGCGCGCCCATCCGCTCGAGCGCGTCCACCCAGAACATCCGTCCGTCGAACATCCACTCGTGGATGAGCACCGTGCCCTCGGCCTGTGTCGCCATCGCTGTCGCGACGCTGGTCAGATCGGTCGGGAAGCCTGGCCAGATCCCCGGCTTGATCGTCGGGATCTTGCCGCCGATGTCCTCCTCGACCCGATAACGCTCGTTCCCTTTGACGACTAGATCGTCACCGGCGATCTCGGTCTCGACGCCGAGCCGTTTGAACACAAGCCGAGTCATGCGCAGGTGCTGCGGTACGGCCTTCTTGATCGTGGCCGAGCCGCGCGTCATCGCGATCAGCGCGATCAGCGATCCGACCTCCATGTGATCGCTCAGGATCGTGTGATCGATGCCCCCCAGGCGCTCGACGCCGTCGATCGTGATCGTGTTCGTGCCGATGCCGGCGACGCGCGCGCCCATCTTCGTCAGCGCCAGACCGAGCTGCTGGACGTGAGGCTCGCTCGCGGCGTTGTGCAGCACCGTGCGGCCTTTCGCGAGCACCGCGGCGAGGAGGGCGTTCTCGGTCGCGGTGACGGACGCCTCGTCGAGGATGACCTCCGCCCCACGGAGGCCTTCGGTACTCAGCTCATAGCCCTCACGTGCGACCTCGAGCTCGGCACTGAGCTGCTGCAGCGCGAGAAAGTGCGTGTCGTTCCGGCGCCGCCCGATGACGTCGCCGCCCGGCAAGCCGAGCTGCGCCTTCCGCAGGCGCGCGAGGAGGGGCCCCGCGAAGAGCAGTGACGCGCGGATCTCCCCGGCCAGCTTTTGCGGTACTTCCATCGAGCGCGGCGCGCCGCTGATACGCACGGTGTGCGGGTCGAGCTCATCGACTTTGGCGCCGAGCGCGATCGCGATCTCGAGCATCCCGCGGACGTCGCGGATGCGCGGAAGGTTCCGCAGCGTGACCGCGTCGTCGGTCAACAGCGAGGCGGCGATGAGCGGGAGCGCTTCGTTCTTGTTGCCCGCCGGCGTGATCTCGCCGCGCAGAGGCGTGCCGCCTTCGACGATGAACCGGGCCACCGCGCGACAGCCTAGTCCGTCCCGCTCATAGCAAACTCTGCGGCTTCCCTTACGCGCGGCTCATGCGGCGCGCAGGCGCAGACCTCACGTTGGATGAGGCTCGCGAGCGAGCCAAATTCGAAAGGCTCACTGCTGGCTGGCGCCATGGTCGGCGGCGTTTTCGGCGCGAGCACTCTCATGGTCAACGCCGCGTCCGCAACGGCGAGCAACAACGCGCGCTCGGCGGGCCCAAGCGCGTCGCCGGGCGTCTTCAAGCCGAACGAGGATCCGGCACACGAGGCGACCGAGAGCGCGCAGCGCGAAGCGCAGGAGGACGCGGGCCAGGTGCCCACGGTGCCCTAATAGCCGAGCGCGATCCCGATCTTCGTTCCCTCTACGCCCCCGCGCAACCGGCGGCCGTCCACGAGGATGGCCGCCGGACGCGCGAAGTTCGTCGCGAGCACGTCCTCGACCTTTATCTCGAGCTCGTGCCCAAGACGCCGCAGCTCGGTCCGGACGTCTTCGCCGATTCGCGAGTCCACCAGCAGCCGCTCGCCTTCGTCGTGGATCCGCGGCCGGCTGGTCGCGTCCTGCGGCCCGTCGCCGTAGTCGACCGCATTCACGATGACCTGCACGAGCGCGCTCATGATCTTTCGTCCGCCCGGCGCGCCGCACACGAGGAACGGGCGGTCGTTGCGGAGGACGATCGTCGGCGCGCCGGCCCAGAGCACGCGCTTACCGGGGGCGATCGAATTTGGCCGACCCGGACGCGGATCGAACCAGTACATCCCGTTGGTCATCACGATCCCGGTGCCCTTCGCCATGACCGCGGAGCCGAAGCCGCCGCCGAGCGTCGCTGTCAGCGAAACGCACATACGATCCTTGTCGACGGCGTTCACGTGCGTCGTGTTCGGCAGGTCGGCCATCGAGCTGAACCGCTCCTCGAAGGCCTGGCGCAGAGCGACGGCGATGCGGTGAAGGCTCTCGGCGCCTCCTTGCGGGTACGAGCGGAGGTCCTCGCGGTCGAGGGCCTTCAGCGCGTGCGCTACGGTCGGGCCGCCGGTGAGGCCCGGCAGCGCCAAGACACGGTCCTTGCGATAGCGGAACGACTCCGGGGGCCGCTCGTGCGCCTCGTAGGTCGCGAAGTCCTCGCGGGACAGGATGCCGCCCAAGGAGCGAACGTCCTCGACGATCGCCGCGCCAAGCTCACCCTCGTAGAGCGCGCTCGCTCCGTCGCGAGCCAGCGTCTCGAGCGAGCGCGCGAGATCGGGCTGCTCCAGACGCTCCGGCGCCTCGAAGCCGGTCGGCGGCCGATAGGGTGCGCCGCCGGGCCGGTAGTACACACGCTTCGCCTCGGCATTGCGGTGCAGCCGTGCCGCGTACGTGCCGAAGATGAGCGTCCCGTACCAATCCATCACGAAGCCGTCGTGCGCGAGACGGATGGCGGGATCGAACAGCCGCGCCCAGGCGAGCTTTCCGTATCTGCGGTGCGCGAGCTCGTACGCGGCGACGCCTCCTGGAACGCTGAGCGAGAGGGGCCCTTCGACGTTCGCGTCACCTTTCACTGCCGGCCAGCCGTACATCCCGGAGCGTGCGTCGCCACCCGCGAGCTCGAACATCTCCTCTTTCGCCGCGAGCGGCGCGCGGGTCGCTCCGTCGAACGCGCTGGCCTTTCCATCGCTCCACACCACGAGCCCGGCGATCCCACCGAGACCGCTGCCGATCGGCGAAACGACACTTAGGGCGAACGCGGCTGCGAGCGCCGCATCGAGCGCGTTCCCGCCTTCACGAAGGATCTCGAGTCCGGCCTCGGCCGCGAGCGCGTCGGCCGTGACCATGCCATTCGGCGACGACGCCTCGCTCTTCGTGAGGCGCCATTCGCTGCGGGAGATGGTGGGTTCGGCCGGCATCCTCAGGGCAGCTGCTTGGTGATACGGATGGCGAGTCCCTGACGTCCAGCGGCGACTCTTTTGTCCCAGTCTTTGATGGTCTTGAGCCCCTGCTCGGTGAAGCTGATGAGCGAGATGTAGCGCGCCACGTCGACCTCCCCACGAAATGAACGCGCGAAGTCTAGTTCGGGACCTCGCCGGCGAGGATCGCGGCGAGCTTCGTCGAGTCGATGTTCCCGCCCGAGACAACGCACACGACTTTTCCGGTCCCCGCCTTGCCCGACAGCGCCGCGGCGACGGACGCACCGCCCGCGCCCTCCGCCACGATGCGACTCCGGGCGGCGAGAAGGCGCACCGCCGAGGCGACGTCGTCGATGCTCGAGACGAGCGAGCCTTGCAGAAGCTGGCGAGCCAGCGCGAACATCTCTGGGAACACGAAGGGGCCGCCGATGCCGTCGACGAATGTCGGGTGATGCGTGATGGTCACCGGCGCGCCCGCCGCGAGCGCGGCGGCAAAGGGCGCAGACGTGTCGACCTCTGCAGCGTAGACATGCGCCCGCGGACGGAGCTGGCGGATCGCGGACGCGATGCCGCACGAGAGCCCGCCGCCGCCGAACGGAGCGACGATCGCGTCGACGCCGTCGAGATCCTCGAGGATCTCGAGCCCGATCGTGCCGTTCCCGGCCATGACCGCGTCGTCGCTGAACGCGTGTATGAAAAGACCTTCGATACCTGCGCGCTTCCGCGTGCGAAAAGTCTCGAACCATTCGGCGAACGGCACTGGCACAAGCCGGCCGCCGAGGCGCTCGATCGCAGCGCGCTTGGCCTGTGGTGCGGTGTCGGGGATCACCACGCTGCAGGCGATGCCCAGCTGTCGCGCCATGTAGGCGACGCCCTGCGCCATGTTGCCGGCGCTGGCGGTCCACACGCCGCGGGCGAGCTCGTTGCGCGGCGCGCTCAGCATGCGATTCGCGGCGCCACGTAATTTGAATGAGCCGATCGGTTGGAGGTTCTCGAGCTTGAGCCAGATCTCGCAGGGCGCGTCGACCTCCAGACGCACGAGCGGTGTGCGGATCGCCGCGTCCGCTATCCGCTGGCGAGCGGCGCGGATCGCGTCGAGCGGGATCACTTCGCTGGCACCTCGACCACGATCGTAGGCACACTTAGCGCGTGCGATATAGGGCGGTCGGCTTCGACCTGCTGACCGCGCTCCTCGACACGTGGTCGCTCTGGTCCGCGGTGGCAGGCGATCGCGCGCTCGGGATGCGCTGGCACGCCGCGGCCCAGGATCTCCTGCGAGGCAAGCCCTATCGCCCGTACGAAGAGATCGTTGCCCAGGCCGCGACGAGCATCGGGCTCGACGGCGAACGTCCCTCCGAATTCCTATCCCGCTGGAACGAGCTGGCGCCGTGGTCGGACGTCCCGGACGTCCTCGACCGCCTCGACGGGGTGGCGTGCTTCATCGTCACGAACTGCTCGCGGTCGCTGGGTCGAGTGGCTGCGCGGCGCGCGGGCCGTTTCGCCTTTGTGGTCACGGCCGAGGATGCGGGCGCCTATAAGCCCGATCCGCTCCCCTATCGGATGGCCCTCGAGCGGCTCGAGCTCGACCCCGTGGAGGTGCTCTTCGTGGCGGGTTCGGCGCACGACGTCGGCGGAGCGGCGCGTGTCGGCATGGATGTGTATTGGGCGAACCGCGGCGGCGCCCCCGCGCCTGCGGACGGCGTCGCGATCCGCGAGGAACCAGACTTCCGGGGCCTTCTCGAGACGGTGGGTGTCGCATGATCGGTCGCGCCTCGATCACGCAACGCGACGACGGCAGCCTCAACGACCCCCGCAGCGACGCCGACTGGCTGGACTGGGTGCCGGCCGGCGCCGTGCGGAACTGGAGCGAGGACGACCTTCTCGGCGACTGGCTGGACGAATACGGCGAGCAGCACGGCTTCCGGCGCGACGATCAGCTACCTGGCTACGACCGCACGTTCGACCTGCGTCGCTTCCTGATGGAGCAAGGCCGCCGCTTCGAGCAGGCCGTGATCGTCGACCTCCAGTCCCGATGGCCGGTGCAGCGGATCGCGACGCGACCGGACGAGTCGCGGTCGCTCGCCGCCGCAGAGGCGACGTGGGACGCGATGAAGGCCGGCATACCCGTGATCGCGGCCGGCGTGGTGCGCGATCCGGAGCGGCGCACCTTCGGCGTCGCCGACCTGCTCGTGCGCAGTGACGTCCTGGGCGAGCTGTGCCCGGACGCGTTCATCGGCGATCAGCTCGAGCTGCCCGTCGCGGCGCTGCGTCACGGGCGGCACTACCGCGTCGTCGAGCTCAAGTTCTCGACGCTTCGGCTGCTCAAGGACGGCGGGCTCGGTGCCGGTGGTGTCGCTCCGATGGCGCAAGCGTGGACATACAACGAGGCACTCGGAAGGCTCCAGGGCTACACGCCGCCCGCCGCGTATATCGCCGGGCGCGCATGGAGGCAGGGCGACGAGCGTGGCGATCGCTGTTGGGAGCGGCTCGCGCGCATTCCGCGCGAGACGTACGTGCGCTCGCGCGACGACGATCTCGCGTCGATCATCGCGCGCGCCCTGGCGTGGATCCGCCGGTTGCGCACCGAAGGCGCCGAGTGGCGCGTCCTCCCGGTGCCTTCGGTGCCCGAGCTCTGGCCGAACATGAAGGCCTCGAGCGACTTTCCCTGGCACGAGGCGAAAGCCCAGATCGCGCGTGAGCTCGGCGAGCTCACGCTGCTTCCCCGCGTGAACGCCGAGCTGCGGCGCGCCGCCCACGCGACGGGCCTCACGCGCTGGGACGACGAGCGCACATCGGCGACAGCTCTCGGCATCGACGGACAGCACGCCCGGACGCTCGACGAGGTGATCCAGGTGAATCGTGACCAGGGCGAGGTCCTCCGGCCGGCCCGCGTGACCGCGGACGAGGAGCGGTGGCGAGTCACCGCCCCGGTCGAGGCATTCGTCGACTTCGAGTTCGTCCACGATCTCGACGACGACTTCAGTGCCTTCCCCCGAAAGGGCGGACAGGCTCTGATCTTCCAGATCGGCTGCGGCACGTATCGCGACGCGACCTGGTCGTTCGCCCAGTTCACCGTCGACGAGCTCGCCGCGGAGGCGGAGGCCCAGATGATCGATGCCTGGATCGCCCACCTCCAAGCTCTCGCGGATGGCGCCGGCGTCGATGTCGCCGACATGCGCATCGTCCATTGGTCGGGCGCCGAGCCGACCACGCTCGAGACCGCATACAACTCCGCGCGCGCGCGACATCCCGACCGACAGTGGCCAAGCCTCGGCTGGTACGACCTTTACACGCGGGTATTCGTCGCGCAGCCGGTCGTGGTGAAGGGCGCATTCGCGTTCGGGCTCAAACAGATCGCGCGGGCGATGCGGTCGCACGGCTTCATAACGACCGCCTGGGGCGAAGGCCTCGCGGACGGCGCCGGCGCGATGGCGGGCGCGTGGTCGGCGTCCGCCGAGACGCGGGCGCGAGGCCGGCGGCTCGCGGAGTCGGCCGTAATGGAAGAGATCGCGCGCTACAACGAGGTCGACTGTCGGGTGATGGCCGAGATCCTCGACTACTTGCGGCGCGAGCGGTAACGAAATTGACGTAGCGCGCTCAGGCAGGTAGACCAGCCACTCGCATTCAGGTCAAGGGGGAGAGTGGCATGCATCGTCTTGTGATCGTCTTCGTTGCGCTCGCGCTCGCTTTGCTCGCTCTTGCGGCACAACCTGCGTCCGCCGACCGCGGCGTCGTGCGCTTCGCGACACTACCCTCAGGAGAGCCAGGCCACCCCGAGGGGATCGCCGCCGACGCGGCAGGCAACATCTACGCGGCCTCGTTCGATCCAACGCCAGGCTTCGACAATCGCATCTACGTCTTCGCACCGAGCGGCATGCTCACCGACACGATCAACTTGACCGGGCATGACCCGCTCGGGATGCAGTTCGGGCCGGACGGCAAGCTCTACGTGGACGATTTCGGCAACGGCACGGTCCTCCAGCTCGCACCGCCAAACCACGCGATCGCGCGCACGTACGCCGTTTGCGGTGGCCCAGCGGCCGGGTGCGGCCTAAACGCGATCGCCTTTGACGCCAGCGGCCTCCTGTACACATCCGATTCGTTCGGCGGCAATATCTACACGCTCGATACGACGACCGGCGCGGTGACGCTGTTCGTTCAGGACGAGCGGCTCAAGCCCGCACCAGCGCCTCACGGTTTTCCCGGATTCGGCGCGAACGGCCTGGCGTTCAAGGGCACGGACCTTTACGTCGCCAACACCGCGGACGATCGCGTCCTGAAGGTCGCGGCGGACAAGACTATCTCGACGTTCGTCGAGAGCATCAACGGTGCGGATGGCATCGGCTTCGATTCGGCCGGACGGCTCTGGGTTTGCGCAAACCAGGAGAACGTGCTCTACGTGCTCGATGCGAATGGTCTGGTCGCCGACATCATCGGGTCTTTCGAAGGGATCGATCCCGACGGGGCACCACGAGGCCTGCTGTTTCCGGCGAGCATCGTTCAGAGCCGCGGCAGCATGTATGTGACGAACACCGCGCTTGATTTCCGGCACCACTTTGTCGGCGAGACGCCCGTGACGACCTTCACGCTGTCACGCGTCTCGCTCGGCCCATCCGGGCGCTAGCCGAGGACACGAGAGAGGCGGGCGGGCGTCATCGCCCGCCCTTCTCAAGAGCCAGTCGCGCGACCGACGAGCGGAAACACCTCCGCCGCGAAGCGATCCATCTCCTCTCGCTGCGGGCTGCACTGGATGAGGACGAGATCGATGCCGATCCGCTCGAGCTCGCGCAGTCGCGAGACGACTTGGTCCGGCGTGCCGACGAGGCCCGTGCGCAGTCCACGGTTCGAGACGCTGTAGTCCTCGAGCGAGACCTGTGTCTCCAGCTGCGAACCCTTGATGAAGTCCTGGTAGCTGGCGTAGCCGCGCGCGCTCGCGCGCACGTCGGTGATGCGTGCGATCTCCTTCTTCACCTCGGCGTCGCTCGGTCGGACGATCGCGTACGCGGCCACGCCAAACCGGAGCGGCGGGAGGTCCGGATGCTTCGCACGACGCGCGCGCATATCGTCGATCTTCGGGGCAAGCACGTCGGGCGGGTCGCCGTGCATGAGATACGCGTCGCACTCTCTTGCGATGAGGTCTTTCGCGGCCGGCGACTCGCCGCCCGCATAGAGCACGGGCCACGGCTTCTGCACCGGCTTCGGAGCGAGCCGCCCGTTCTTGATCGTGTAATACCGGCCTTCGAGCGAGAATTCGTCCCTGGTCCACATTCCCTTGATCACGGCGAGGAACTCCGCCGTGCGCGCGTAGCGTTCGTCGTGCGCAACCCACGTGGCCCCGTACTCCCGAGCTTCTTCTTCCCACCATGCGCTCACCACGTTGAGCGTGAAGCGCCCGTTCGCGATGTGGTCGATCGTCGCGGCTTCCTTCGCGACGAGCGCCGGAATGCGGAAGTTCGGACGCACCGCGGCCATGAGCTCGAGACGTTCCGTGCACGGCGCGAGCGCAGCCGCCGTGGTCCAGGCCTCGAGGCAATCAGCTTCAGGACCTTTGATGTCATTGAGGTTGAGCTCCGCGATCAGGGTGACGTCCCAACCGGTGCGCTCGGCCTGGCGCGCGAGGTCGCGCTGGTAGGCGAACGTAGCGGGCATCCCTTCGTCATCGACGTTCCGCAGCCATCCGCCGAAGACCGGCATCCAGAAACCGAAGCGCATGTCGGTCAGGCTAGCGGGACAGCGATCGGCGCGAAGCGCGGGTCGCTGCGGCCCCAAGCGTGCGACCGCGCCGTGTACGCGGCACAGATCGCGTCCCGCCCATCCTGATCGAGTCGGCGCGGAACGTCTGCGAGCCGCAACAGCGAGAGGCTCTCCGAGGTCCACACGCGCCGAGAGCGATTGCCGCGCGCCTCTCCGAGGATCGTCCAGGTCGCCGTCGGGAAGCACTCGATCGCATCGAGGCCAGCCTCACGCAGTGCCGCATAGAGTCCGAAGCCGTTGCGCATCCATGCGTAGAACGGCCCGGCGGGCATGGCCGGCGTGTAGTAGAGGTGGCAGACCTCTCGCGAGAGTGTGCGCTCGCAGTCGCGCGGTCCGAGCGCGATGGGCGCGTCGACGGCGATCAGGACCGGGCAGTGTGCGATGAGCCAACCTACCGTCGAGGCGGCGTCGGGAAGGTTCGTCGGGCCCGCGATCAGCGCACGATCGTCGATTACCGCTGCGTGGAAGCCCTTTCTCGGCCCTCCCACATCGACTCCAGCGAACATGTTCAACCCGCCAGGCGCGTCGCGAGCGCGCGGGCATCGCTCGAAGCGCCAACGAGCGCAAACGCCAGCGTGATGGTGCTGAGGATCAAGACGACCTGGGCTCCTGGCGGAACGCAGTAGTACGAGCCGCCTAGCGGCGGGTGTTCGGGCGGGCACGGCACATCGGAGAGATGCGCTATCGACCAAAGCGCGTGCGGCAGCGCGACGACCATCGCCGCGACCCAGAGGCTGGCCAGAGGGCGATGTTCGGCGCGGCTCGCGCTGAGCGTCGCCAATGCGACCACGAGCAGCCCGAGCAGCACGATCACGTTGGGCGGGCGCAAGCCGTCACTGGTGAGCATCGCCGTCGAGCCGTAGTAGACGAGGAACCCCGCGCCAAGCTGGAGGAGACGAATACTGATGGCAGCTAGCAAGCGCAGTAGTACTTCCCCGCCGGGCCCTCGTTCAGGATGAGCTGCGCGAACGGGCCCGGATCGTCGGGATCCCACACCGCGTTCACCACCTCGCCCGTCGCCGGGAACAGCTCGCGCTCGCGCGAGAGCAGCGCGTAATCGCGCTCGTAGATCCATCGCAGCCCTTCCCGCACATCGCCCGCGCGCTCGCCGCGGCCGATGGCCTCGCTGTAGGCGAGCCACGGCAGATCGACCCCGCTTGCGATCGGGAGCGCGATCCACTTCCAGACGCGCGGGTTGACGTCGAGGAGCAAGTGATCCTTCCGCACGGGATCCCAGATGAACTCGACCTCACTGATCCCGTGATAGCCGTACGAGCGCAAGATCGCGCGACCGCGGTCGACGATGTCGGCTACCTGCTCACCGACGACGAGACAACCCGTGCCAAACCCCTCGGGGTACTGCTCGAGCTTGCGGCCGACGAACGCCCCGCGGATCTCGCCGTCAGGCGCGACGTACGAACAGAACGAATAGAACCCTCCCGCCGGAACATCGACGATCTCCTGCGCAACGCAGGCGAGATCGGCCGCCTGCTCGGCGAAACGGGTCAGCTCCTTCGCGTTGTCCGCGCGAAACACCTTCACCCCGAAGCGGTCGTAGAAGCGGCGCTGCTCCGCCGGCTTGACGATCGCGGGATAGCGGATCTGTTTTGCCACGGACTTCGGGTCACTCAGCGAGTACGTCCTTGGGATCGGGATGCCGAGGTGATGCGCGTCGGCGTAGAGCCGTCGCTTATCGAGCACCGCGTCGATGACCGACAGCTCGCTGAAGGGGATGCGGTAGCAGGTTTCGAGCTGCGAGCGATAACGAGCCACCGCCAGGACCCATTCGTCATTGGTCGGGAACAGCACCGCGCCCTCCCCGAAATGCCGCGCGTTGTCGAGCATGTATTGGACGAAGCCGTGCTCGTCCTCGAGCGGATTCGGGCACTTGTGTCGCTCGCTGACGGCGCGCGACGCCTGGCCCAGGCCACGCGGATCCGGATCCAGGGCGATGACGTCCACGCCGTGTGCGGCCAGTGAACGCGCCACCGCGAGGCCGGTGATGTGGCAATTGAAGACCAAGGCCTTCGGCAAGTGGGGGGCTTGGGGGGGCAGCGCCCCTCCAACGCTAGACACGCGTGAGCGCGTTGTCGATGTCCGCGATCAGGTCCTGGGTGTCCTCGATCCCAACGGAAATACGGAGCAGGCCGTCGCTGATGCCCATGCGCCGTCGCTCGTCGGCGGGAAGGCGACGATGCGATGAGATGGGCGGGTAGAGCACCTCGGTGAAGAGATCGCCGACGGTCGTCGCGGAGGCCGCCAGCTCGAGCCCGTCCAGGAAGCGGAACGCGGCGTCGCGGGACTCCTCGCGCAACACGAACGAGACGACGGCTCCGAAGAGCCCGCCGAACTGCCGCGTCGCGAGGTCGTGCTGAGGGTGGTCGGGAAGACCCGGATAGCGCACGCGTGCGACCTTCGCATGCTCCACAAGATGGCGCGCGATCGCGAGCGCGCTCTCGCACTGACGCCGCACGCGCAGCGCGAGCGTTCGCAGGCCTCGGATCGTGAGCCAGGCTTCGTGCGGCGGCAGGTACGCGCCGTCGAGGATCGTGCGATCGCGCATGGCACGGCGCAGCTCTTCCGATCCAGCCACGACACCGCCCATTACGTCGCCGTGCCCATTCACGTATTTGGTGAGCGAGTGGATGACCATCGTGGCGCCGAGCGAAGCCGGCCGGAAGAGGATCGGCGTCGCGAATGTCGCGTCCACCGCGAGCGCGGCACCTTTGGCGCGAGCGAGCTTCGCCAACGCGGCGACGTCGGTGACCCGAAGAAAAGGATTGGCGATCGCCTCGACATACAGGAGCCCGGTCGGTTTTGCGGCGAGCGCCCGCTCGACCGCCGCGTGATCGGTGGCGTCGACGAACGTAATGTCTGCGCCACGCTCGCGCGTCCATCGCTCGAAGAGCGCACGAGTTTGCCCGTAGCAATCCTCCTGAGCCACGACGCGCGCGCCCCGGGAAATCGCACACGCGTCGACCGCTGCGGAGATCGCGGCCATGCCGCTGACAAAGCACACCGCAGCCTCAACGCCCTCGAGCTCCGCGAGGGCCTGCTCGAGCGCGGCAGTCGTGGGAGTTCCATACCGACCGTACACAAAGCCGGGGCGCTCGTTGCCGAAGACGGCGTCCTGCTCCGCAGCCGAGCCGTAGTCGAATGCGACGCTCTGGACCAGCGCTGGGACGACAGGCTCACCGTGGCCCGGTGGGAGCGAGCGGGCCGCGCGTACGAGACGCGTGCCCGCCCCCAGCTCCCTCCGGTCCATCAAGGGACCAAGGTACGCCGCTCAGCCCTCCTGGGCCGGGAGCTCCTTCTTCTCTTCCTCAGCGGGCATCTCGAGCGTCTTCGCGCGCTCGATCAGGTCGGCGACCTTTTGCCCGCCCTTGCGGCCAATGCGCTCGAAGTGTCCGGCGCCGTACTTCGCGGTGACCGCGCGGCCACCCTTCTTACCGATGCGGCCGAAGAACTCGGGTCCGTACTTTGTCGCGGTGCTTGACCCGCCCTTCTTGCCGATCTTCTCGTAGAACTCCGGGCCGTACTTCTCGCTGACCAATCGGCCACCCATCCGACCAGCCTCGGCGACGGTCATGCCGCCTCCTGCTTTCCGTGCCATGGCCTGCTCCTTTTGCGCTGGTTGAGCGGCCTGTGTACGGGCAGGTGCCATGCCTAGCAGGCGACTGAACGCCTTCCTGGGGTAACAGTTGAGCAACGATTGGTTACGAAACGCTAGAGTCGGCCCGCGATGCAGGGTCCGCCGCCGCAGATCAAGCCCAAAGACCTGGATGACTACCTCGAGCAGCTATCGAAAGGCGTGTTCCAAGCGGGCATTAGCTGGCGCGTCGTCGACGCGAAGTGGCCGGGGATCAAGGCGGCGTTCAAGGACTTCGACACCGAGCGCGTTGCCCGCATGAGCGACCGGGACATCGATAAGCTCGCGCAAGATCCGCAGATGATCCGCAGCCGCCCGAAGATCGCGGCTGTCGTCCATAACGCGCAGGTCCTTCTCGACCTCGAGCGAGACGGTGGGTTTCGCAAGCATCTCCGTTCGTTCGATGAGTACGAGGGCCTCGCCACCGATCTCAAGAAGCGCTTCAAGTTCGTCGGCGACAGCGGCGCGTACCACTTCCTCTACACGGTGCGTCAACCAGTCCCCGACTGGCACGAGTGGGCCAAGGCACACGGGATCAACTGGGGCGCCAAGGCGAAGACGAGCGCTAAGCCGCGGGCGCGATCTCGAGGTCGATCGGCTCCTCGCGCACGAACACGGTAACGACGAAAGCGGCGAGCGCGGCAGCCAGAAGACAGAACGCTCCCACCGACCAGAAACCGAATTCGTCGATGAGCACGCCGCCGATGGATGCACCCGCGACGATGCCGAGGCTCGTGAGCGACGCCGAAAGCGCGAGGAGCGTCCCGCGAGCTTCAGGGACCTGCTCGGTGAGCAGCGTGGTGTTCGAGGCAAAGCGCGCCCCGATCACGGCGGACAGCGCGAGATTCAGGATCGCCGTGACCAGAAGCGGGAACGTCAGATTGGTCTGGAGGGCGAGGATGGTCCCGGAGATGAGCACGCTGCCGCCCACCACCCACTTGTGCCCGATCCGCGACCCGAGGCGGCCACCGAGCTGGCTCCCGACGAGCACGCCGAGGCCCTGCGTCAGGGCGAACGTCGACGCGACACCTTCCGACAGGCCGAAGGTCGCCTGGAAGAAGACGACGACGTACGTGGACCAGGTGAACCAGTAGAGGGAGCCGAGCAATGTCGACCCGATGGCACCGAGCGCACTTCGATTCGTCACGATCGTCCGGTAGAGCTCGCGGACGCGTGACTCGTTGAGCCGCGTCTGTGCGGGTCGCAGGCGGAAGTAGAGAAGCACCGCGGCCGCGATCGACAGCACCCCGACGATCCCCACCGACGCGCGCCAGGTCGTCGCCTCGGCGATGATGCCCGCGAGCGGTACGCCCACGATCGACGCCATGGTGTTCAGTCCGATCACCGTCGCTACGGCGCGGGCGCGCTCGCCGTACGGAAAGTTATCGCCGAGCGTCGCGTTCGAGTTCGGAAAGATCACCGATCCACCGACGCCGGCGATCATCCGGGTGGCGATGAGGACCGGGAAGCTCGTCGCGAACGCCGCAAGCAGGGTGAACACGCCCATGAGGAGCGAGCCGCCGACGAGGAAGCGCTTACGCCCGACACGATCCGAGTAGGGACCCGCGAGCACCGCGACCACGATGCCCGGCGCGCCGTAGGCCGCGACCACAAGTCCGGCCGCGCCAGGCGTGATCCCGAACTCCGAGGCGATCGGCTCGAGTACCGGTGCCATCACGACGCTCGCGTATACCGAAGCGAACGTGAGATAACCGAGGATCAGCACCAGCGCCCGCCGCTCTGCGGCGCTCACTCCAGTGGACGTCCCGCGAACGCGCTCAGGAAGCGGCCGAACGCGCGTATGTGATCGACGTAGTCCGCGATCGCGATGTTCTCGTTCGGAGCGTGATTCGCCGAGGCGGCGTTCCCGGATCCGAATCCCGTCACTGGGATCCCGAGCGCGTCGCAGACCTGCGCCATGGGACCCGAGCCGGCCATGAGCGGATAGATCACCGGATCGACGCCGTACGCCGCTCGGCACGCGGCGACCGCGGCGCGCGCGATGGGCGAGTCGGTCGGCCAGCGAGATGGCCGCTCGCCGTGGCTTGGGACGACCTCGACGTCACGGAAGCCTCGCCGGTCGAGATGGGCGCGCAGGAGCCGCGCGACCTTCTCGGGCGTGAGGTCAGGGACAAGGCGGAAGTCGATCTTCGCGCTGGCCATCGCGGGGAGGACGGTCTTCGAGCCGGTCCCGGTGTATCCGGACACGATGCCGCAGATCGTGCACGTCGGCTCGAAGAAGTGCTTTCTTTTGAGCTCCGCACCGTGCACGTCACGGACAAAGTGCGAGATCCCGTGGATGCGCAGCATGCCGGCCTCGTCGAACGGCACGCGCTCGAGCTCCGCGAGCTCGGCCGCGCTGGGATCGCGCACCTCATCCATGAAGCCGTCGATCGTGATCTCGTCGCGCTCGTTCTTCAGCGTCGCGAGCGCCCAGACCAAACGCCAGGCCGGGTTCGGAACGATCGTCGCAAGAGAGCTGTGCGCATCTTTCGCCGCGCCCCGGACGCGGAGCTCGACGTACGCGATGCCCTTGAGCCCACACGAGATGGTCGGACGACCGGCGGCATCTTTGTAGCCGGCCTCCCAGATGCAACCGTCCGCGCGTAGCCGGTCGCCATATTTCGCGACGAACGCTGCGAGGTGCTCCGAGCCGCTCTCCTCCTCGCCCTCGTAGAGCACGCGGATGCGCAGGGGCAGCTCGCCGATCGTCGCTCGATACGCCTCGAGGGCCTGCAGGCGCGCCATGAGGTTGCCCTTGTTGTCCGAGACGCCCCGGCCGAAGAGGAGGCCACCGCGCTCCGTCGGCTCGAACGGCGGCGTCTCCCATTCGTCGAGCGGATCCGGAGGCTGGACGTCGTAGTGGTTGTAGACGAGGAGCGTGCGGGCCCCGCGACCCGTCTCACCGACGATCGTCGGCGGGCCGCCGTCGGCGCGAAGAGCCTCAGCCCCGATGCCCGCGCGGCGCGCACGTTCGAGGACGAGCGTGGCGGTGTCCTCGACGCCGATCCCCTGCGCGGAGACGGTCGGCTGTCGAATCAAGGCCTTCAGCTCGTCGACGTATTCGTGGGCACGCGCGCGAATGTAGGCGTCGAACTCCGCGAAGCCACCCATCAAGCCGTAGAGGCTAGCGCGCTACGTGGGGACGGTGGTCGTGCGAGTCTTGCTCTTGCCGAGCTCACACCGCGGCGAGTACGGCGTGATCTCGATCCATCGCTGCTGGCATAGGTAATGGACGACACCATCGACATCCTCGAGCGTTTCCCGGCGATACACCTTCGCGCGCGGGATCATGTAGATGCAGTCACCGCAGTTCGCCGGCAGGGCTGGACGTGGCCGGTTGGCCGCCCGCATCGCCGCGACGGCGAAGAGAAGTCCAGCGAAGGCCAGAATGACAAGCACGAAGATGAAGAAAAGGACCCCGAAGGTGCCCATATCCGCCGAGGCCTCCCGTCCGTACTCACGTTATCAGGAGGTCGATATGAGGAAGGT
>VBDQ01000036.1 GCA_005889075.1 Chloroflexota bacterium
GGATGTTGCAGGTCGCCTTGCCCGAGAGGCCGTCGCCGTAGAGCTGAGTGGCCACCGACTGACGGTCCGTCGCCATCGCGAGCGCGCGGCGCACGTGGATGTCGGTGAAGAACGGGTGCTTCGTGTCCGGTTCAGCGCGCTTGTCACCCAGCGACGCGTCCGGGTTCGAGAAGTTGATGAGCAGGCGCTCGATGCTCGAGCCGTAGACCGTGACGAGGTTCCCGACGCTCGAGCCCTGGGCCATCGGCTTGAGGACCGCGGCCTCGACCTGGAGGTTCCACCCGTAATCGATGTCGCCCGTCTGGAAGACCGCGCGAGCGGCCGAGGCCGCATCGCCGCCGCCCTTGAAGTTCACGTGCTTGAAGAACGGCTTGTTGGGATCACGGAAGTTCTCGTTGAGGTCGTACTGCACGTTGTCGCCGGGCTTGAAGGCGTTGACCTTGTACGGGCCGGTGCCGATCGGCTTCTGGTCCGCGGTGCAGTCCTTCGCCTTCGCGCCGAGGCAGTTCGCGTACTGAGCCTTCTGCAGGATCAGCGTGCTACCGCCGACGCCCCACTGGAAGTAGAAGGGCTGCGCGTCCTTGTAGGTCACGAGGACGGTATTCGGATCCTTGGCCGTGACCGACTTGACGCCTTCGCACGAGTCGAAGGTCGACGCCGCGGTCGCCTCGTCGCACTGGTACGTGTAGGTCGCGACGACGTCGTCCGCCGTGAACGGAGAGCCGTCGGACCACTTCACGCCGGTGCGCAGCTTCCACGTAACGGTGGTGAAGTCCTTTGCGACCCCACCGTTCTCGACGGTCGGGATCTCGGCGGCGAGGCCGTTCGCGAGCGCCTTGCCGTTCTTGTCCCAGGACGCGAGCGGCTCGAGGATGAGACGGGACGCGTCGGCGTCCTTGGTGCCGGTCGCTTGGTGCGCGTTCAAGATCGTCGGAGCCTGCCAATAAAGGATGTTCAGTGTCTCGCCCGCTCCCCGTTTGGCTGCGGCCGAAGCGCTCGGTGCGCCGCTCGGCGAGGCCGGGTTACCTGTGCATGCGGTGAATGCGATCGCTGCGGTGACTGCGATGGCGAAGCCGCTTCGCCAGTAGCCGGGTTTCTCCACTAGATCACAACCTCCCTAGCGCATGGTGGCGGAGTCTATCTGGGTACCCTGCGGCCCGCCCGCCGGTTCAGTGCCGGTAAGACCAACCGCTATCGGATAGTGGCGCTGACCTCATGCTGGAGGCGGCCCGCGATCCGGCGCACGACCCGGTCGACGTCCGCATCCGCCAGCGTCGTTGTGGGCGACCGAAGGACCAAACGCACGGCGAAGGACTTCCGACCCTCGCCGATCTGTGCGCCGCGATAGACGTCGAGAAGTCCGAGCGATTCGAGCTCGCGCCCGGCCGCCGACCGGATGGCCGCCTCGACGTCGGCGTACCGCGTCGTCTCGCTGACGACGACCGCCAGATCCCGCCGCGCGGCCGGATACCGCGGTGGCGGAGCGATCTTCACCGTCTGTGCCGCCCGATGCCACGAGACCAGGTCGATCTCGGCGATGAAGGTTTCGTCAGGCAGCTCCCACATCCCGGCGACCCGTGGATCGAGCTGACCCCAGATCAGATGCGTGATGCCGCCATCGGTGAGCGCGAGGGACCGTCCGGGGTGCATGCCTGGCGCGGGTGCTTCTTCGCCGCGGGTCGCGACGCGTAGAAGATCGGCGAGGCCCTGGACGATGCCGTGAATGTCGCGGACGTCCCACTTCCGGTTGCCGACGAGCCACGTCTCGCCCTCCTTTACGGGCGACGCATCGCCGGCGAGAAGGATCGCGATGGTCGTGCGCTCGTCGGGCAGATCACCACGACGCGGGATGTAGACCGGGGCGATCTCGAAGATCGCGAGGCTCGTGCGCTGGCGCAAATTGCGGCGGGCGGTGTCGAGAAGGCTCGCGCGCAGCGTCGACCGGGCCGCCGACTGGGCGACGGTCGTCGGGTTGATGACTCGCAGCGGCTCCGGCGCAATGCAGTCCCCGTCATCGGCTTTCAGCATGCCGAGCCATGCGGGATCGATCAGCGAGTACGCGACGATCTCCTGAAGACCGAATCCGACGAGGGCATCGCGCGCGCGCTCGCGGAAGTCCTCGAAGGGATGGCGTTCCGCGAGCGGCAGGGGTCCATCGGGCACGCGCGTCGGCAGACGGTCGTATCCGGCGATCCGGCCGACCTCTTCCACGATGTCCTCGGCGATCGCGATATCGGTACGCACCGCCGGCGGGGTAGCGATCAGCGTGTCGCCATCCGCCGCTACTGTGAACTGCAGGCGCCGAAGGATGTCGAGCGTCTCTTCCGGCGCGACCTCGATCCCGAGCACCCGCGGCATGTCGGAAAAATGCATGCGGACGTTCACTCTCGGGCGCGGTTGCGGATAACGATCGACCACGCCTTCAAGCTGCGCGCCG
This sequence comes from Chloroflexota bacterium, assembly GCA_005889075.1. Classification (GTDB taxonomy): domain Bacteria; phylum Chloroflexota; class Limnocylindria; order P2-11E; family P2-11E; genus 3-1-20CM-2-70-9. The sequence continues at coordinate 2,438 of VBDQ01000036.1, forward strand.
GCGTGTTCGCGAAGGAGGCGACACGCGCGCGCAAGGGCGAGCGGCACGGCCTCCGGCGACAGCTCCCACGCAAAGCGCCGCGCGGCTGCGCTCCCACTCGAGCCGTGCAAGTTGAGATCGGCGGTGGTGCGCCCGATCCGTCGCGGCTCGAACGACGCGCACTCGAGGGCGACGGTCGTCGTGTCCGCCCGGATCTCGGAATCCTCGCCTCCGAGGATCCCCGCGATGCCGAGGGCACGCTGGCCGTCGGCGATCACCAGCGTCCGTTCGGGGAGCACACGGTCGATGCCGTCGAGCGTGCGGATCGTCTCGCCGCGGCGCGCAGCGCGAGCGACGAGCACGCCGTCGCGCAGCTGGCGGTGGTCGTACGCGTGCAGGGGTTGGCCGAGCTCGAGCATCACGTAGTTGGTGATGTCGACGACGTTGTCGATCGGACGCATGCCCGCGGCGATGAGCCGCTCCTGCATCCAGGTCGGAGACGGGCCGATGTGCACGCCGGTCAGGAGCGCCGCCGCGAACCGCGGGCAGGCGACCTCGTCGTCGATGCGGACATCGAGCCCTTTCGGCGCACGCTCCGGCAGCCGATCGAGCGCAGGCTCCATCAGACGCGTGCCGAGGAGTGCGCTCACCTCGCGCCCGATGCCGACGACGCCAAGGCAGTCCGGCCGGTTCGGCTGGACCTCGAGCGCGAGGATCGTCTCGCCCAACACCTCGCGGAGCACGGCACCGACCGGAAGGTCCCGATCGAGGATGCGGATGCCTTCGTGATCCTCGCCGAGGCCGAGCTCCTTGCTCGAGAGCACCATGCCCTCACTCTGGATCCCACGCATCGGCTTCCCGCGGAGGATCGTGCGCTCTCCGGTGTGACCGTCGATGATCTCGGCGCCCTCGTCGGCGTACGGCACGATCGCGCCTTCGACGAGGTTGGTCGCACCCGTGACGACGGTCTTCGTTCGACCCTCGCCGTAATCCACCGTGGCGAGAAGGAGCTTGTCGGCATTGGGATGCTTGGCGAGCTTCGCGATGCGACCGACGCGCACCTTCTCGCCCCACCAGGGCCGTTCGACGCCCTTCACTTCGGTGCTGGACATGTGCAGCTTGAGCGCGAGCTCGTCGATCGAAATCGGAATCTCGACGTATTCCCTCAGCCACGACACCGGCACTTTGATCAGCACGAAAGACACCTCAGGCAGGGAGTTGCGCTGAAGACTCGGGGCAGCGAGCGGGGCGACGGCAGCGCCGAGGGACCCCGCGCGGTGGGGAACCGGCCGCCAGGCCGGGGGGTCCGCCGCCGCGTAAAGAGGGTTTCGGCGCTGCCGGCGCTCCGAAGATCACGCAAACGGCGGCGCATCAGAACTGCTCCAGATACCGGATGTCGTTCTGATAGAAGAGCCGGATGTCCGGGGCGCCCGTCTTGAGCATGGCGATGCGCTCGATCCCGCCGCCGAAAGCGAATCCCTGGTAGCGCGTGGGGTCGTAGCCGACTCGGCGAAGCACGTCCGGGTGCACCATGCCGCACCCCGCCGCCTCGATCCAGCCATCGCCGCCGCACACGTGGCAATTGGGGTCCTTGCCTTCGCAGGCGAAGCAGTCGAACGCGATCTCGGCGGAGGGCTCGGTGAAAGGGAAGTAATCGACGCGGAACCGGATCTTCCGGTCGCTTCCGAACACCTGCCGCGCGAAGGCGTACAGCGTGCCCTTGAGGTCTGCCATCGTGAGCTTCTCGTCGATCGCGAGGCCCTCGTACTGGAAGAAGATGCTTTCGCGGATCGCATCGGTGGCCTCATATCGGTAACAGCGTCCCGGAATGACGACGCGGATCGGCGGCCGGCGCTCCTCCATGATCCGCACCTGCATCGGCGATGTGTGTGTTCTTCCCAGGATCGGCCGCGACGGATCGTCCCCGAGCGGATTGGAAATCCAGAGCGTCTGCCATTTCTCGCGCGCGGGATGGCCGGGCGGGATGTTGAGGGCTTCGAAGTTGTAGTAATCCCATTCGATCTCGGGTCCCTCGACGGTCTCGAACCCGAGCGTCGCGAAGATGCGCGATACCTCACGCATCGTCTGTGAGATGGGATGAAGCCGGCCCAGACGAACCCGTCTTGGCGGGAGCGACAGGTCCTCGCGCTCCTGGCCGAGCTCGCGCGCGAGCGCTGCGTCGCGAAGCGCCGCTTCGCGCGCCTCGAGCGCTTTCTCGATCCGTATTTTGGCGTCGTTGACGGCGGCGCCGTACGCGGGGCGCTCCGGCGGTGGAAGCGACGCGAGCTTCTTCGTCGCCTCGCTCAGCGCTCCTTCTTTTCGGCCCAGATAGCGGACGCGGGAAGCTTCGAGCGCGGCCTCGTCCGCTGCCGCGGCGATTTCCGTCGCCGCCCGGTCCGCGAGCGCTTTCAAGTCCTGGCCAGCCACGTCGCCTCCTCCAGACAACACGAAGCCCGCCGTTCGTTCGGGACGAAGGCGGGCCTCCGCGGTACCACCCGTGTTCCCTCACCGGCACGAGCCGGAGGAGGACGCTCGGTCGAGGCTCTATCGGGCCTCAGGCGGACCGGCTTTTCTGCCGGCCGGCTCAGGAGCGAATTCTCGCGTCGTCGGCGCGACCGGTTTGCACCCGCGTTGCCGGTCTCTCTCTGGCGCCGCGTGTCGCGGTACTGCTCTCCTTCGTCGCCTTATGACTTGTTCGGTTTGCCAGACTTCTCTTTCAGCAGATCGATGTAGTGGCGAAACACCTTCGGGTCTCGCACCGCCATGTCAGCGAGCACTTTGCGGTCCAGATCTATGCCCGCCAGCCGTAGGGCGTTCATGAGCCGGCTATACGACACGCCAGCGTCGCGCGCCGCGGCGTTGATCCGAGCGATCCAGAGCGCGCGGAATTGACCCTTGCGTGCGCGCCGATCGCGATACGCATAACGGAGCGCGTGCATCGCAGCTTCGCGGGCCGGCCGCACGAGCTTGTGCTTGGACGCGCGGCGACCCTCCGCTTGCGTGAGGAGCTTCTTGTGCTTCTTGTGCGCGGCGACCCCGCGCTTCACCCGTGACATCCGTTGCCCTCCCCTAGATCCGCGGCAGCAGCTTGCGGACGAGTTTGAGGTCGCCCTTGGCCACGAGTGCTTTGCCGGCGTGCCGGCGCTTGCGCGACGGGCTCTTGTGCTGGTTCAGGTGACCCTTGTACGCCTTCGCCCGCACGAGACGACCGCGTCCGGTGACCTCGAAACGCTTCTTGGCGCCGCTGTGGCTCCTGATCTTGGGCACGGTGAGCGGACCTCCGATGCGCAGGCGTGAACAGAAATTCTAGCTAAGCCGGACGCTGGGCGCGGGGCGTCGGCGCGGTGCGAGGCGCAGGCGGACGAGCGCTCGCCGGTGCCGAAGCTGGATGCGTCCCGTCCGTCGGCCGCGCAGCTGCCGGCACCGCCGGCACGGGGGCGCCGGGCGTGACAGGGCGTGGCGCGATTGGTGGCGGCGTGGCTGGACGCGCCGGACCCGCAGGCGCGGGCGCCGCGCCTCCGGCGTCGCGGCGCACGGGATTCATGATCATGTGCATCTGACGTCCTTCAAGAAGCGGCTGGCGCTCGATGATGCCGTGCTCCTTCAGCTTGTCTCCGATCTGAAGGAGCAGGACGCGACCGCGGTCCGGGTGCGCCAGCTCGCGGCCGCGGAACCGGACGGTGACCTTGAGCTTGTCGCCGTCGTCGAGGAATTTGGCCGCGGCGCGGATCTTCGTGTCGATGTCGTGATCGTCGATCTTCGGGGTGACGCGGATCTCCTTCCAGGTCACCGCCTTCTGCTTCTTCTTGGCGTCCTTGGCTTTCTGCTGGAGGTCGTAGCGGTATTTCCCGAAATCAAGCAGGCGCGCGACCGGCGGCTGGACGTTCGGCGCGATCTCGACGAGGTCGTAGCCGTCCTCCTGGGCCTTCGCCAGCGCGCGAACGGTCGGCACGACGCCGAGCTGCTCGCCGTTCGGCCCGATGAGGCGGACGGAGGGGACGCGGATCTGGTCGTTGACCCGGAGTTCAGGCGCGGCTATAGGGCGCCTCGATTCAATATGGGCGTGAGTGCTCCGCTACCAGCGCGCCCGCTCCCCGTGAAAGGACATCAACTGAGGTCAGTGTATATCACCGCTCGAGGTAGCTGAGCAGTCGCGTCTGCACCGAAGGCCAATCGTCGCGTGTGATCCCAAAGACGACACTCGTTCGGAGTCGCCCATCGGGCAGGACCCGCTCGTTGCGGAGCTCCGCTTCCTTTTGCGCACCGAGACGAGCGATGGCGTTCTGCGAGGGCTCGTTGCGCTTGTCGGTCTGAAGCCACACGCGATTCGCGCCGAGCGTTTCGAACGCGTGACGAAGCAGAAGCAGTTTGCTCTCGGTGTTCACCGGGGTACGCCGGGCGCCTTTCCCGTAGAAGGTGTAACCGATCTCGAGCGTGCGGTTGGGAGGATCGATGTGTGCATAGCGCGTCGTCCCCACAAGGACGCCGTCGCGCTTACGGATCACCGCGAACGGGAGCTGCTGGCCGACGATCGCCTGATCCAGCGCCCACCGGATGTACCGTGCGTATCCGTCGACGCCACGCGGGCGCGGCTGAACGAAGAGCCAGATGTCATCCTCGTCGCCGGCCTCAAAGAGAGCGGGTGCGTGCTCCATTCGCAGCGGCACGAGGCGGACGTGCGCGCCCTCCAAGGTCGCCGGACGCGGGTCGAAATCGGGTCGTTTGCGGCCCGCGACAAGACCCATTTTCACGTCGTCGACGAACCCGTCGTCGGTGCCGACGCCATCGCGCTCGATCCCCTCGACCTCGAAGCCGAGCGCCTTGTACATCCAGATCGCGCGATCGTTGAAGCCGACGACCGACAGGCCGATGCGGTGGAGTTGTAGCTCATCGAACAGGTATCGCACGAGGACGCCAAGCGCCTCGCGGCCGAGATGCTTGCCCCAGAGGCCCGGCTCGCCGATGCCGATGCCGATCTCCGCGCTCCGTCCCTTGGGGTGATAGTTCCGATAGTTCGCGAAGCCGACGGCACGTCCGGCGTACTCGATGATCCAGCAGGCCGAGTCCCCCGGCCGCGACATGCGTTCGATCCACCTGCGCGCGTCGTCCTCCTCGAACCGGCCCGGCTCACGCGCCCACTGGTAGCGACGGAACTCGGGATCGCTCCCCCACCGCATCAGGTGCGGCAGGTCGTCGAACGTCATGGGCCGGAGCGCGAGGCGCTCGCCGCGTAGGAGCGGCGGCGCGACCGCGGTGCTCATGCGTCGAGCGAGTCGGTGCCGTTCGAGACGTGTGGCGCGAAGTCCGCCGGCAAGGCTTTCGTGTCGCGCTCGACGCTGAGCCGCGCGATGAGATCGTCCAGCGTGACGCCGCGCTCCTCATCTCCTTGACCCGCGCCGCGACGGCGGACCGACACCGTGCCGGCGACAGCCTCTTTGTCGCCGACTACCAGGGTGTAGTTGGCGCGACGGCGCTGGGCGTTGGCGATGCGCGTGCGCAGATCGCCGTCAGCATCGAGATGTACCCGGAAGCGGGCCTCGCGCAAGCGCGCCGCGATGCCCTCGGCGTAGACGCGCGCGGTGTCGCGCACCGGCAGCACCGCGGCCTGCTCCCACCCGAGCCACAGCGGGAAGTTTCCGGCGTAGTGCTCGATCAATCCGCCGACGAACCGCTCGAGGCTGCCAAAGAGGACGCGGTGGATCATCACCGCGCGTTCGTGCTCTCCCTTGTCGTTCACGAATGTGACATCGAATCGCTCGGGCAGGTTAAGGTCGATCTGGATCGTCGGCCCTTGCCACTCGCGGCCGATCGCGTCGCGCATCTTGATGTCGATCTTCGGCGCGTAGAAGACACCGCCGCCCTCATCCATCTTGTATGGGACCTCGCGGACGCCGAGCGCCTGACGGAGCGCGGTCTCTGCCTTGTCCCACATCTCGTCGGTGCCGAGGCGGCGCTCCGGCCGTGTCGCGAGATAGATCTGCGGATCGCTGTAGCCGAAGATGCGCATGAACTCCATGGCGAGATCGAAGACCTTGCCGATCTCCTCCTGCGCCTGATCCCACGAACAGAAGATGTGCGAGTCGTCCTGGGTGAAGCCGCGGACGCGCAGCATCCCGTGGAGCGTGCCGCCGCGCTCGTACCGGTAGACCGTGCCGAGCTCGCCGATGCGCAGCGGCAGCTCGCGGTACGAGCGGATGCGCGACTGGAACACCTTGATGTGCCCGGGGCAGTTCATCGGTTTGATCCAGAACCGCTGGGGGGACTTCGTCCCCCCAGCCCCCTGCGAAGAGTCGTCCAGGAGGAGCGGGCCATACATGTTCTCGCCGTACTTCTCGAGATGGCCCGAGCGCTTGTAGGTCTTCTCGTGTGCGATGTGCGGCGTGTAGACAAGCGTGTAGCCGCGCTCATGGTGGACAGTACGCCACCAGTTCTCGAGCTCCTCACGAACGATCGCGCCGTTCGGAAGCCAGAGAACAAGCCCCGAGCCGATCTCCTCGTCGATGCGGAAGAGCTGCAGCGGTCCGCCCAGCTTGCGATGGTCGCGCCGCTCGATCTCCTTGAGCTTCTCGAGGTAGGCGTCGAGCTCCTTTTGCGACGGCCACACGGTCCCATAGATCCGCTGGAGCTGCGGCTTTGTCTCGTCGCCCCGCCAGTACGCGCCCGCGACCGAGAGCAGCTTGAAGGGGCCGATCTTTCCGGTCCGCTCGACATGCGGTCCCCGGCAGAGATCGACGAAGCCGTCGTGCTGGTAGACGCTCACGCGGCCGCCTATGACCTCGTCATCGCTCTCGTCGTCCTTCCCCTCGTGGGCGAGCTTTTGGATCTGGTCGACCTTGTAGTCCTGCTTGCGCTCGCCGAAAAATGCGAGCGCCTCAGGGACGGAGAGGTCCTTGTGCTCGAACGGGAGATCCTTGCCGACGATCTTTCGCATGCGCTCTTCGATCTTCGGCAGGTCCTCTTCCGTGAGCGGCCGCGGGAGGTCGAAGTCGTAGTAGAAGCCGTCCGCAACCGGCGGCCCGAAACCGAATTTGGCCTCCGGGAAGAGCTCGAGCACGGCGCCAGCCATCACATGCGCGGTCGAATGCCGCAGCGCGTAGAGCTTTTCGCCGCCGTGGTCAGCCCTTCGCTCCGTCCTTGCCATGGCCTCTCTCCAGACAAACAAAATCGCCTTCGTCACTGGGACGAGGGCGATCTCGCGGTTCCACCCAGCTTCGCCGGCCGCGTGCCGGCGCGCTTCGTTGCGGCTGTACGGGGCCGACCCCAGTCGCTCGGCGGTGGTCTCTCCTATCTATTTACCGGCCGGCTCGCACCACACCCGGCTCGCTGTCGGTGTTCGAATGGAGCGCTGTCCGCGTCGTCGCGAGGGGTCGATTGTAGCGCGATCTCGGCAACGAGTTGCGTGGCACGCAAAGCGCTAGAGTGCCGCGCGGATGAGGGCCCTTTCATGAAAAGCCTTGCCAAGCGAATACTTCCGGCGCCGGCGTGGAACCGGCTGCGTCGGACGAAGTCCGCCGCCGTCGGAGGTTTTCAGAGCGCGCTCGAGCGGGCTGGCTACGTCGTCGCGGAGCGGGACGACTACTACTCGCCCCTACCACCGGTCTCGCGACTCAGGGCGACCCGCGAGCGGTGGAACCGTCCGAGCGCGATGCGGGGAGTCTCGTTCGACCTCGATGACATGAAGCGGCGGCTCGCGGTCCTGCTCTCCCGGTACCAGGACGAGTTCGACGGCCTCCCGAGCAATGCGCAGTTCCGGTCTGAAGGCTTTGGGCCGGGCCTACCCGCGGTGGACGCCCTCACGCTCTACATGATGGTCAGAGATCGGAAGCCCAAGCGCTACGTCGAAGTTGGAGCGGGCTTGTCGACGTACTACTGCAGCTTGGCCGCGCGCCGAAACGCGATGGATGGGCATCCCCTCGAGATCGTCTCGATCGACCCGTTCCCGTTCGAACGCCTGCGAACGATGTCAGAGATCACGCTGCTCGAAGACGAAGTGCAGGACGTGGACATCTCGGTCTTCGAGCGGCTTGAAGCGGATGACATCCTGTTCATCGATTCGACCCACATACTGAAAATCGACGGCGACGTCCCTTTCCTCTATCTCGAAGTGCTGCCGTTATTGAACGTCGGCGTTATGGTCCACGTGCACGACGTCCCGTTCCCGTTCAACGTTCCATTTCCGGCGGAGTTCTGGACGCTCGACCGCCAGTGGCCCGTCTTCTGGAACGAAGCCATGCTCCTGCAGGCGTTCCTTTGCCTGAACGAGAGGTTTCGGATCGAGCTGTCCCTGCCCCTCCTTCGGCACTTCGACGAGGCGTTCCTCCGTGCCCAGATCCGCTGCTACGAGTCGGTTGCGGAGAATCCGGACACTTTCAGCTCGCTCTGGATGAGACGGGTTACCTGATCGGTCTCGAGGATCCGTGAGCTCCCCGACCCGCTACAGCGCGTGCTCGAGCGTCTCCCAGACTTCGCGCTGGATCTCGGCCTGGGCCGGCCAGCGATCATCGACACGCTGCGTCGCGATCCCGTTCTGGTGAATGAAGACGAACGCGACCTGCTGCAGCATCGCGAGCGCCTCGTTGCGCCGCTCGTGGTCCTTCCACTCGAGGATCCGTGATCGCGCCCGCGTCGCTCGCTGGTGGATGCGATCGATGACCACGTAGCTTTCGGATGCCGGCCAGCGCTGCTGGGTCACCTCGATGCCGTTCACGAAGAGCGCGCTTATCAGCTCCGCCTCGGTGAAGTCGTTGCCGCTGAAGGCGTTGACGGACCGGGCCGGATCGATCCGCTCGGCGGCGTGGCCCCATGGCTTGCCGTGGAACGTCACGTTGCGGATGGGACCGGTGAAGCGGCAATCGAGGAATTCGGCGCAGGCCGAAACCCAGCCGTCAATGTTCGCGCCGGCAAAGCTGCACCGCTCGAAGCGAGCTTGCCCGGGACGCACGAAGCGGAGGTCCGCGCCCTCGAAGCGGCATTCGCGGAAAACGCTTTGCCGCCGGCTCGCGAAGAGCGTCTGCAGCCTCTCGTCGAAGTGCTCGCCACGGAAGTCGCACCGCTCGAAGACGCAACCATTCGGGGCGAAGCGCTCGAAGGCAGCGCGGCTGAAGTCCGCATCGCGGACCGTCACTCGATCCAGCGCCAGCACGCCTTGCACGTCCGCCCTCCGGAAGCGCTAGGGCTGTCTTCTAGTCCTCGTCTGCCGCCGCTCGCAGCGTGACGACGTTCGATGCCTCGAGGCTCTCCATCTTGGAGCGACCCTCGAAGATCACGCCCTTCTCGACCATGAGCGATGGAGCCGTGATGTCCCCGCGAACCTTCGCGGGTCGGTGCAGCTCGACCGCGCTCGTCGCCTTGATGTTGCCGTTGACCTCGCCCTCGACGACGACCGTGCCGCAGCTGATCTCGGCCGAGACCTTCGCACCCTCGCCGATGTGCAGCGTGTCGTTGGTCGAGATCTCGCCGGTGAAGGTGCCGTCGATCCGCACCTTGCCTTCGAACGCGAGCTTCCCCTCGAACTCGGACCCGCGGCCCAACAGGGCGTTCAGATCGCTGCCGGCTGTATACGCCTCACGCTGTTGCATGTCCTCTTTCGCCTCCGCTTCCTCGACGCGGGGTGGCACCGGCGCGTCTGCCTGCTGGTGCTGTGGCACCTGCCATAAAGGCTGACGGGCTTCGCCACTTCCGCTTCCTCGCTTGAACGTGGGTCGGAACACTAAACGCTCAACGGAGGCGAGGCGAGAACGTTGTCGTCGCAATCCGGGTCCGCTGCGCCCGCCATTTTTGCCGGGCCCATCCTCGGACTTCAATGGCGCCGTTACGTATTCTCAAGCCCGATTCAACGGCGGGGGCATACGCTCGGGACCGGCAGTCAGGGTGGCCACGGATCAGTTCTCCCCACGTCTCTTGGCGCGGCACGCGCATCTGGTCCGGGCGCTGCGCGAGGCCGAGATCGCGAGCGTCGCCCGGGCGGGATCTCGGGCGCGGTTGCCCGGGTTGGACCTGCTGCCTGGCGAGCGCGCCGCGACCCGTTCGGCGCGGGCAGCGGTGGGTCATGCGCTCAGAGAAGCGCGCCTGAGAGCGAAGCTCCCGCCCGCGGCTACCGAGAGCACGAGCCCACGACCGGCCATCAAGAGTCGACGGCGGCCCTGGCTTGCCGTGCTTGCTGGTCTGCTGCTCCTCTTACTCGTGGCGTTCGGTCTGGTGCAGCGGCCGGAGACCGCACGGAGCGAAGGCGCGGACCCCGGCGGCGCTCCAGCCGGTGCGGGCGCGGTTGGACAGACGCAGACCTACGAGCACAGCCGCGGCCGCACCGCCGCGCTCGTCGCCTCCGTCGCCGTCCCGAGCGCTCCACCCTCGTCGGAGCCGACGCCGGCCCCCACCGTGGACAAGAGCGCGGCAGGGAAGCGGATCGGGGAGCGGTCCGGGCGTCGCGACATCCGCACCGACTCCCGCGCCAACGGTCGCCCCGGCGGCCAAGGCCGCTCCCGGGTTCACGAGGATCAGAGGCCGGGTGATCGACACCAACACCGGTCTCGGAGTGGCCGGAGTCTGCATCGTTCCGGGTTCGCTCGATTGCGATGTGGGAAAGCCGCGCAGCGACGCGAATGGGTATTGGGTCATCGACGTGACGAACGGGACCTACTGGGACATCAAGTTTCAGATCGACGGGTATCGCGTCGCGCGGATCCGTGTGTACGCCGGCGGCAACGACACGAACGTCGGCAACGTTCGGATCCAGCGATCCACCAGCACGCCCACCGCCGCGCCGCCCAAGCCCTGATCGATCTAGCGAAAGTCTTGATGAGGGACGTCGGTCATCGCGAGCAACATGCTCGATAGTCCTATCCCCCGCGTCTCCCCAAGCACACGATGCGCTCGCGCATGCATAGATGCGCGTGTTTTTCGGCGTCATGCCCCAGAGGTCCGTGCGATCTAGTACCTGCGACTAGACCAGTCTCTCCCTCGTAATCCATTCCGCGTAGTCGTACTCATCCGTTCGATGTACGTGATGAGCGCGCAAGACCGCGAGCGAGTCGCGGCGGTCGCATAGATGTCCGAACGCAGCCTCTTCACGGCGGGCGGCTTGATCAAAGCTCTCGTCCGCGTCGTCGTGCTGGTGTGCATCCTCGGGGTTGTCTCCGTCGGCATCGGCTTCATGGCATCCAACTCTTCATCGCCAGCGCTGGCGTTCGCATTCCACAGCTCGCTCGTCGATCAGGGCCCATCGCCGACGCTCGGTCCCGGCGCGACGACCACGTACACCATCCGCTTCCGCAATATCGGGATCGCTCCCTGGCAGCGCGGCGGGAAGGCGCAGGTGAACCTCGGGATCGTCGGCGACTCGACTCGCTTCGCTGACGAGGGGGTCGCGGTCGGATGGATGAATGCGGCGCGCCCCGCGACGACGGCCGAGCAGATCGTGTTGCCGGGCATGATCGGGACGTTCACCTTCGCGATCCGCGCGCCGGCCACGCCGGGCACCTATCACATCCCGCTGCGCCCGGTCGTCGACGGACTGACGTGGCTCGAGGACGACAAAGCCTCGCTGGTCGTCACCAGCGATCTCGGTTTCCACAGCCAGCTCGTGGACCAGGCGCTGAACCCGACGCTCCAGCCGGGACAGCTCAGCGATCCTCTGACACTCCGCTTCCGCAACACGGGGGCGCGTACGTGGAGCAAAGGCGTCCTCGGCCAGCAGGTGAATCTCGGGATCGTCTCTGACGACAGGAGCCTGAGCGGACTTGCGTCAGGGTGGCCGACGCTCGACCGCGTCGCGGTCCAAACAGAGCCGACCGTCGGCCCGAGCGGCGTGGCCAGCTTCACGTTCCGCGTGCGCGCGCCGCTCACGCCCGGGATCTATCCGCTGCGCCTTCGCCCAGTGGTCGATGGGTTGACCTGGCTCGAGGACGAGGGCGTCGTCACGCTCATCACCGTCATGCCCGCATCGGGCGTGATGCCGCCCGTGGCGGACGAGGCCTTCAAGAACGTTCAGCCGCCGAGCTTCACGGTGGTGGCCTCGGCCGCTCCGGCCAGCGTGAGCCCGGGCGCACAGGTCTCGATCACGGCGACGTACCTGACTCCGATCGCGGGCGCGGCCGTGATCGGGGTCGGCGTCTTCGCGCCGGGCCACGCCAGCCTCGTGTACCAGCAGTGGCTCCATAACGAGACATTCGGCGCGGGCGAGTCGCGCTCCTACCAGTTCACCTGGACCGTGCCCGCCAGCGCGGCGAGCGGGACGTACGTTGTGAACGCGAACGCGTACTCGACGGGCTGGAGGATCCTCTACGGGTCCAATAACTCCGCCGCGTCCTTCAATGTCGTTTCCGGCCCGGCCCAGCCAGTCCCAACGGCAACGGTCGCCCCCACATTCGTGCCACCGAGCGTGACGTCGACCCCGGCGCCGACCGCGTTGCCGACCGCGACTTCGGCACCGACCACGCTCCCCTCGCCGGCCCCCAGCTTCACCGCGACCGCATCGAGCGCCGCGGGCAGTGTGGCCGCCGGCGGATCGGCCAGCCTCACCGTCCTCGTGACGAGCGCCAACGCGACAAGCGCGCTCGTTGACGTCGAAATCGTCGCGCCGGGCGGGTCGACCCTTGCCTACCAGGTCTGGTTCGACAATCAGGCCTTCACCGCCGGCCAGCAGCGCTCGTACGCGGTGCCGTGGCAGATCCCGACGAGCGCTCTCGCGGGTACGTATGCGGTCAACATCGGCATGTACGCACCTGGCTGGGCGAGCCTCTACGGCTGGACGAGCTCGGCCGCGACGTTCATCGTCGTGCCTGCGCCCGCCGCGACACCGGCTCCGACTTCGGCGCCGACACCCGTGCCGACCGCGCCGCCGACCCCCGCGCCTACCGCGAGCGTGGTGCCGATCCGGACCGTCACGCCGGCGCCGACGGTCGCGCCGACAGCGACGCCCGCACCAACGGCGCCGCCGACGCCGGCGCCCACGGCGACAGCTGCGCCGACCCCGGCGCCGACGCTCGCACCCGGGCTGACTCTGGGTGCCTCAACCACGTCATCGACGATCGCCGCTGGGGGCACCCTCGGGATCAGCGCGAGCATCACGAGCGCGATAGCCAGGACCGTCCTGGTCGACGTCGAGGTGATCGCGCCTGATGACGTGACCCTCGTCCATCAGGAGTGGTTCGACAACCAGACCTTTACCGCAGGACAGACGCGCGCCTACCCGGTGAGCTGGCTCGTGCCCACGACCGCGGTCGGTGGCACGTACTTCGTCAACGTAGGGGTGTTTGCGGCCGGGTGGACGGCGCTCTACAGCTGGAACGAGCACGCCGCCACGTTCGCGGTGTCCGCGCCGATCGCCACGCCGAGCCCCGTCCCGACACCCACGCCTGGCCCCACCGCGACGCCAGGTCCCACGGCGACGCCGAGTCCGGCCGCGACTCCCGCTCCGACGGTGACGCCCGCGCCGTCGGCAGGCTCGGGCGCGGCCTCGCCACTGCACGTTCAAGGAGCCAAGCTGATCAACGGGCTGGGCCAGACGGTCGTGCTCCACGGCGTGAACCGTATGGGCACCGAGTACGCCTGCGTCCAAGGTTGGGGCTTCTCCGACGGGCCAAACGACGCGGCATCGATCCAGGCGATGAAGACCTGGAAGATCAACGCGGTGCGCATCCCACTCAACGAGGACTGCTGGCTCGCGATCAACGGCGTGTCGTCGGCCTACTCCGGCGCGAACTACCAGAACATGGTCAAGAGCTACGTGAGCCTGCTCAATCAGGCGGGCCTCTACGCGATCCTCGATCTGCACTGGACCGCGCCGGGTTCGCAGCAGGCGACCCAACAGGTCCCGATGCCGGACCAGGACCACTCGCCGACGTTCTGGTCGCAGGTCGCGAACACCTTCAAGGGCAATAACGCCGTTCTCCTCGAGCTCTTCAACGAGCCGTGGCCGGACAACCAGCAGAACAGCACTGCCGCCTGGACTTGCTGGCGCGACGGGGGCAGCTGCTCGGGCGTCGGGTACCAGGCAGCCGGGATGCAGACCATGCTGAACTCGGTGCGCGCGACAGGTGCCACGAACGTCGTGGTGCTTACAGGCACGCAGTGGGGCAACAACGTCTCGCAGTGGTTGGCCTACAAGCCCAACGATCCGCTGAACAACCTCGCCGCAGGCTGGCATCTTTACAACTTCAACATTTGCAGCAGCAGCTCGTGCTACGACTCGCAGGCCGGAACGCTCGCGGCGCAGGTGCCGATCCTCGTGACCGAGACCGGCGCCGACAGCTGCGACAACGCCTTCAACGACATGGTCATGACCTGGCTCGACGGAAAGGGCGACAGCTACTTCCCCTGGAGCTGGAACGCGGGCTCCGGCTGCGGCGGCATGGCCCTCATAAGCGACTACAACTCGGCCACGCCGACGACCTACGGCCAGGTCTACCGGACCCACTTCCTCGCCCACTAGCGCGCTCGAGCTCCATCACGGCCGATCAGCCAGATGCAGTTTGTACGTTTGACCGTAGTCGGTCGGCGTCCCGGCATAGTCGCTGATGAGCGCGATCGACGAGCAGTCGGAACCCCAGGCGTTCCAGGTCCAGGCGACGTAGCCGGCCTGTCGCGCGTCGAGCCAGTTCATGATCGTCGTCATGAACGCAAAGTCGCAGTTCGTGCCGATCTCGGTCGCAAGCACAGGGACCTGCGCATCCACCACACCGGCGGTGGCGTCGAAGCATGAGGTCGTGTTGCAGACGTTGAAGTTGTAGACGTGCCACGCGGCGGCGAGGTTGTTCAGCGGATCGTTCGGCTTGTACGTGAGCCACTGCGACAGAGAGTTCCCGTAGGACACCCCGTCAAGGACGAGGACGTTCGTCGCGCCAGCGGCCCGGACCGCGTTGACCAGCGTCTGCATCCCCGCGGCCGCAAAAGAGACGCCCGGGCAGGAGCCTCCGTCGCGCCAGCAGGTCCACGCGGCGGTGCTGTCTTGCTGGCTATCGGGCCAGGGCTCGTTGAAGAGCTCGAAGATCACGGCGTCGTTGCCTTTGAAAGCGGCCGCCACTCCGGACCAGAGATCGGGCGAATGGTCTAGGTCGGGCATAGGTGCGTACCAGTTGGCTGCGCTCGTCCCTGGCGCAGACCAGTGGAGGTCGAGGATGGCGTAGAGGCCGTTTTGATTGAGCAGGCTCACGTAGTCCTTGATGGCCTGCTGGTAAGCGGGCCCCGAGTAGGCCGTCGGCACGCCATTGATGCCGAGCCAGCAATCCTCGTTGAGCGGCACGCGCACCGCGTTGACCCGCCAGGCTTTCATCGCCTGGATCGACGCGGCGTCATTCGGTCCGCTGAAGATTCCCCAACCCTGGATGCACGCGTACTCGGTCCCGGAGCGGTTCACTCCCCGCACCTGGACGGTGAGTCCGGAGGAGTCGACGAGCTGATTGCCGTCGACGTGGAGAGCCGAGACCGCGTCGGCGCTCGCGGACCAAGCTCCGACGGCGCTCTCGGGCGGCGGGTTCATCGTCAAGAGGATCGCGAGGACGAACGCAGCCGCCGGCCGCCGCCGGCTCATGTGGCGTACTTGTAGAAGAGCTCGCCGAGCGCGCGGCAGACCCACGGGGTGGAGTTCCGAATCACTAGCGCCATCGCGTTTGCAAGCCTGGGACTGGCGCCGCGGCCAGGCGCCCTCGCGATTCGCGAGTACGCGAGCGGCTCTTCGCGCGCACCCCAGCCGCTCTTGAATCCTCTCAGGAGGTCCTGCTCGACGTTTGAACGGCCGAGGTCCAACGCGCGGTAGCCGTTTTCGCAGGCCCAGCGGATCGCGGTCCAGAGCAACAGGTAGTTGGCGTCGAGCTTGGCGAAACGCTCATCGCGCGCGCTGTACTTGTAGATCAGCGTGCGATTCCACGAGCCGAAGACCGCGGAGGCGACCGGAGTGTCGCCGCTTTTCGCCGTGAGAACGAAGCCAAGATCGCGTCCGATGATCCGCTCGCACAGCAGCGTGAAGAAACGCCGCGGCTGCACGGGCACACCGAGGCGTCGCCGGGTCCGCAGATGAAGCCGGTAGAAGGTCTCGAGATCGGACGGGGCCCTGCCGAGCGTGACTCGCACGCCCGCGCGTTCGGCGATGCGCACGTTCCGCCGGTGGTTCTTGAAGAGCCGGCCCCACACCGTCTCCATGTCAGGTGACACCGCCAGTTCGTGACGCACGAATGCCGGATCTCGCCCCACTGCGGCATGCCCGGAGAGGGTTCCTCTGACCTCAAGAAGATCGAGCTTCCACGTCCTCGCGACTTCGGCGACGCCCGCGGCCATCTCGCTCTCGGATCCGTCCACGAGGAGCGGGCAGTGATCGGTGAACGGGAGCGATACCCACCGGCGCCCGCCCAGGGGACGGCTCACGTCGATTATCTGCATGGCAGCGCTCGGAGTCCCGCCCCGTTCAGCGATGGTCACGACCATCGGCCGGTAGCCATAGGTTTCTGCGAGCAAGCCCGCCCACACTGGATGATGGAAGAGAGTCGCGTTCGATCGACTCTGTACGAAGTCGAACCACCGTGGATCCTCGAGCTCGAGCAGCCTCACCGCGGCGCTCCGCCACTCGATGACGCCGCCAGGGGACGCGCTCCATGGACTTCCGGATCCCGGACCCGCCGCGAGCACGCGAGATACATCGCGGACGGGACCTCGACGATCGCCGGGAGGGGATCGTCGGCCGCAAGGATCGCGAACTCGATCGGTCCGCGGAGCGACGCGAGATATTTCGCGATCGACATCCGCCCACGCAGGACCTCGCCGAGGGACACCGGGATGTCGGTGAGCGCCCGCACCCACCGGACACCAGGCCGACCTCGCAGCGCGACAATCCGCTCCCCGTTCACGAGCTGCCAAAGCAGATAGGGGAAGTCCACGCCGGCGCGCCTGCCGAGGCTGTGCCAGCCCCAGACCCGCGCGTTGATGTCCAGGAGCTTCAGGCGACCGTCCCGCGCGTCGCGTTTGAATTCGATCTCGACGATCCCGTCGAACCGCAGCGCATCGAGGAGCCGCGTCGAGTTCCGCTCGACATCGGGCGCCTCGATCGTCTCGACGTAGGTGCTCGCGCGGCCGAAGTCCATCGGCCACTGTCGCGTCCGCCGCGCGACGAGCGAGGCGATCGGCGTTCCGTCGCTGCAGAGGGCGGCGTACGAGAGCTGCGCGTCGCCGTCTCCCGGGATCTGCTCCTGGATCATGATCAGGCGCGGATCCACGAGCGCGCACGCCGCTTCGTACCGGGCCACGAGCGAGGCGTTGTCACCCGCCGGCCACGCCTTCGACGTGGTGAAGCGGTTGGCATCCGCACGGATTGCCGGCTTCAGAATCGCCGGATATCGCCCGTCGAAGCACCGTACGTCATCGCTGTCATGCGGAAACCGGGTGAGCGGATGATCGATCCCGAGCTCGCTCGCGAGTCGGTACGTCAGACGTTTGTCGTACGCCCAACGCAGCGCCTGCCACTCGGCGACCGTAAGCAGATAGCGTTCGCTCAGCTCATCGCGGTTGCGGGCGAGCAGCGCGGCCGTTTCGTCATCAGTCGGAAAGAGCGCCCAATCGTCGAGCGCGTGATTGCGGCCGAGGTCCAGGAGGAACGCCACTCGGTCGGCCTCCGAGGCGCTTGGCCAGGCAACGCTTCGTCTCGTGTAGCGCGACCAGTTGGCGAGCGAGTGCTCGTCCCGCAGTACCCAGACGGGTATCCCATGCCGTCCCAGACTTCGTACGATGCCGAGCGCCTTGTAATCGCTCCCAAGCACCACCGCTCCCTGGCCGTCTCGCGCAGCTCGCGTCATCGTGCGCGCTCCTCCGCGGCCTGGTACTCCCTCGCGCGATCTCGTCTGTCCTTTAGCGGCGCGTGCCGCGCCCGTCCAGCGATGACGGACGCGAGTCTCCTCACGGCAAAGTCCGTCCCGGCCACGAACCGCACGAGCGGACCGAACGAATGCACCGCAGGCGCGCCAAGGAAGTGGAGCCCCGGGACCGACGACTGCAAGCCTTCGTCGAGAACGGGATGACCGTCGATGCGCCGAACGCGCGAGACGAGGGTCTCGGCGAGGAACGGGTAGCGACCGACGTCGACACGGTAGCCGGTCGCGAGCAGGACGTGATCGACCTCGCGTGTCGTGCCGTCGTCCAGGCGGAGCCGAAGATGTCCGTTCGACCGGACGACCTCGGTGACGCGCCGACCTTGCGTGAGCGTGACGCTCCGCATGCGTGGCCGGAGCCACAGGGCGGCGCCGGCGGCCAGCGAACGGCGGGTGAACTGGCGCTGAGCCGGAACGGGCAGACGCCGGACCAACATCGGCCGCGCGACGATCTGGCTGACGAGCGCGGGTCCGACGTCGGTCCGGTGGAAAAGCAATCGGCCGAGCATCCCCTGGCGCGTCGCGCGCCCGACCCAGCGGAGTCGAGGGGCGCGCATGATCATCTCAGCATCGGCCGCCGCCTCGGCGAGGAGAACGGCAGACTCGAGGGCGCTCTGGCCCCCGCCGATGACGACGACGCGTGTACCCGCGAAATGCGCGAGGTCCGCGTGCTCGCTGGAATGGCTCGCGAGCGTGGCGGGAAGGCCGTCGAACTCCGGAGGCCGCCACGCGAACGCGGCGATCCCTGCTGCGACGACGACCCGACCGCAGTCCAGCGACTCGCCGTCCTCAAGGAGGACGCGGAAGCCATCGCCGATGGCATCCACCCGCTCGACCTTGCGGGGGTCGATGTCGGAGAGCACGCGTCGCTGGAACCAGTGGCCATACGCGACGAAATCCGCGAGCGGGATTGGCCGTGCGATCCCGGAGCCGCGCTCTCTCTCAAAGGCGTCGAGCGAAAGAGGTCCCGACGGATCACCGATGTGAGACGCGCCCCAGGGGCTCCGGAGGAGCATGCCGCTCGGCATGTGCTCCTTCCAGAACGACATCGGCGCTCCGAACACGCGTACGTCGACGCCGCCCTCACGAAGGTGCGCGGCTGCGGCGAGCCCGTATGGCCCCGCACCAATCACCACGACATCCGGTTTTCTCATCTTCTGCCACCCCCAAAAGCTCCGCTGCGTGTCTCCCACGAACGGACCGCGAAGTCGAAAAGAGTGAGCGCGTCGATGTCTCCGCTGACTGCGAGCGCGCTGCGCGCTTCACGCGGCCAGCGCCACAGGCGCACGAGCGGACCCGAGGAGCGATCGATCGCGTCGAGGACATCGGATTCGGTCCAGCGGTCTGTTGTGACGTCGACGTATGCGCCGTATGCGGCCGCATCCTCGGCGACCTCGAAGGGCAGACCTTCTTCGCGTAGCAGTCGCTGGACGTCGGGCGGGGAACGGCGCGACACGCCCACGATCGGCGCGCGCGCCCCCTCGACCTGGAAGTCACGGTCGCGCGAGACCGCATCGGCTCCGTACCACGCGGTGCGGGGCACCTCGAGCCCGCGCACGAGCAGGGTCGCGTCGTCATCCGCGTCCAGCCGGACGCGAGATCGGCATCCCCCCGAGCGCGTGACCGAGAGCGAGAAGCGGCTCCGCCGTGACCACCACAACGCGAGTTCGTCGAGCGTCGCGACGAGGATCTGCGGCCGCCGCCGTCGGGCCTCGGTCAGCGTCGCCTCGAGCGCGCTGCCGAGCTCGCAGATCCGTTCGGGGTGGAGCTGCAGGGTGAAGAGCTCGCCACGCCCGTAGGTCGCCTCGAGCATCGAGAACCACTGCCGCGCGGCTCCATCTCCCGCGAGCCGGAGTCGCTCGACGATCGTCTCGTCGTCCGGGATCGCCACGGGGATATCCACCAGGCCGTCCTGCATCTTCGGGGTCACCGCAATGCGTCGTGCGTCGCGGGCCGCGTAGAGCTCGAGCGCGAGCTCGTACGCGCCGGCGCGAGCTGGCTCAGGATCGGCGCACAGCGGGAAGGAAACCGCCTGGCTGCTGTGGTAGCGGAGCCCGAGGGCGCGAAGCGCAGCGAGCGTGGCGGGGTTGTAGCGAAGATACGGCCCGCGAAAGCCCGTCGGCTTTAGCCCGTTGCGCTCGAAGACGTTGGCTGCCCCCGCGATCACCACGCGCTGCTGGCGCTCGTCGAGCAGCGCGTGGTCGCCGTGCACGAGGCCGTGCAGCGCGAGCTCGACCCCGCGGTCCGAATACCGGCGGAGGACATTCGGATGGCGCGCAAGGACGCTCGCGGTCGTCGGCCAGGTTGGCCGGATTCCCAGCTTGCCGGTGATCGCGTCGTAGCGGTCTAGGCGGCGGATCATGGCGTCGGCCGTGATGCCGAATCGTGAGAGCACCTTGCCCGCGCGCGCGGCCGATGCGGCACGGCCGCGCGCGCGGAGGCTCATCGCGAGGCTCATCGCTCTTCCGCCGGCCCGGCCACGACCGCTGTCGCGGGTACGGAAGCCGCGGCGTCGATGAGGCGGGCGATGATGTCTAGGTAGTGCGCTCGCTGATGGACCCAGCGGTAGGGCTCACCGATCGCGCTTGCCCGGCGGGCGAGGCGAGCACGCCGCTCGGGATCCGTGTAGAGCTCGTAGATCGCGCGCGTGAGGTCGTCTTCGTTGCCGGACTCGAACAGCTGGAAGCAGTCATCGCCGAAATAGGACTCGACCGCGCGCGTGCGTGAGATCACGATGGGCTTCTCCATCGCAACCAGGTCGTACATCTTGTTGCTGTGGGTCAGGTCGAAACAGGCGTCGCGTCTGATCGCGATGACGCCGGCGTCGGCCGAGGCGATAGCGGAGAGGAGCTCCTCCATCGGCCGCCAGCTCTCGCTGAACCAGACGAGGTCTCGCACGCCGCGCTCCTCAGCGAGTGACTCGACCGATGCGCGCAGCGGACCGTCGCCATAGATCAGCAGCCGCAGACCTCTGATCCGATCCTTCAACCGCGAAACCGCGCCGACGACGAGGTCGAGGCCATACATCCAGTCGATCGTCCCGTGGCAGATCAGGACAAACTTGTCGCCAGCGTTCGCGGAAGCTGGATAGCGACGAGGATCGACCCGGTCCTCGTCATACGAGTTCAGGATGACGTCGATCTTCTCGGGGCGCGCCCCGCGCTCGATGAAGCGCTCTCGCATCGGCTGCGTGCAGGTGATGACATGGTCAGCGAAAGCGATGCTCGCCTGCTCGCATGTCATCAGCATCTTGACCACCAACCGGTCCGGCGACATTCGGTACTTGGTCATGAAGAACTCGGGCATGCACTCCATGAGATCGAGGAGCACCCGAGCGCCAAGCAGCTTCGGGACGATGGCCGCGAAGACCAGGCAGTCCGGCAATGAGTTCACCTGGACGACATCGAAGCGGCGCCGGAGGTGGAGGCCCGCCACGGCGACCGCGGCGCCGACGAGGAACGAGCCGTACTCGACGAGATAGCGCAGCTTTCCGATGGCCTTTCGCCTTCGCTCGAACGGAAGGCGATGGATCGTGAGTGTGCCGGAGCGCTCCTCCTTCGGCTGGCCGGGCCAGCTCTGGCACACGAGATCCACTTCGTGGCCGGCAGCGCCGAGCGCGGCGATCTCGCGCGTCAACCGCGCGTCGAGCGGGAAGACTCCTTGACGGATCACACAGATCCTCGCCATTAGCGAACCTCCTCCGTCGCCGCGCGGAGGATCGGTTCCCCCACGACCTCACCGACGCCGTTCGACGCCGTGCGATCGGGTCGAAGGACCGACAAGAGCGCGAGCAGATCGCGGGGCTGCACGGCGCGGAGGGCAAGCGCCGTAATGCCGTAGAGGGCTATCGCAAGCGGGAGTGCTACGAGGAGCGTCGCCTCCTGCGTCGCGAGAACGCCGAGGGCGGCGGCGCCCGCGGCGAGCGCGGCCTTCGCGGCGACGCGCAGATTCTCGCTGCTGACCAGGTCGCGGGGCATGGTTCGGACGAGCCACACGAGCATCAGCAGCTCGGTGAGCGATGTGGTCAGCGCCGCGCCCTCCTGTCTGAACAGCGGAATTGCGACGAGATTCGCGAGCGGATTCAGCACGGCCGCAGCGAACGTCAGCACGAGGAGCTGCTTCTCGCGATGCAGCCCCAAGAGAGATGCCGCGAAGACCCAATTGAGGTACAGGAAGACGAGGCCGGGAGCCAGGAGACGAAGTGCGCTCGCGGCCGGCGCGTAGCTCTGGGCCGGGTACAGCAGCGCAACGATCGGATCCGCGAGGACGACGAAAACCAGCGCCACCCCCACTCCCGAGAGCGTGAGGAAGCTGAGCGATTTCTCGATCACGACGCGGAGCTCGGAGCGCGAGCCGAGGGACAGCCGCGAAAGCACTGGATAGAGGACCGTGCCTGCGACGATCGTCGGGACGATCGAGGCCGCGTTGAACAAGCGGTAGGCCGCCGCGTACCAGCCGACGTTCTCAGCCGGCGCCATGCGCTGGAGCATCACCATGTCGACGCCGAAGTAGAAGGTCGTCGCGATCCAGACCATCCCGAGAGGGATCGCGCCGCGAAAGAGACGAATGACCTCGTCGAGTTGGACGCGCGGCCAGGCACGCGGGGCGAATCGCATCCCGTAGAGCAGCACCCCGACGTTCACGATCGCGGCCACGACGAATGCCATCGTGACCGCGATGAGGTCGTGCGTCGCGACGAGCGCGACGACGCCGACCACAGCGGCGGTCACGCGTTGTGCGATGGACGCGACTGATGGCAGGACGAAACGCTCCTGCCCCTGGAAGTACGCGCCGATCGTGTTCCCCACGCCCAGAAAGAGCACCGACGCGGCGAGGATCAGGATGAGCTGCTGGAGCTCGCGATCGTACCCTAGTGCGACGGCGGCGAGCCACGCGGCCGGAGCCGCTACGAGCCAGAGCCCGGCTCTGATGATCATCGTCGTCACGAGCGCCGTGTTGGCGCTCGTGGACCGTTGCGCCACCATCCGACTCAGCTGGGTTCCGAGTCCGAAGTCGATGACGATCGAGAGAAAGGCCGCGTACGTAAGGGCGAGGGAGAGCTCGCCGAAGCGCGCGGGCCCGAGGTAGCGGGCCTGCGCCAGAACGAAACCGAAGCTCGCCACCCACATGACGAGCTGCGAACCGGCCACGATCAAGACGTCCCGCGCCGCTTTCCGCAGGGTCGTCATCGCTGCGCCGCCATTTCGCCATCGCGGGATGGGACCTTGGGCTGGACGAGGACCGCGACGAGCCCGAGAGACGTGCCGAGAACGAGCATCGTGCGCGTGTAGCTCAGTCCGAGATCGACCGAGGAGAACACGATCTGGCACACGACGACGGCGACCGGCAGGGCCGCGACCAAGCGCAGGCCGGGGTCGCGAAGCCGCACGTAGAGCGACGATCCGACCAGCAGGACGCGCGCGACGAGGAACCAGAGCGCGAACGCGCCGAGCGGACCAGCCTTCAGCCACAGCCAGAGGACCGCGTTGTGAGTGATGTACCGCCAATAGGGGAAGCTCGCGGGCAACGGCGGGGGCTCCTCCTGGAAGAAGTACTGCTGGCCGACTCCCACACCAGTGAGTGGCAATTGGCGGATGGTGGACGCGATGTTGCGGTTCTCGATGTCGCGCCAGTGGTCCGAGCCGGCGTCGCGGGCGCTCTTCGCGCCAGGATCGATGACCGTCTGAATCGCCCGCAGCGGCTCCGCAACGGGCCCGCTCTCATCCCAGAAGAAGGCCGCATAGGCGCCGAACGCGATGGCGCCAACCACCGCGAGGACGAGGACGCGGCGAGGTGCGACGGTCGCCGACACCATGAGCATCGCGAGCACGACCGTGGCGAGCGCGATGAACCCGACGCGCCGCTGCGTCAGGACCTCGGCGGTGAGAATCACCGGGACGAGCGCCATGAGCGCGTAGGTCAGCTTCGTGCGCAGGCCGAGCAGGGCGACGACGACCATGAGAGCGATCGCGACGTCGAAGAAGACCACGTCCTCGTGGCTAGTCACGGCCTCCAGCGACAGGCCGAGACTCTGCGCCCCGAGGTAATTCGAGATCCCCTGCAGCGCCTTGACGCCGACGAGACCGACGAACTCCGCGAGTAGCACGAAGAGCTGAGCGCGGTCTCGGATCAGGTTCGTCGCGAGGAAGTAAACGAGGCACAGCTCGGCGGGCGCACGCAGCTCGTTGAGTGCCGCGTTCGGATCCCATCCGCCGCCGCGCGAAACGCCGATCGCCACGCCCACCACGAAGACCGTCGTATATGCAGCGACTGCTTTTCCGAAGGGTCCCGCCCGCAGAGGCTCTCGTCCCACAGCGACGCCGCGCACGAGCCAGCTCGCGAACGTGAGCAGCATCAGGAGATCGACGACGCTGAGCTTTATCGGGACCGGGGTGTACTCGGAGATGTTCTCGAAGATGTGACTCTGTGCCGTCGGCGGGGCAAGGCCGGAGATCGCGAACTGTTCGAACAGGAGCGCGCCACCGAACACGAGGTAGATGCCGGCGGGCGGATGCGCGATTATCGCGATCGCAACGAACACGGCGACCAACGGGACGACCAGCAGGAATTCCCCGTCCGTCGCGATGATCGCGAGGGCGTACGCGAGAGCGACCACGAGGGTCGTTGCCGCAAGGATGATCGCTTGCCGCCTGGCACGCGAGGCGTAGTGCTCGCTCGAGGGCCACGGGACCCCGGCGGCGGCGGCGGGCCCGGCGGTCATCGGGCGATGACGGTCAGCTGAGCGAGGACCATGACCGCAGCGAGACCCGCGGCCAGCCAGGCCTGTGCAGCCCGGGCACGTCCGAGAGCGCCAATCCCGACGCACGCCAGCATGAAGAGGACGGTGAGCGCGGTGTAGATCACCGGCGGTCCGTGGGCCGGAAGCGCGCTTCTGGCGCGCTCGCGCGGTTCAGCACCAGCTGCGTCGCGACATGCGATCCGAGCTTCTCGAGCGCCTGCCGCACGAGTGCGAGCGGAGTGGCTGCGTCGCGCAGCACGACGAAAAGCTGATCGAGCACAGGTGGCCACGGCACGACGAATTGCTCAGCTGGAAGGAGGGCCGGCAGATCGACGACGACCGCGCCGAACGCATCGAGCCCATCGGCAACGAACGACTCCAGAGCGCGCAGCGACGGCCGCGCCAGCTGACGATCGCCGACCGGAAGGAACCAGAGGCGCGGCCGTGAGGCCGGCCGAGCCACCGCGGCGACGCTCGCATCGCTTCCCAGACACTCTGCAAGTCCTCGCGCCGAGCCGAGATGCGCGTCGCTCGTAAGCGAAGGTTGGATCCAGTTCGCGTCGACCAACAGGACGGCGTCGCGTCGTAAAGCCGCGAGAGCGAGCGCAGTACCGAGCGCAATGGTGCTGACGCCTTCCCCGGAAAGGGCGCTCGTGAATCCGAGGATGCGAACACCCGAGCTATCGATCCGGCTCGCCAGCGCGTCGAACGCGCCCGCGACCGGCGCGGTGAGGCTTACCCACGAGGCAAGCTCGTCCGCGCTCGGAGCGTGCTGCCGCGGCGGCGCCCCGTTCCGCTTCGCGTGCGGCACCGATCCGGACAGGGCGAGATCCCTCACCTGCCTCGGCTCTCCGATGCCATCCGTGACTCGGCCGTGTCGATATTGCTGAACGCTTCCGCGGCCAAGGTCCGACGAAGATCCCGCCGCGCCTGATCCTTCACGCCGACCTGGGGCACGGCGGCGAAGAGCTTCGCCGGGGCGAGCGTGGCGAGATCCGTGCTTGCCGCGAAGCGATTCGCGAGGAAGGTGCCGCAGAGGACGAGCAGGCACGCCAGCGCGCACCCGACCACGAACGCGATTCCCGCGAGTGTCGCCGCGGTGCGTGTGCCCCCGCTCGGGGAAGTCTCGGCCTGGGCGGGGTCCACAACCTGGAATTCGATTCCGCTCATGTCGACAAGGGCGGGGGCCACGTCGGTGTCGTCAATCCGGTTCTGCAGGTTGACGAGACGTCCCTGCGCGAGATCGACCGCGAGCTTCAAGAGCGACTGTTGATGAATCTCGTCGGCGCTCAGCTGTCCGGTGTGGCTCGCGTTGAAGTCGTCGAGCTGCCGCTGCGCGGCGAGGGCCTGGCCTTGCGCGATCTCGAACTCACGCCTGTACAGGGCGCTCAAGGCGCTGCTGCCGGCGATCCGAGCCTGCGCCACGCGTTCGCTGCGGACCGCGAGCGCGGCGTTCACCATTTCCGCTGGTGTCTTAGGATCGTGGGCCGTAAACGCGACGCTCACGAGATTGGTTCCGAGCGCTTGGATCTTGAAGTGCTTGGCGATTTGGGTCAGGTACCCCGACTCGTCGGGCGCCGCGGCCAAAGCCGCCCGCAACGAGGTCCGCTGGACGACATCGCGAAGCACGCTCTTCGTCCGAAGCAGCTGTCCAAGAAGCTCGGCCTGCTGCGCCCCGACTGTCTGCACGACCGGGACATTCGGGTCGTCCGGATTGGGGATCGCGAGGTCCTGAGACACCCGCAGGACCCACACCTGCGCCTGTGCTTCGTAGGTCGTGGTGTACTCGACATAGCCGGCGGCGAGTCCAGCGCCCCACACAAGTGCGAGCATTGGGACGAGCACCCAGAGATATCGGCGGGCCGTGCTGACGTAAGGCCGCATCGCCCGCAAGCTAGACGCCGCTTATTGAAGGAATCTCCGTAAGTGGATTGACTCCGGCAGCTGTTTCCGCTCTCGCTGGCATGCTCGGCCGAAGCGTCGTCCGCTCGTTCGCCGAGTCGGCTTAATCCCGCTGCGTACGCAACCTCAACACGGCGGCCGCTCGATAGGGCCGTGATCTCGAAGGATCTCACCGTCAGCGTCGTTGTACCGACCTTCAACCGTCGCGAGCCGTTACGGCGCCTCCTTAACTCGCTAGAGCGCCAGCACCAGCGCGGAGCGAGATTCGAGACCGTGGTGGTCATCGATGGCTCGGACGACGGCACCGAGGCCGTGCTGACGAGCCTTCGGCCGAGCTATCCCCTTCGGGCCATCTTCGGACCGCGTCGCGGCGCGGCGGCCGCTCGCAACGTCGGGATCGCCGCAGCTATGGGTGAGGTCCTGCTCTTCCTCGATGATGACGTCGTGTCAGAGGATGGCCTGTTCGAGCGGCATCTCGCGATCCACGCTGAGGATCCCCTCGCCGCCGTTACGGGGAAGATGGCCGCGCCGACGGGGCACGCGCAGCCCGCGTGGCTCGATTGGGAGGCGACCATGCTCGAGCGGAACTATGCGCGGGTCGTCGCCGGTCGTGGCGGGCCGGGCTGGTGGCTTTTCTACACCGCGAACGCTTCGGTGCGACGCGAACAGGTCATCGGCGCGGGCGGCTTCGACGAACGATTCGAGCGCGTCGAGGACAACGAGCTGGCCTATCGCCTCGCCGCGCGGGGACTCCATTTCTATTTCCTGCCCGATGCGGTCGTGCGGCACGAGCCGGATCGGACCTTCGAGGCGTGGCTCCACGTCGCGTCGGTATCCGGCAAGAACCGCGTCCTGCTCGAGGAGCGCATCGGCCTTGCCGGCGCGAGCAACATCCGGGAGGACTGGCGCCGCCGCCACCGGCTGACGCGGGCGCTCGCGACCTTGTGCGTGGGTCACACAAATCGGACACGGTTCGTCGTTGGAGCCCTCGGCCGTGTGATCAGAGGGAGACTTGCGCCGCGCAAACCTCGTCTGCTCCTCTGCAGCGCCGTCTATAACGTCCTCTACTGGAATGGCGTCGCGAAGGCGATGGGGCTTGGCTCAGAGCTATGGCACCGGTTCGTGCAGAACGAACCGGGGCTGATCGCCGCCGAGGGTCCAAACGCGGCCAAGAGCTGATCGAGGGTCTGTCGCTCCGCCGAGACTGTAGGTCAGCGTACGGTCACGCGATTCGTTTGGGCACGTGGGGAGCGTCCTCGCATGTAGTTCGCATCGTCCGCGAGGACAATGGGCCGCTGGGCAAGCGATGAACCTGCTCAACGAGTCGCTGTGGCGCGACGAGGCTTTTGCCGCCTCGCTCGTTCGCCATGAGCCCCTAGAAATCATCGGCTTATCTGCCGGAGACGCGACGCCGCCGCTTTTCTATCTCGTTCTCCACTATTGGGTAGGCGCATTCGGTGATTCGGAAGTGGCGATGCGCGCGCTGACTTTTCTATTCTTTCTCTTAACCGCCCTCG
Organism: Chloroflexota bacterium; assembly: GCA_005889075.1. GTDB lineage: Bacteria > Chloroflexota > Limnocylindria > P2-11E > P2-11E > 3-1-20CM-2-70-9. Next base: position 30,427 of record VBDQ01000036.1, read on the forward strand.
TGATGTTCCTGCTCGGCTCAGAACTCGGCGGGAGGGCACGATGGTGGCTGCTCGGTTTGAGTCTGAGCCAGCCTTTTCTCTTCCGCTACGGTTTCGAAGTTCGAGCCTATAGCCTGCTCGCGCTCCTCACCGCGACGACGATCCTCTTCTACGTGCGGAGGAATCATGTCGCGCTGGCCCTCTCCGGCATCGCGTTGCTCTTTACGCACATCTTCGGGGTCTGGATCGTCGCTGTTCTTCTTGGATGGAGCGTGGCTAAGCGCGAAACGATCCTGCCCCTTCTCGTGCCGCTCGCGGCCAATCTTCCGTGGGCGTTCAACTACATCAGTTTCGGGCGCGCGGCTTCGGGATGGTGGTTGCCTTCACCGACCGCGGATAGCTTCGCGCTGTACCTGACGAAACTGGGTGCACCTTTACTGCTAGTGCTGATCCCTGTCGCCGCCGCTACGGCTGGGCAAAGACGCTTTCCGCTCGCGGCGCTCCTCTGGCTCGTCCCGATCGTCGGCGCTCTGATCGTCTCGCAGATCAAGCCCGTCTTCCTGGATCGCTACTTGATCGTCATCGTCCCGGCACAGCTACTGCTGCTTGCGCCGCCGCCGACCACACGACACTTCCGTTACCTCACAGTGGTTGTGCTCCTCGCCCAGATCAGCCTTAGCGCTTACCTCTTCATGCATCCCGCAAAGCCGCCCTTCCGTGAGCTCGCTGCCTACCTTGAGTCACAACGGCGGCCCGGAGACGTCGTAGTGAATATGGATCCCCTTACGTACTTCGAGTCCCACTACTACGGGCTCGACAGCAAGATCCTGAGTCCCAGTACGGAGATCCCGATCTACATGGGGAGCGTGCTGATACCTGCCGGTGATGTGATCAGCGCTCTTCCCGCCGACGCCGGCCGCTATTTCTGGATCGAGCTCCACGATTCTCCGACAGAGCGTCACCCTTTGCCGCTACCGCTTCTCGACGAAAGAGCCTTCGGAAAGCTGACCCTGAGCCTCTACCTCACGCACTGAATGTGACCGCCTCTGCTCGATAGCGCTTGCGACCGTCCGGTCAAGGGCTGATCGGCAAGCCCCTCAGCCCGGCTGAAGCAGCGAACGGCTCGCTGCGTACGATCTCGGCCAGCTGCCTGACGTAACCGGTCAGGGTGTGGCGCTGTTCGACCAGCGCTCGTCCTGCCCGTCCCATCCGGTCTGCTTCGGCGGGATTCGCGATGAGCTGCTCGATGGCCGCGCGCAAAGCCCGCGGATCACCAGGCGGCACGTAGATCCCCTGCACGCCGTCCTGCATCAAATCGACCTGGCCGCGCGTTCGTGTGACGATCACAGCCTTGCCCATCGACATCGCCTCCGCCAACACGGTCACACCGGCGTCGTACTCCATGTCCCGGACGGGTACGACGACGAAGCGAGCCGATGAGTACAGCCGCCGAAGCTCGAGGGGACGGTAGTGCCCCACCCTCGCGTTGGGGGGAACGCCGGCCCGCTCCAGCCGTTTCTGAAGGACGCGCCCTGGGAGGTCGCCGCTACCCACGGCGACGTGCGCCTCGACGTCAAGACCCCTTACCGCCCTGAAGAGCGTTTCGTAATCACGCCCTGAGATACCGACGGAGCAAATGAGGTTGCCCGAAGCTGTGTGCTCCGGTCGCCAAAACCGCTCGTCGACGGGCTGGAGCGCCTGATGGAGCTTGTGTCGCGGTACCCCAAGGCGCGTTGCGGCGATCTCGTTCTGCTGGCTGCTATAGCTCACGATCGCGCGCAGATGCGTGTGGACACGGAGATTACGAAGCAGGAACGCCTGACGGGGCGCCGACAACCACGAGGAGATCAGCACCAGGTCCCGACGGATCCGAGCGAGTTTGTGCAAGAACGCAAGGGGCAGGCCGACACGGTCGACCCACGCGCAGATATGGTCGTAGCGGCCACCGCGAAGGAACGCTTCGAGGACCTGCCCGTCCGCGCGGCTCACGCGCCGGGCGATCGTTCGCGCCAGAGGCATCGCCCGGGTCTCTAGGTACTGGTCGTCCAGCACGTCCGCTCCGAGGACGCGCGCCAGCTCGACGTAGTCCTTCCGCGGGCGCTCATCGGCATCCGCCTGCCGCGCCAGCTCCGGGCAGCTCGGCTGCCCGGGGTAGCTCGCCACGACGATGAGCGCGCGATCAGCGCTCAGGCTTTGACCCACCCTGTGCGCCGCGATGCTGGCGGCAGGCCGGGGGTGAGTCAAGCGCGCGCTGCGGCGTGGATTGAGCGGCAGTTGACGGTGGATTGAAGGAGCGAGCGTCATCCGACCGCCGTGGGCGCTGCCAAACCCAGAACGTCATGCGCCGCCGTAGCGCTCCTCAATCCCGAAGCCGTTGCATCCTCGACGTGACCGCCGAGCCGATGCTCGCGCCGCCGATCGGCGTTGCCGCACGTGCCGCCGTAACCCTCGAGCACTCACAGCTCGGTGATGCCCTGTACGTGGCGGCCAAGCGCGCGCTCGATGTCCTCGTCGCGACGACGCTCCTTATCGCTCTCCTGCCGCTCTTTGCAATCGTCGGCCTTGCGATCTGCATGGAAAGCGGGCGGCCGATCTTTTATCGCGGTGAGCGCGTTGGCCGGCTCGGTCGGTCGTTCACCGTCGTCAAGTTCCGTTCGATGCGGCCGAAGGCGGACGAGACGCCGCACATCGTCTTCATCCGCTCGCTGATGCGAGACGGCGCGACGCCATGCGAGCTCTACAAGGTGGCCAAGGATCCTCGCATCACACGCCTTGGCGGCTTCCTGCGCCGGACGAGCATCGACGAGCTGCCTCAGCTGTGGAACGTGCTTCGCGGTGAAATGAGCCTCGTCGGGCCGCGACCCGACGTCCCGTACGCGGTCGCGGACTACCCAGACCGGCTTTATGGCCGGCTCCTGGTCAAGCCCGGGATCACCGGCCTGTGGCAGGTGAGCGGACGCAGCCGGCTGAGCCTCCAGGACATGTATCGCCTCGACCTCGATTACGTCGCCGAGGCGTCGCTCGCGCTCGACCTGCGGATTCTCGCTCGAACCGTGCCCGCGGTCCTCAGCCGCGACGGAGCCGCGTAGTGGGGATGAGACGTGCAGCCACGGCGGTCCTTGCGATGTTTGCCCTCTCGTTGGTCGCGATGCCGCCCGCGCGCGCCATCGCCGCGGACAACCCGATCGTCGTCGAGAACCAGCAGCAGGGATCGACCGCATGGCGGCTCGGGGCGCTGGTCGCCGACGACGCGAGCGGGCAGATCAAGGGCTACGCGTCGGCGACGAGTGTCAACCAAGGTGACAGCCTCACGATCTACGTCTCGGTCAATCCCGCCCAGAAGTACACGATCGATATCTACCGGATCGGCTGGTACAACGGGACCGGCGGCCGGCTCCGGTTGCACGTGGATCCACAGGACGGGATCACGCAGGCGCCATGCACTCCCGATGCGACGACCGGGCTCATCGCCTGCAACTGGACCCCGAGTTACACGTTCACCGTTCCCTCGGATTGGACGAGCGGCATCTACCTCGGCATGCTGACCAACGCCGCGGGATACGAGAACTACATCCAGTTCGTGGTCAAGGACGGTCGGCCCGCCGCGTTCCTCTACCAGCAGGGCATCAACACCGACCAGGCCTACAACGACTACCCGAACGATGGCGTGAACGGCAAGAGCCTGTACACGTTCAACAGCTACGGCGCGAACACGATCTCAGGCGAGAAGCGGGCCGTGAAGGTGTCGTTCGACCGACCTTACTTTGATGAGGGGGACATGTTCGTCGGGACCTACGACATGTACCTCGTCCACTGGCTCGAGCGGAATGGTTACGACGTGACGTACTCCACCGACGTCGACACGCATGCCAACGGTAGCTCGCTGCAGACCCACAAGGGCTTCCTCTCGGGCGGTCACGACGAGTACTGGTCGAAAGAGATGTACGACGCGGTGGAGGCGGCGCGAAACATCGGCGTCAACCTCGCCTTCTTCGGCTCGAACGCGATCTACTGGCAGGTGCGCTACGAGCCATCAGCTTCGGGTGCCGCGAACCGCGTCCTGGTCTGCTACAAGGATCCGGGCCTCGACCCGGTGCAGGGCACGACGACGACGAGCCTGTGGCGCGATCCGCCGCTCAACCGTCCCGAGCAGGCGCTCATCGGCGTCCAGTACACATCCGGGGTGGAATGGGACAAGAACGTCCCGTACGTGGTGACAAATAGTTCGCACTGGATCTACCAGGGCACAGGCTTCAAAGATGGCGACACCGTCCCGGGGATCGTCGGCTACGAGATGGATCGACTCTGGGCCAACTACGCCGGACCGGACCCGAAGAGTCAGACGCTCCTTTCCCGCTCGCCCTTCACCTATGGCGGAGGTACCGCGGATTACGCGAACTCGTCGATCTACACGGCGCCGAGCGGCGCTCTGGTCTTCGCGTCCGGGACCTCGTCGTGGGACTGGGGTCTGGACAACGGCGATCCCCACGCGATCGCCGATCCGCGGATCCAGAAAACGACCGCGAACCTTCTGAACGCGTTCATGAACGGCGTGCCGCAGGTGAAGGACTTCAAGGTGGCAGCGGCGGCGACCGTGACCGCCGGAACCGCGTTCAGCCTGACCGTGACTGCGGAAGATGCCCAGGGCAACCCGGCGACGTGGTACAGCGGGACCGTCCACTTCACGAGCACCGATAGCTCGTCCGGGGTGGCGCTGCCGGCCGACGCGACGCTCACGAACGGGACGGGGACGTTCTCCGCGACGCTCATCAGGGCCGGTTCGCAGAACGTCAGCGCGACCGACACCGTGACGTCGACGATCACGGGCTCAGCCAACGTGACGGTGCAGGCGGCGGCAGCGGCGACCCTCGGCCTCACGGCCCCGCCGTCGGCGACGATCAACCAGTCCTTCCCTGTCACGGTCACGCTCAAAGACCGCTACGGCAACGTGGCGACCGGATACACCGGCAGGGTCCATTTCTCGACGAGCGATATCTCGCCTCTCGTGGTCCTCCCGGCCGACTACACCTTCGCGGCCGCGGACGCGGGGACCAAGACGTTCTCGGTGACGCTGCAGACACCTCCGAGCCAGACGCTCACGGTCGCCGACACGGCGAACGCGAGCCTGACCGCGACGGCCCAGATCGCCGTCGGCCTGCCCCTGCTGCCGTTGAACGTGAACACGCCGAAGGTCGTGCAGACGCCGCTGCCGCCTCAGGCAGGGCCGTGAAATGAAGAAGATCGCCGTAACCGCGTTGTCCGGGCTGCTCATCTTCGGGACGATGACCGTGCAGCAGCAATCCCCTGCGTTCGCCGCACCTAATCCGATCGTCGTCGAGAACCAGCAGCCCGGCTCGACCGCATGGCAGCTGGGACCGAACGTCGCCGATGACGCGCATGGCCAGATACAGGGGTACGCGTCCGCGACGAGCGTGAACCAGGGCGAGAGCTTGACCCTGTATGTCACGGTAAATCCGGCACAGCAGTACACGATCGACATCTATCGCATTGGCTCGTACAGCGGGTCGGGCGGGCGCCTGCGCTCGCACGTCCCTGGGCTGAGTGGAACGCCGCAGCCGACCTGCCCGACCGACGCGACGACCGGGATCATCGTCTGCAACTGGTCGCCCGGGTACACGTTCACCGTTCCGTCGGACTGGACGAGCGGCATCTACCTGGCTCAGCTCACCAACGCCGCCGGCTGGCAGAGCTACGTCATCTTCGCCGTCAAGGACGGCCGCCCCGCGGCCTTCGTCTACCAGCAGCCGGTGAACACGTATCAGGCCTACAACAACTACCCCGACAATGGGACGTCGTTCCACGACCCAAACGGGACCGGCAAGAGCCTGTACGGATGGAACAGCTACGGCGCAAAGACCCCGGGCACCAACGACTGGCGCGCGGTGAAGGTCTCGTTCGACCGTCCCTACAGCGGTGCGGGCGTCGCGACCTTCTTCACCTTTGAGTACAACCTCATACGCTGGCTCGAGGGGAACGGCTACGACGTGACCTACACGACCGACGTCGACACACATGCGAACGGGGCCCTGCTCCAGAACCACAAGGGGTTCTTCTCCGCGGGGCACGACGAATACTGGTCCAACGGCATGTACGACGCCGTACAAGCTGCGCGAGACGTCGGCGTCAACCTGGCGTTCTTCGGGGCGAACGCGGTCTACTGGCAGGTCCGCTACGAGTCGTCGGCCTCAGGGGTCCCGAATCGGGTGATGGTCTGCTACAAGGACGCGAGCATCGACCCCGTCCAGGGACCGCTGACCACAGTGCAGTGGCGCCAGCCACCCGTGAACCGACCCGAGCAGTCCCTTCTCGGCATCCAGTTCATGGACGAGGTCAACTGGAACAAGTCCGACGGCACT
>VBDQ01000037.1 GCA_005889075.1 Chloroflexota bacterium
GGTCAATTCTCGTATTGCCGGGAGTGCCGAAATGCGTATGACCGTGCTTACTACGCCGAGCGTGGCAGGGCAGCACGCCTAGCTCGTCGTCGCGCCGCACGTGCCGCTGCTCGAGCATGGATGGCAAGCCTCAAAGACGGCGTCCCCTGCGCGGACTGCGGCGAAACATTTCCTGTTTACGTCATGCACTGGGATCACCTGCCAGGTTTTGAAAAGGTGGATGAAGTCAGCTCTATGGTTGGCCACCGGACGCGCGCTGCGATACTCGAGGAACTGAAGAAATGCGAGCTCGTCTGCGCGAACTGCCACGTGCTTCGGACGATCAGCCACGAGCGCCGGCCGCGTTTAGCTGCACGCGCTAACTGACGCTCCCTCGCTGTCGGGGTGGCCCGATTCGAACGGGCGACCGCGCGGTCCCAAACCGCGAGCGCTACCAGACTGCGCCACACCCCGTGGAACCATTCCATTCTCTCGCACGCCGTCCACTTCCGCGTGCCATGTCGGCACGATAGGCAATCGGACACAAGCCATGGGCGCGACCGGTTCATCATTCCCCGCATGCTGATCCACAAGCACGACGCCGCACTAGACGACGCGGAGTGGCACGACTTCCTTGCGACGCACGACTTCGGTGAGCTGATTGTCCCCGGTGCCCCGACGCGCGACCTGCCGATCGTGGTGCCGACGCACTTCCTCTACGACGGCGACCACACCGTGTACCTCCACCTTGCCAGGCCCAATCCGGTCTGGGAGGCGATCGCCGAGCGGCCGCGCGCGCTGTTATCGGTCTTCGGCGCGTACGCGTACATACCGGGTCATTGGAACCAGGACGAGTACGGCGTCCCCACGAGCTACTACGCGGCAGTCCAGCTCGCGTGCGACGTCGCCACGGTCGACGACGACGCGGGCATCGCCGCGATCCTCGAGCGCCAGCTCGGGCACTTCCAGCCCGAGGGCCTGCACGCGCCGGTCGAGCCGGGCGACAACCGCTACGGCAAGCTGCTCGGGTCGATCCGCGGGCTGCGGCTCACAGTCACGGACGTCCGCGCGAAGTTCAAGTTCGGGAGCAACCGCACGCCGCAGCATCGCGAGGCGGTCGCGGCGAAGCTCGCCGAGCGCGCGACGCCGCTCGACCGCGAAGCGCGTGCGCACACGCTCCGGCGCCTCGCGCGGCAGCGGGGCTAAGCGAGGCTCAGCGGAACCAAGCCTCCTCGAGCACGCGCATCACGTTCCCGCCGACGGCCTTGGCGATGTCGCCGTCGGAGTAGTCGTGCTTCACGAGCCAACGGACGATGTTCGGGAACGCCTCCGCCGGGTTCTCGATGCCGTCGACGAACTCGACCTCTTCGAACTGCTGCTGTCCTCGCGCCGCGCCGATCGAGAGCTGCTTCGCGAAGTAGTGGTGCAGGCCCACGTGGTCGCCGAAGAGCGTGTCTGGCCCGAAGGCGACGTGGTCGATGCCCACGAGGTCGGCGCAGTACTCGAAGTGCTCCATGTAGCTCTCGATGTTGTGCTTTGGGTGTTTCTTCGTGAGCGTGGTGTGCGGCGCCGCCTCGATGCCGATCACCCCGCCCTTCGCGGCCATCGCCTTGATGACCTCGTCGGGCTTCATGCGCTTGGTGTCCCAGAGCGCTCGCGCGCCGGCGTGCGTGATGAAGATCGGCTTTTCACTCGCCTGGATCGTGTCGAGCGAGGTCTGGTCGCCCGAGTGCGAGACGTCGATCGCGATCCCGAGCTTGTTCATGCGCCGGACCGCCTGCCGCCCGAACTCGGTGAGCCCGCCGTCGCGCGCCTCCTTGAGTCCGCTGCCGAGCGTGTTCGCCTCGCTGTACGCGATCCCCGACGAGCGGATCCCGAGCCCGTAGAGGATGTCCAAACGATCGACCTCGTTCTCGATCGCCGTCGCGGCTTCGAGCGACGCGATGAAGGCGATCTGGCCGTTCTCTTTCGCGCGCCGGATGTCGTCGAGGCTCTCGCCGCGGACGACGAAGCTCTGATGCGCGATGTCGCTCATCCGCATCCCGAGGTCGTAGACGATGTCGTCCCATTTCCACCCGGCCTTCGAGGTGATCGTGGCCGTGCCGTCCATGAGGCAATCGAAGACCGCGTCGAGTCCCGAGATCGCCATGCCGGCGTAACCGGTGAAGTCGCGGCCCTGACGCCGGTACTCGGCGAGATCGGCGAAGTCCTGCGGCACGACGAAGCAGTGGTCGTGCAGCGAGATCGCAAGATGCTCGTCGAGGATCCGCTGGACGCGCTCCTCTTGACTGCCGCTGACCTCGACCTTGCGCGACGGCACGCGGTCGAGCTCCTTCGCGAGCTCGAACTCGCGATAGTCGGTGCCTGGCTCGAGGTACTGGAAGCTCCGGTAACCGGAGTACGTGGTGCGCTTGCGGATCTCCGTGGCTTTCATGGCCGTCCTCCCCTGCGCGACGCCGATATTAGCGACGGCGCCGCGGATCGAGCGCGTCGCGAAGCCCATCGCCGAGGAAGTTGAACGCGAGTACCACGACCGTGATGGCGACCCCCGGGTAGATCGCGAGGACCGGCGCGGTGAACACATACTGCTGCGCGCGCTGGAGCATGTTTCCCCACGAGGGCAGCGGCGGCTGCACGCCGAGCCCGAGATAGCTGAGCGCCGACTCGGTGAGGATCGCGAACGCGACGCCCAGCGTGGCCGAGACCACGAGCGAGGGGATCGCCTGCGGGAGGATGTGCCGCGCGAGCAACCGCCCACCCGGCACGCCGAGCGACCTCGCCGCGAGAACGAACTCGGCCTCCTTCCAGCGGAGCGTCTCGCCGTACACGACGCGCGCGACGGGCATCCACGACAAGGCGCCGATGACGAGCACGAGGGTCCCCACACCCGTTCCGAGCACGGTGATCACGACGAGGATGAAAAAGAACGCGGGGATCGCGAGCATCCCGTCGGTGAAGCGCATCAGTACCGCGTCGACCCACCCACCCTTGAACCCCGCAACCGCCCCCACCGCGAGGCCAATGAGCAGCGCGGCGATCATCGCGGCGACCCCGACGAGCAGCGTGACCCTGCTGCCCCAGAGCAGCCGGCTCAGCACGTCGCGGCCGAGCTCGTCGGTGCCGAGCGGATGCGCGGCGGAGGCTCCGGCGAGCCCGTGCACGGGATCGGTGGCCTCGGGCGCGATGGTCCAGAGCGCCGGGCCGACCATCGCCAGGACGGCGATGAGGGCAAGGACGGCGAGCGCCGCGAGACCGGGTCGGCTCACTGGAGCCGGACCCGCGGATCGATCCACGTGTACGCGAGGTCGACCACGATGCTCGCGCCGACTGCGATCGCCGCGATCACCACGGTGAGCCCGGTTACGAGCGGATAGTCGCGGCCCTGCGCGGCCTCGAGCGCGAGGCGTCCCATTCCGGGCCAGCCAAAGACCGCTTCGGTCACCACGGTGCCGCCGAGAAGCCGCGGCACGAGCGCGCCGACCGCGCTCGTCACCGGGATGAGCGCGTTGCGGAGTGCGTGCCGCCTGATGACGACACCCGGGGCGAGCCCTTTCGACGCAGCGGTGCGCACGTAGTCCTCGTGCAGCACCTCGACCGTCGACGACCGCGTGAAGCGCACGACGGTCGGGAGGATCGTCGTCGCGAGAGCGACCGCGGGAAGAACGAGATGGGTCACGCGATCCCAGAGCGTGTCCGACGACACCGACGTGACGCCGGCGGATGGCAGGACATGGAGCGAGACCGCGAACACGAGGATGAGGACGATCCCGAGCCAGAACACCGGCACCGCGAGACCGATCGCGCTCGCAAGGCTCAGGACATGATCGATCGGGCTGCCGCGCCGCACCGCTTGGACCAGGCCGATCGGTATGCCAAGGAGGATCGAGATGAGCAGTGCGCTCCCAGCGAGTGTCAGGGTGTTCGGCAGGCGGTCGGCGATGCGCGCGCTCACGGGCTCGTTCGTCAGCAGCGAGGTGCCGAGGTCACCATGGACCGCGGCCGCGAGCCACTCGGCGTAGCGCTGCGGGACAGGCCGGTCGAGGCCCATCGCGCGGATCAGCACGTCGCGCTGCTCCGCGGTCACGTCGAAGCGCATGATCGACGCCGGACCGCCCGGCGCGAGATTCACAAAGAAGAACGTGAGGGCGCTCGCGAACACGACCACGAGCGCCCCCGACGCGATGCGCCGTACGAGGAAACGAGCTAAGGCTTAGCCAACCACCATTCGCCGATGTACTGGACCGCGTCGCGCAACCCGAGCTCCGGGACCCCATGGAGCGACGAGCTGAGCACGTCGATCTCCTGCGGGTACCAGAGGAAGAGGTACGGAAGGGTGTCCGAGGTGTATGTCTGAAGCTGCTTGTAGACAGCCTTGCGCTGCTCCAGATCGCTCGCCGTCTGCCCCTGGACGAGCAGGTCGTCGAGCTTGGGGTCCTGGTAGCCCGGGATGTTGAAGCCCTTCCCGGCCGCGCTGGAGTGGTAGTACGGGAACACGTCCGGGTCGCTCGGGTAGGTCCACCAGTTCACCGTGGCGGTGTAGTCGCGACGCACGACGACCTTCTGGATGTAGGCGTTCCATTCCATGGTGTTGAGGTCCGCGACGACGCCGACCTTCTTGAGGTCCTGCTGGATGAGCGCGTTCACCGGCTCGAGCACGCCGCGCTGCCCGACATCCATCGTGAACTGGAAGGGCTTGCCATCCTTCTGCAGCACACCGTTCGTTCCCGCGGTCCACCCGGCCTGCGCCAGGAGGTCTTTGGCCTTCGCCGGGTCGTAGGGGTACTTCGACGCGAGCGACGGGTCGTAGAACGCCGCGAGCGCGGGCGTGATCGGCGAGTTCGCGATCGAACCGTATCCGAGCTCGACCGACTTGATGATCGCGTTGCGGTCGATCGCCTCAACGAACGCCTGCCGCACGCGGACGTCGGTGAAGCGCGGATCGGTCTGGTTGAGGGCGAGCCAGTAGTACTGAACGAGCGGCCGCGACGCGACGACGAGGCCGGACGCGCTCTTCACGCGATCGACCGCCGCCTTGTTGTCCAGGATCATGATGCTGAGATCACCCGAGAGCGCCTGCGCGATCTGCGTGTTCGGGTCGGGCACGACCGTGAACACGACCTTGTCGAGGTACGGCTTGGGACCGAAGTAGCTCTCGTTGCGCACCAGCGAGACGCTCTGGCCCGATGTGTACTTCTCGACCTTGAACGGTCCCGTGCTCACCGGAGCGCCCTTGTTGAACGACGTCGTCGTCAGCGGGTTCGCCGAAAGCACGTGCTTCGGCAGGATGCCCGCGTTGTACGCGAGGAATGACGGCAGCGCTGCGAACTTGCGCGAGAGATCGAACCGCACGGTGTTCGGATCGACGACGGTGACCTGCTTCAGCGCGGCGTAGCTCGCCGCGTTCTGGGCGCCCAGATCCTTCTTCAGGACGATGTCGTTGAACGTGAATGCGACGTCGTCCGCAGAGAATGGCTGCCCGTCGCTCCACTTGACGCCGGTGCGCAGCTTGAACGTCCAGCTGAGTCCGTCGGATGCCGTCGTCCAGCTCTCGGCGAGATCAGGCGCCGGGGCAAGGTCTTTCCCCGGCTTGGTGACGCCTTCGAAGATCACACGATTGATGAAGAGCGACTCGACGAACGCGTTCGGGCTCCACGGATTCAGCGTCGGGTCCGCCCCGATCGGGATCGTGACCGTACCGCCGGAGGCCGGGGCGCCCTGCGTCGCCGCTGTGCCCGATGCGGCCGGCTGACCTGAGCTCGAACACGCCGAGACGATCAGAGCGCCGACCAATCCGAGCGCACGCAGGCTCACAAGCTGACGCCGAACGGCAGAAACCATCGCGGACCTCCCCCGACCCGTCGTGTCGACCGAGTCTATGCCTGCGCGGCGATCCTCTCAGGCCGGCTTGGGCCAGCGCCCGTGATAGTTCACGTCGAGGACCGCGAGCCGCTCGAGATGCGCAGCAAGCCGCTGCTGAAAGCCGTCCCAATCGCGCGCGTCCTTCGGCGACCAGAGCACCTCCGCGAGCGCGGCAAGGCGCGGCCAGGCCATGTACTCGACCCGCTTCGGATCGGGCATGTATTCCGTCCAGACTTGGCCCTGCGATCCGAGCACGTGCTTTGCTTCATCGGCGTTGAGCTCCGCAGGTATTGGCTCGTAGCGATACACGTCCTCGAGCGAGTTGTGGCCGCCGATGCCCTGGGGCTCGGTCGCAAGCTCGGACTGCGAATGGTCCATGTACGTCGGCTGCTGCGGCGCCATCACGACGTCATGTCCAGCCTTCGCGGCAGCGATCCCGCCCGCCTCGCCGCGCCAGCTCATCACCGTCGCGCCGGGGGCGAGCCCGCCCTCGAGGATCTCGTCCCAACCCACGAGCCGACGGCCGCGCTGCGCGAGCCAGGTGTCGAAGTGGCGGATGAACCAGCTCTGTAATTCGTCCTCGTCCCTGAGGCCCTCCGACTTCATTCGCGCCTGCGCGGCAGGGCTCTCGCGCCATTCGGTCTTCGGGCACTCGTCGCCTCCGATGTGGATGAACGGCGAGGGAAAGAGCGTGAGCACCTCCTCGAGCACGTCCTCGAAAAAACGCAGCACGTTGTCGCCGACGCCGAGGACGTGCTCGGTGATGCCCCAGTAGGTGAGGACCTCGAGGTGCTGGCCGGTGTTCCCGAGCTCGGGGTAGGCCGCGATCGCGGCCATCGCGTGTCCTGGCATCTCGATCTCGGGGACGACAGTGATGCCGCGGTCGGCCGCGTACCGCACGACCTCGCGCACGTCGTCCTGCGTGTAGAAGCCTCCGTGGGGCTTGCCCGAGAACTTCCGGAGCGCCGGATCGCGCGTGCGTGGCGCGGTCATCGAATCCGACCGGAACGCACCCACTTCGGTGAGCTTGGGATATTTCTTGATCTCGATGCGCCAGCCCTGGTCCTCGGTGAGGTGCCAGTGGAAGACGTTGAACTTGTGCAAGGCGAGCAGCTCGAGGTGCTTGAGGATGAAGTCCTTCGGCATGAAGTGACGTCCGACGTCGAGGTGCGAGCCGCGCCAGCCGAAGCGCGGTCGGTCCTCGATGTCGACGCACGGGATCTTCCAGTCCATTCCCGGAACGAAGGCGCGACGGAATGTTGCTGGGGGAAGAAGCTGACGCAGCGTTTGGAGTCCATGGATCACGCCGGACTGTTTTGGCGCGCGCAACAACACCTCTTCGGGCGTCACCGTCAGCCGGTAGCCCTCATCACCGACCGCGAGTCGCGGATCGAGAGCGATCGCGATGCGTGAGTGCGGCGCCTGCTCGACCACGGTCAGCGGCATGCCGGTCGCCGGACGGAGATAGCGCCGCAGGAGGTCGGCGACACCATGGAGCGCCGGCGACGTCTGGATGCGAGTCAGCGGCGTGACCTGGAACATGCCCTCGCGCGGGGTCAGCTTCGCCGGCAGCGGGACGAGCGAGAGAGGCGCGGCAGGCACGGCGAAATCGTAGGACCGTCCCGCTACTCGCCTTCGGCGCCCGCGCGGAAAGGCTAGCGGCCGGCGTCGATGCGCAGGATCGCGGGGACGTATCGCAGCTTGATGTCGCCGAGCGACGCTCCGGACGCCGTGTCGACGATCACGAGCCTCGCGGCCATGTTGTCCATCGCGTAGAGGCGCCGGCCATCCGTAGTGAGCCGGAGGGTGTCGAACTGGTGCGCCCTCTGCCAGATCGCGCGCGAGGTGAGCGTCGCCGTGTCGATGACCGCGACGCCATCGTGCCCCGCCGCATACAGGGTCCGCCCGTCGGGCGAGAGCATCGCGCCGCCGACCAGATAACGCTTCGCGTCCGCGACCGGGAAGACGGCGCGGCCGATCGCCGCCAGGAGGTCGTCGCGCCCGCGCGCGACCGTGATCGGAGCCGTACGCCGAAGGCTGAGCTGCCGGGCGTCGACCTCGTCGATCACGCCGAGCGCCGGGTTCGCCGCGTAAAGCGTCGCGCCATCGGGCGTCATCGTGAGCGACCAGAGCATGTATTTCTCGAAGTCGTCCGATTGCTGCGCGTTGGGCAGCCTCAGGATCGTCGCGCGGCGGCCGATCAGATCAAGCGCGACGACGGAGGGCGGTACCGCGTTCGGAACGCAGGTCGGGCCGTCGGTCGAGGTGCAGTTCGTGGTCTGCCTTCCGGCATCGAACCGGTACATCGTGCGCCCGTCGGGCGAAAGCACGGCCGCGGTCCGGAAGCCGGTCGTGACGAGCCCATCGCCGGCGAGGTCGAACAACTTTCCGCTCGCGACGTCGAAGCCGCGGGTTCGTGTCGCGCCCTCGCCGTATTGCTCGAGGAAGAGCGTGCGGCCGTCGGGTGCGAAGGTGAGGAAGTTGTACGTGGACTGCCCGCGGAGCTCTGTCGACGCCTCGAGCGCTCCGCTCTCGGTCCCGACGACCGCCAGCTTGATGATCCACTCGTCGTTGGTCTTGTACGGGGAGTTCATCAGGGCGAGGTGCCGTCCGTCAGGCGTCAGGCGGCCGTCACCGGCGAGCGGGTTGAACATCTCGGGGTTGCCGGCCGGGCGCAGGTAGCCGTCGATCGTGAAGCTCCGCAGCTCCTTGCCGGTCGCGAGGTCGGCGACGTGGACGATCGTTCGGGTGTCCCCGCTCGCGAAATCGGTCCAGTAAACGCTCCTGCCGTCCGCCGACACGGCGCCGTCGCTGAGCTTGCGCAGGACGTCGCCGGTCCGCGCGTCGAGCGCGACGATCGCGGCGGTCGGTCCGTCGTTCAGTCGGAGGTAGACGACGTCGTCCGCGGCGTTCGTCGGTCGCGGCGTCGCGGTCTGCTCACCAGTCGCGTTTGGTGACTGGCTCGGTCGCGGTGCGGCTGTTTGCACGGCGCAGCCGGCGATGAGAAACGCGAGCGCCATGATGCCGAGCCGCCTTCGAGGGGCCACGTTCACCAATACAACCGACCGCCTCCGGCGGTTCCTCAGCCGAGCGCGAGCGCGACGATCCCCGCGACCATGGCGGTCGCCCCGATCGCGCGGCGGGCCAGATGGCCTTCTGCGAGAAGCCGCGCGCCCATGACCGCGCCGATGAGGATGCCGATCTCGCGCGCGGGCGCGACGTACGACACGGGGCTCACGACGAGCGCGGTCAACACGAGGATGTACGAGAGCCGGCTGAGGATCCCGACACCGATGACCGCCCCGCGGCGGCGTTCCCAGGTCTCGCGAAGGCGTACTCGCTCGCGCAACGCCGCGGGCGCGACAACGATCGCCTGTCCGACGACCGTCGACCAGTCATACAGGAGTGGCGGGATGAGCAGCAGCGAGACCGCGGTCTTATCCCAGAGCGTGTAGAGCGCGATCACCACGCCCGTCGCCAGGGCAAAGCCGACCGCGCGTCCGTCGGCGCCGAGCGCCCGAGGGTCGCCGGTCAGCACGAGCGCACCCGCGAGGATGGCGACGGCACCGGCGAGCGCGACCACGCTCGGGCGCTCGCCGAGGAGCGCGATCGCGCCGATCGTCGCAAGCAGCGGACCGGTCGCGCGCGCCACCGGATACACGAGCGAAAGATCGCCGGCGCGGTACCCCGCGCTCAGGGTGATGAAGTACACCGTCTGCAGCACCACGGCGACGCCGACGAAGATCGGGGCGATCGGACCGAGTGCCGGCTTCGCGATGACCAGGATCCCGATCGCGAGCGGCGCGTACGCGATCGCGCCGACGACATACACGAGCCAGAGGAACGGCGTGTCCGCGATGGCGCGCTTGGTCAGGAGATTCCAGCTCGCGTGGATGACCGCCGATAAGAGAACGAGCCCGAGCGCGAGCGAGCTCACGGCTCAGGCAGGTGCTGTTTCGGGACGCCTTCCACCGGCGACGGCGATCGCCGTCGCGCCCAGACCGAAGAGCACCGCGATGAACAGGACCACGCCGCCAAGGATCGGCACGATTCCCACGAGGAGCAGCACGATCAGCCCGAGGATCAGCGCGATCACGAGCTGCGCCGGCCGGCGGGTGACGCGGAGGATCGATGCGCCGACTCCGAGGGCGGCGACCGGCAGGCTGACCGCGATCGCCGCGAAGTAGAAGGCGAGTGCGACGAGCCCCAGCCACCACCCGCCGATCAGGGCGCCGACGATGAACAGCAACACCGCGACGATGGGCACGCCGATGAGCACGAGGCACCCGACGCCGAGCGAGACGAACGGTGAACGGACCAGCGCTTCACCCGAGCGGCGCGCGAAGGCCGGGAAGAACAGCACCAGGAAGAGACCGAGGAGCAAGAGGCCGACGAGGCCGCGGAGCCAATCGATCGCGATGGCGGCGGGCCCGGGAGCGACCTGCACCGGTCCGGTTGGCGGCGTCGACCGCGTGGTCGAGCCGCGGATCACCGCGCCGGACGCGATCGAGGCATCTTGCGCGCTGGAATACGAGAGCGAGCCGTCGATGGCCGCGCGACCGGTCAAGGTCAACCTATCGGCGCGCGCGCTGACGTTGCCGCCAACGGGCCCGTCGAGCGTGAGGTTCGTGGAGGCGGCCTGGACGTTGCGCACGATCGCGCCGGTGAGCGTCACGCTCGTGCCGGCGACCACGGCATCGCGCCCGATGCGAGCGTTCGCGGTCGTGGTCACCTCGTTGCCCGCGGCGAAGAGATCGCCGCCGATCTTGCCGTCGACGAACACGGTCGTACCCGCGGCGCGCACGCTGCCGTTGACCTGCCCGCGGATCGAAACGGTGTTGCCGGCGGCGCTGAGGCTGCCGTTCACCGTTCCGTCGACGCTGATGTTGTTGCCTGCCGCGATGACGTCGCCGTTCACCGTGCCGCTGATCGTCACCGTCGTCGCGAACGCGTAGAGGTCGTCGTCGATCGTGTCGTTCGGGCCGATGATGACCTGGCTGCCTTGACGGATATCTGAGGCGTCGGCGCGCAGCGGGAACGCCGCCATGACGATCGCGGCGAGCGCGAGAACGCGCAGGACGTGCATCGCGCGCCGAATGCTAGAGCGTCATTCGGTCGAGATGGTCTGGTCGGTGATCTCAGCACCCGGACGCACGACGCGGAAGTTGCTCGCCGGATCGGCGAGGAGCGCACCCACGGCAGTCGCGGCGTCGGCCTGTCCGCTGTCCTGGAGTGCGTCGACGTAGCTGGCGAGGAGGTCGCCAAGCGCGGGAAGATCCTCGTCGCGGGGCGCTCGCAGGTGGACCTTCGCGCCCTTCGCGAGGCGGTCGTGCAGTGCGGCGTCGTCGAGGCCGCGAGCCGGATCGTGGCGCAGATAGACGACACCGCCGCTCATGCCGGAGCAGATCCAGCGGCCCGGGTCGCCGAGCACGACCGCGGCCCCGCCGGTCATGTACTCGAACGCGAAGCCGCGCAGGTCACCGCCGAACACCACCTCTGCACCCGAGAGACGGATCGCCGCGCGGGCGTCCGCACCGCCCTGGACCAGGAAGCGCCCACGCTGCGCGCCGTAGGCGAAGCACTTCCCCACCGCACCGTCGACGAGTTGACCGCGGCCATTACGCGCCTTGAGGATCGCGACCGCGCCGCCGAGCGCGGTCTTCGCGGCGCCGTCCTGGGCGCCGCCACGGACCGTGAGCGCGACCCCGTCGGTCGCATACGCCGCGAACCCGTTGCCCGCGACGGAACCCTCGCGGAACGTCGACACGACCGGATCCGCGGCAGCGCCTGCGATGCGCACGCGCGCGATCGCGCCAGAGGTCTCCGTCCCGACGAAGCGGTGGCCCGCCGCGAGGGCCTGTTCCGCGTCTGCCGTGACGGTCTCCGCGGCGACACCCGCGACGATGCGCACGTCCCGGCGGCCCGGCGGCGACCACTCGACCGGCTCGAGCAGGCGCGTCAGGTCGACGAGGGCTGTGCCGCGGGTCTGCACGAGGAGGTCGGCACGTCCGACGAGATCGGCGGTCGCGCGGACGCCGAGTGCGGTCGCGATGCGGGAGAGCTCGATCTGCAGCGCGGCGAAGAACCGCGCGAGGTTCGCGACCGCATGCTCGAACTCCCGCGGCTCGAAGCGCTTGACGCCGCGCTCGGTCGCTTCGGCGACGGAGCCGAGCTGGGTCGCGATCCCGACGTGGCAGGTATCGAGTTGGCAGCCCCGGCAGATGGTGCAGCCGATCGCGACCATCGCGAGCGTTCCGAAGCCGACGCGGTCCGCGCCGAGGCACAGCATCTTCGCGACGTCGAGCGCGCTCTTCATGCCGCCGTCGCACCAGAGCTCGACGAGGTCGCGGAGGCCGGACGAGACGAGTGCGCGATGCGCCTCGGTGACGCCGATCTCGACGGGCAGCCCCGCCCGACGCAGCGCGTGCTGTCGCGCGGCGCCGGTGCCGCCGTCGTACCCCGAGAGCGTGATGATGTCCGCGCCCGCCTTCGCGATACCGACGGCGATGACGCCGATGTCGGGGACGACCGGCACCTTCACGGCGACACGCGCCCGCGGGTTCACCGTCTTGAGCTCGTGCACCACCTGCGCGAGGTCCTCGATCGAGTAGATGTCGTGATTGTTCGATGGCGAGATGAGGTCGACGCCTGGCTGGGCGTTGCGCGCGAGCGCGACCTTCCACGACACCTTGCGCGCGGGCAGATGGCCGCCTTCGCCGGGCTTGGCGCCCTGACCGATCTTGATCTCGAGATAGTTGGACGAGTTCGCGAGCACCGCCGACACGCCAAAGCGCCCCGACGCGATCTGCTGCCCGCGGTTGCGCGGATACCGGCCGATGAGATCGGGCAGCTCGCCGCCCTCGCCGTTGATACAGAGCAGGTCGAGCCGCGCCATGGCTTCGGCGTAGGCGCGGTACGCGGTCTCGCCTTGCGATCCGAAGGACATCGACGAGATGTAGAAAGGCGCGGCGTGCTCGCCGGCGGATGTGTCCGCGGTGGGCTCGATTTGGTCCGTTGACTGGGGCTCGGCCGGGGGCGGCGAGGCCGCGCCCGGCCGTACGAAATCAATGAGATGTCGTAGGGATACCGGATGTGCGGTCTCGAGCTCGCGCAAGCGCTCGGCGTACGTCGTGTACGGCGCCTCACCGTTCGCGACCGCAAGCGCCGCCTTCCAGGCGCGCGGCCACAGTCGAAAGGCAGGCTCCAAACGCGCGTCGCGCCGTTCGCGCAGCATCGACGCGCGGGCGAAGCCGTCCTCGGCGATCCGCTCCCAACCCAGCCCCGCTCCGTCGCTGGCACAGAAGCCCTCGATGCCGATGAACCGCGCGACCTCGGGCGCGAGCCCAACTGCCGCGACCTGTCGGCCGTAACCCCGGAGCTCGTGGATCCCGAGCGTCGAGAGGACCTTCTCGACGCCTTTGCGCAGCGCTTCCACGAGATTGCCGAGCGCGTCCGGATCGCCGCCCGCGATCGCGTACTCGAGAAGCAGATACGGGTTCACCGCATCGGCGCCGAGCGCGAGCGCGGTCATCACGTCGTGAAGGTTCCGCAGGCTTCCGGCTGAGACGACGATCGCGCACCGTCGGCGGAGCGGTGGCTGCGCGACCAGCGAGCGGTGCGCGGCCGCGATCACGAGCAACGGATCGAGCCACGCGCGTCCCTCGGCGATGACGCCCCGGTCGCGGACGATCAGCACCGTCGTGCCGCGTCGGACCGCGCGCGCCGCTTCGGCTCCCAGACGCGCGAGCGCGTCCCGCGGGTGCTCGTCCCAGTCGCGGTCGGCCTCGAGCACGAGCGGTGGCCCGAGCCGCGCGATCACGTCCTCGAGAAGCCACGTGCCTCGCTCGCGCGCGAGCGCGCGGAAGTCGTCGGCCACGAGACCGGTCTCCGGCGCGTGCCCGCCGAGGAGAAGCGGTGTCGCGAGCTCGAGCCACTGGGGCGACTGGGCGGCTCCGCCCCCCAAGCCCCCGGGATGCGGTCGCGGACCAAGCAGCACCCGCGTCGAGAAGTGCTCGATCTCGCGTTCGCGATCGATCGCCGGGTTCGTCACGACGGCGACCGTCTCGTGCAGATGGTCGGCGAGATTCGCGCGCGGCGCGAGCGCGCCGAGGGGACCGTCGTATCCGAGCGATCCGATCGGCTCGTTCGCGGTCTCGGCCATGAAGGCGGCCTGCTTGAGGTCGTCGGGTTCGAACCCGAACGCGGCGAACTGGCGCTCGCGTCGTACCGAGACGTCGTCGACCTCATCCGGCGGTACACCGACCTCCCAGCGGCCGTGTGCGACCGGCGGCTCCGCCGGGCCGCCGCAGCTCAGGTGATGGCGCATGCCGGCGATCGCTTGGCGCCGCCTCACGGCGGCGAACCGGCTGCGGACCGCAGGTTGATCCAGCAAGCGCCAGCCGCGATCACATCTCAACGCGACGTGCTCGCCCGGACCGAGCGGGTACGGATCGGCGACGTAGCGTTCGAGCGGCACGAAGCCGCGCTCGCTCGCGAATACGTGCTCGTCCTCGGTCTCGACATGCCAGAGCGGTCGTAGCCCCAGCGCGTCGACGCCGAACACGCAGGTATTGCCCAGCCGCGCCAGGATCGCCGCGGGGCCCTGCGCGAGCGGGCCGAGCGCGGCCCGCGCCTGCACGTAGGCGTCCTGCAGCTCGCCGTCCATGCGTTTGATCTCGTTGACGATCGGCGGGAAGAGCAGCTCGGTCGCCTCGATCGGGTCGAGGCCGTGACGGAGCACGAGCGCGCGCAGGACGGCATCGACGTCCTGCGAATCGCTGCCGTCACGCGAGAGCGGAAGCCCGAGCGCGCGCGACTCCTCGCGCAGCCGGCTGATGGTGTTGATCTCGCCGTTGTGCGCGAACGCGGCGAATGGCTGGACGCGGGTGAAGCTGGTCGAGGTGTTCGTCGCATAGCGGTTGTGCCCGAACGCCACGGATGTCGCGAAGAGCGGATCGGCGAGATCCGCGAAGTACGCGGTCAGCTGATGGCCGGCGCCGCGAAGCTTGTACACCGCGGTGTGTCGGGAGAGTGACACGACGGTCGTCGCGGTCGCCTGCTCGATCGCGACCCCCGCCTCATAAAGCGCGCGCGAGCCGGTCCTGCCGGCGCGTGACAGAAGCAGACCGAGTTGGAGGAAGCGCGGCTCCTCGAGCCGCCCCCGCGGCCCGAGCGCGCTCTCGTCGGTGGTGCCCTCGCGGATCGCGAGCACCGCGATGCCGGAACGCTCGAGCGCTCCGGCGATCGCCGCGCGATCATCGCCCTCGGAAAGGAAGAAATGGCCGACCGCGAATCGGTCGCTCCAGGCGAGCGTCCTCTCGGCGCCGGCGCCCGTGAGCGCGTTCGCCCAGAGCTCGCGCGGGATATCGGTGAGCACGCCCGCGCCGTCGCCCTCGCCGTCCACCAGGCCCGAGCGGTGGGCGAGGCAGGCCATCCCGTGCAGCACGGCGTCGAGCACCTCGCGCGTCGGACGCGCGTCCTTGCGCGCGACGGCGACCAGAGCGCAGGCATCGTGCTCGCTCGACACGTTTCCTCCCAACTAACAAAAGAGCCTCCCGCTTTTCGGGAGGCCTTCGTCGCTCTGCTCGGATCGGGACGCGACTAGGCCTCGTCCTCCGATGCTGCTGCGGACGAGGTCGTGTCGCGGCCGCTCATTCGGCTCACACGCTAGGAGATGGCAAGGTTGCGGAACAGCGCCGTTTTGGTGGTCGTTTGGTGACGCCCGCTGCGACCACCTATGCGCGGACGAGGACGCTCACCGCATCGCCGAGCCGGATCGGGCCCTCGACGGCGACGACCGAGCACAGCGCGCCGCGCCGGTGCTCGAGCGAGACGCGAAACGCTTCGACGTCTGCCTGCCCATTCATCTCGCCGATGTGGGTGCAGGGCTCGCACTCGCCCGTCACGCGCAGCGTGACTCCCCCGACGCGAAGCTCTGTGCCCGGCGCGAGCCTCGTGACATCCGGGAGGCCGTCGATCGTGATCTGCTCCCGCAGGTCGCCAAAAGCGAGGCCGTGCGCATCGAGGGTCGAGCGGTCGAGCACCAGGACCGCACGAGGCTCGCGGTTGCCGTGCGAGTCGCCCACGATCCCGGCGCCGACGCGCGCGGACACCTCGGCCACGGCGCGCGGATGCGCGCCGTGCTGCTCGTGAAGCTGGAGCGAGACGACTCGTGCGCTCATACCTGCTTGCGAACGATACAGAAGTCCTCGATTGCCTCGCCGATGGTGAAGCCGGCCTTCTGGTACATCGAGAGCGGCCCGACGTACTGCGCCCACACCCAGCGCGTCGGATCGACGTCGCCGCGCCAGGGGTATGCCTCGACAGTGGTCACGCCCCGCGAGCGAAGGTGCTCGAGCGCCGCCTCGAGAAGCGTCGTCGCGATGCCCTGTCGGCGCTGGTCCGGTGCGACGACGAAGCACACGATCGCGCCGGTCTTCGGATCGCGGTCGCCGGGGACGTTCAGCAGCTCGGTCTTCGGCGCCGCGTGACACCATCCGACCACGCGCCCCAGACGGTATGCGACGAGACCGTTCGCCTTCGCGGAGATGATCAGCTGGCTGCGCGATGCGCGGTTCTGTGCTTTCGTGCGCGACTGGTAGTCGGCGACCAGCCGCTCCATGCAAAAGCAGCGCGACCAGTTGGGATTGTCCGCGTACGCGACCATGTCGAAGTAGTGCATCACCGCATCGTGCTGGTCGGGACTGACCGGTCGGATCGTGACGTCAGTCACCGGTCGAGTCTCCCACACTGTTCTTCGTGGAGATCTGGTCGATCGGTCACGGAGCGCGTGAGCTCGACGAATTCCTGGACACGCTGCGTGAGGCGAGGATCGCGCTGCTCGCCGACGTGCGGTCCTTTCCCGGATCGCGGCGCCATCCGCAGTTCGGCGCGAAGGCGCTCGCGGTCGCGCTCGCCGCTGCCGGCCTCGAGTACGTGCACCTGGTCGGGCTCGGCGGTCGACGCGAGCCGCGCGAGGACTCGCCCCACCGCGCGCTCCGCGTCGCGGCGTTCCGCGGTTACGCGGACCACATGGCGACCGACGAGTTCGCGCGCGACTACGCGCGCCTGACCGAGCTCGCAGGCGAGCGCCGCACCGCGTTCATGTGCGCCGAGACGCTCTGGTGGCGCTGCCATCGCCGGATGATCGCCGACCGCCTCACGGTGGACGGCTGGATGGTCACGCATCTGCTCGGACCGAACAAGAGCGCACCCCACACGCTGTGGGACGCCGCGCGTATCGACGATGGACACCTGGTGTACGACGAAGGCACGCTAGCGTTGGGCCGGTGACGCGGACGTGGGACGCCGACTGGGAAGCAAGACGTGCGGGTCAGGCGTGTCCGATGTGCGCCGAGGGCCGCCCCGACGACTCGCATGGGAATGCCCGGATCTTCGCCGGCCGCGTCTCGGACGCGTATCTCGTCCGCGGGGACGTCGGCCAGCCCGGATACACCATCGTGATTTGGCGCGGACCGCACATCGCGGATCCGACCCAGTTGAGCGACGCCGACGCGACCGCGTTTTTCCGCGAGGTCCTGACCGTCGCGCGCAGCCTCGAGGCCCACTACCGGCCCGCGAAGCTCAACTTCGAGACGCTCGGCAACACCGTGCCACACCTGCACACGCACGTCATCCCGCGTTATGTCACTGACGACAGCCCTGGCGAGCCCGCACGCCTCATGCGCCTTCCGGGGACGCACCGCGAGCCGATCCCCGAAGCGATCTTCCACCGGGATGTCGCCGCGCTTCGTGTGGCGCTCAGCCGGAGCCCGGGGCGATCGCGCTAGATCCGGAGAGCAGGTCTCATGCGCGCTGGCCCGCCGCAAGACGTGCGCGGAGCTTCGCGCCGGCGAGACCGCGATGCGAGACGCGATGTTTTTCTTCCGGCGAGAGCTCGGCCATCGTGCGGCCGTCGCCGGCGATGACGAACACCGGGTCGTAGCCGAAACCGCCCTCGCCGCGCGGCATCTTCGCGATCTCGCCGTGCACTTCCCCTTCGAAGAGCTCGACGTGGCCGTCGGGCGAGGCGAGCGCGGTCACGCAGACGAAGCGCGCCGATCGGTCCTCGACTCCCGAAAGCATCGCGAGCAGGCGGGCGTTCCGGTCCTCCGCGCTCGCGTCCTCGCCGAAGAAGCGCCGGCTCCGGACACCCGGCGCGCCGCGCAGTGCATAGACCTCGAGCCCCGAGTCATCGGCGATCGTCTGCAGCCCGCTCGCAAGGGCATAAGCCCGGGCCTTGTGGCGGGCGTTCTCCTCGAACGTCGGCGCGTCCTCCGCCGGCTCGGGCGGAACGCGGTCGAGATCGTTGGGCGCCACGAGCTCGAGGTCGAGCCCGTCGAGGATCTCGCGATATTCCTTGAGCTTCCCCGGGTTCGCCGACCCGAGCAGGATCCGGTGGTGGTCGACGCTCACCGCAGCGCGGCGCGCTGCGCGGTCACCAGCGTCGCGATGCCCTCGAGCGCGAGCGCGAGCACGTGGTCGAAGTCGCCACGGGAGAACGGCCTGCCCTCGGCCGTCCCTTGGACCTCGATGAGCTCGCCGTCGCTGGTCGCCACGACGTTCACATCCGCATCGGCCACGGAGTCCTCGGCGTACGCGAGGTCGAGGAGGAGCTCGCCCTTGACGTAGCCCGCCGATACCGCGGCGACGTTCCGCACGATCGGCGAGGGCGAGATCTTTCGCAGCGCGTGCGCGAGGGCGACGAAGCCGCCGGTGATCGCGGCGGTGCGCGTCCCGCCGTCAGCCTGGATCACCTCGCAATCGACCACGACGCTCCGCGGACCGAGCGCCTTCAGGTCAACAGCCGCACGGAGCGCGCGGCCGACGAGACGCTGGATCTCAAAGGTCCGGCCGCCCGGCCGTCCGACAAGGCTCTCGCGCGGGCTGCGCTCGGGCGTGCTCCGCGGCAGCATCGCGTACTCGGCCGTCACCCAGCCGGTGCCCTTGCCCTCGAGATGTCTCGGCACGGACTCCTGCAGCGTCGCGAGGCACAGCACCTGCGTGTCCCCGAACGCGATCCGCGCAGATCCTTCGGCGAATTTCGAGACGTCGAGGTCGATGGTCACCGGTCGCAATGCCTTTGCCGCGCGTCCGTCGGAGCGCACGAAGCTCATGCGGTCTGGTCCCAGAGCCGCTTCATCTCGTCGGGAGGGTACGACTCGAGCGGTCGGCCGGCCTCGCGCGCACGCGTCTCGACGCGCTCGACGTGCGCGGCGAAGCGCTCGTTCGCCGCGCGCAGCGCGGTCTCGGCGTCGAAGCCGGCCTCGCGCGCAACCGCGACGACGTCGAAGAGCAGGTCACCGAGGAAATCCTCGTCGTCGATGTCGAGCGGGAGATCGAGTCGCGGCGGCACGAGGCGTACGCGGGCGGCGCGCTCCTGCATTCGTTCGGCGGCGAAGAGCGCTGGGAGCTCGCGCGGAACGCCATCGAGTATCGACCTGGGGGCTTGGGGGGCCTCCGGCCCCCCAGCGCGCGTAGCCCCTTCCAATCGCTCGTCGCGCTTGATGCGCTCCCACTGCGCGAGTAGGTCGCCGTGCGGAATTTCTTGTCCGGCGAACACGTGCGGATGTCGGCGGATGAGCTTCTCGTTCAGCTTCCGCGCGATCGCGCCGATGTCGTACGTGCCCTCCTCGCGGCCCAGCTGCGCGTGCAGCGCGATCTGCAGCAGCAGATCTCCGAGCTCGTCCCGCTGCCGCGACACGTCGCCGGCGTCGAGCGCCGCGAGCGCTTCGTACGCCTCCTCGAGCAGATGCGGCCGGAGCGACGCGTGGGTCTGCTCGCGGTCCCAGGGACAACCGTTCGGCGCGCGCAGCCGCTCGGCGATCCGCGTGACCGTCGCGAGCGAGGCGAGATCGGCGAACGGCTCGAGTGGCGGAAGCACGAGGAAGCGGGCGCGACCGAGCTCGCGCTCGGCGTCTCCGAGCGTGCTGTCGCGCTCGCCTTCACCATCCAGAAGCGCGACGGGCTGGTCCGCGGGATAGCGCGAGCGGAGGAGGCTCCAATCGGGGACCGCGTCGAGCACGATCGCGACCGGCCGGATCGTCGCGAACGTGTGCCGGTCGAGCGCGCTCGCCGGGACCACATCCACGCCGGAGGGCCAGCGAAGCAAGAGCGACTCGAGCGCTCGCAGGGGATCTGAAGGGGGCGAAGCCCCCTTCAACGGGCTACTCGAACTCGAGACCGGGGATGAGGCGGAGGACGTCGTGCGCCTTCTTCTGCTGGTTCAGCCAGTACTGGTACGCGTTGTCCTTGATCTTCGACTTCTGATCGTCGTCGAGCGCGCGCGAGTCGGATTTCTCGATGACCTTGTACCAGGTCGTGTTGTTGAGGCCGTTGTGCTGCTGGCTGATCTTCCCCGCGTCGAGCGTGAAGATCTCGTTCTCGGCCGCGAGGTCGGTCAGCATGCCGCGCGCGATCCAGCCGAGGTCGCCGCCCTTGTCCTTCGTGGCCGCATCCTCGGAGTACTGCTTGGCGACGTCGCCAAAGTCGGTCCCGCTCTGCAGCGCGGTCGCGATGTCGTTCACCTTCTTGAGCTGGGCGCTGAACGCCTGGAAGTCGCCGCCGACCGGCTTCGGAGCCGCGACCTGGATCATCGCGACGTGCACCTGCGCCGTCGGGGAGGTGACCGCCGCGTCCTGGCGCTTGGTCGTGAACTCGTCGCGCAGCACGTCGTAGCGGGTGTGCCGCTTGATGTAGGCGAGGGTGAAGCCCGACGCCAGCCACTTCTTCACGACCTCGTGCGCCTCGGGACCCTTCCGCTCCTCCACCTGGATGATGTGGTAGCCGAAGTCGGACTTGACGGGATCGCTGATCGCGCCGACTGGCAGGGCCTTTACCGCGTTCTCGAACTCCTTGACGAACTGGCCTTTTCCGACCCAACCGAGCTCGCCGCCCGAGTCCTTCGTCCCGGGATCGTCGGAATTGTCCTTTGCCAGCTGGTTCCAGAGAGTTTGGTTGTTCGGGTCCTGCCGCAGCTGATCGCGGATCGCCGTCGCCTTCGCCAGCGCGTTGCTCGCCTCGAGCGCTTGGTCGGGCGCGTCCTTGTTGATCTGAATGAGGATGTGTCGGCTGCGGTACTGGCTCCAGTCCTCGTTGTACCGGGCGTCGATCGTATCCGGAGCCACCGTGACGCCGTCGGCCTTCGCCTGTATGTCGAGGAGCGAGTACTCCTCGATCGTGTCGAGTGCGGTGCGCTCGTACGAGGCCTTCTGCTGATCGAGCTGTGGGTCGTTCTCGCTGCCCGCCGGGACGCCGAACTCGACGTAGAACCGCGCGAGCTCGTATTTGAGCTCGCTCTTGTAGTCGCGCATCGGCACCGCGCGACCGTCGATGCGCATCGCGGCCTTGAGGTTGTCCTGGTAGTACTTGTCGCTCGCCGCCCACGCCGCGAGGCCGATGACGAAGAAAAGGATCGAGGAGAAGACGACGATGTAGATCGCCTGCTGACGGCGTTCGCGCTGCCAGCGCGCGATGCGCTGGCGGTTCGTGAGGCGTGGAAGTGGGATGCGTCGAGCCATCTCGGAATCTCAAGTCTAGAGGTCAGCGCGCGACGGAGCGGTACACCGCGAGGGTCTGCTGCGCCGCGTGATCCCAGGAGAACGCGGCCGCGCGCGACCGCGCGCGCGAGGCGAGGCTCGCGCGAAGCGCATGGTCGTCCAGGATCCGGCAGAGCGCGCCCGCGAGTGCTTCCTCGTCGCCGCTCCGCACCAAGAGGCCGGCATCCCCCACGACCTCGGCAACAGCGCCTCCCGCGTAGCCGACGACGGGGGTGCCCGCCGCGAGCGACTCCAGCGCCGTGAGCCCGAAGCCCTCGAGGAGCGCCGCATGGAGGAGGGCCTCGGCGCCGGCGTAGAGAGCGGCGAGGGTCTGGTCGTCGACGAATCCGGTGAGCACGACGCGATCGGTCGGAACCCGCTCGTGCGCGAGCGCATCGTGAAGGTAATGCGCGAGCTTTCCCAGATCGCCCACGACCACCAGGCGCAGCTCGCGGTCGCGATCGGCCGCCCGGGCGAACGCGCGGAGCAGGCCGCGAACGTTCTTGCGCGCGTCGAACTGCCCCACATAGAGCACGTAGCGCGACGCCACGCCGAAGCGGTCGCGCGCCAAGGCGCGCCCCTCGTCGCGCGGCGGTGGGGCGAACGCGTCGTCGACGGCCTCGGGCACGACGTGGACACGCTCCTCCGGTATGCCGAGGCGCTCGATGACGTCCTGCCGCGTCGCGTCCGAGACCGCGATGATCGCGTCGGCGCGGCGCGCGAGCGCGTACTGCCAGGTGTGGCCGATGCGCGAGTACGGCAGGCGCAGGTACTCGCCAGGCCAGATGAGCGGCGCGAGATCGTGCACCGTGAGGACCGCGGCGAACGACCGCCGAGCCGGAAGGGAGAGCTGCGTCGCGTGATAGAGGGTCGGACGCGCGCGCGAAAGCTCGAAGCTCAGCAGCACGGGGTCGAGCGCGAGCATCGAGAGCTCCGGACGACGGAGGCGCGCGGTCTCGAGGTCCGCGTGCGGCGGGAGAAGCCCCGCGTCCGCCGCGGGGAAATTCCGCAGCCGTACGAGGATCCACTCGATGTCGCGCGGCGCGGCGCGCGCGAACGCCGCCAGCAGGTTGCGCGAGTAGCGCCCGATGCCGCGGACGCGCGCCACGGTCTGCAGATGACGCGCGTCGAACGCCACGCGCACCGTTCCTAGACTATCGGCGCCCGTGATCTCGGTGATCGTCCCCACGTACAACGAGGCCGGCTCGATCACGCCGCTCGTCGAGCGACTCGCCGTGTCCCTTGCCGGACGCGAGTGGGAGCTTGTGGTGGTCGACGATGGCTCGCCCGACGGGACCGCGGACATCGCGGCGGGTCTCGCGCCGGCGCGGCCGGTCCGGGTCGTGCGCCGCTCGGGCAAAGCGGGACTGGCGTCGGCGGTGATCGCGGGGATGAAGGTGGCGCGAGGCGATCCGCTCGTGGTCATGGACGCGGACCTCTCGCATCCGCCAGAGGTCGTGCCCGGGCTCGTCGACGCGATCGACGCGGGCGCCGACCTCGCCGTCGGCAGCCGTTACGTCAAAGGAGGTGGGACCAGGGACTGGCCGATGCGCCGGCGCGTCGTCTCGCGGGTCGCGTGCATGATGGGAAGCGTGCTCGTGCCGGTCCGCGATGCGACCAGCGGATTCTTCGCCATCCGGCGGAGGGCGATCGACGGGGTTCGCCTCAACGCGATCGGCTTCAAGATCGGGCTCGAGGTGATCGCGCGGGCCCGCGCAGCGCGGATCGTCGAGGTTCCATACACCTTCCGCGACCGCGAGCTCGGGAAGTCGAAGTTCGGGCGCCGCGAGATCGTGCAGTACGTCGTGCAGCTGGGTCAGATCGCCCGCGACAAGGCGCTCGGGAGGCTCAGGTGAAGATCGCCGACCTCGACGTCCGTCCGGCGACGCTGGACGATGCGGCAGTTGTCGCGGATCTGGAAACGACCGTGCATCCC
>VBDQ01000038.1 GCA_005889075.1 Chloroflexota bacterium
CGGCGCGAAGCTCGTCGAGGGCTACGGTCTCACCGAGGCCGCACCGGTGACGCACTGCAACCCGTTGTTCGGCGAGGGCAAGCAGAAGGTCGGGAGCATCGGCGTGCCGTTCCCCGATGTCGAGGCGAAGATCGTGGACCTCGACGCCGGCGAACGCGAGATGGCCATCGGCGAGCCGGGAGAGCTCATCCTGCGCGGACCGCAGCTCATGGACGGCTACTACCACCAGCCTGAAGAGACGGCTCAGGCACTCCGCGGAGGCTGGCTGTACACGGGGGACATCGCGACGGTCGACGCCGATGGTTACTTCGCGATCGTCGATCGCAAGAAGGAGATGATCATCGTCTCCGGATTCAAGGTGTATCCGCGCGATGTCGAGGAGGTCCTCGTGGCGCACCCCGCGGTCACCGACGCGGCGGTCATCGGGATACCGCATCCGACCAAGGGCGAGGAAGTGAAGGCCTACGTCGTGCTTAGGCCGGGTGGAGAGGCCACGGCCGACGAGATCATCGCGCACTGCCGGAAGACCCTCGCGGACTTCAAGGTGCCACGGCAGGTCGAATTTCGGGCGTCGCTACCGCACACGGTCGTCGGCAAGACCCTGCGCAAGGAGCTCGCCGCGGAGGAACAGGCCAAGCGCAAGACCGCCGTCCCGGCGTGAAACTCGGCGAGCGCGAGCGGGCGACGCTCGCGCGCGTCGTCGAAACGTTCGTGCCCGACAGCGATCCTGTTTCCACCGCTGACCACATCGTCCACGACCTCGTCGCGGTCGGTCGCCCGAAGCTCGTCGCTGACCTGGCGCTCTTTCTGCGTCTGATCGAGCAGCCCATCGTCAACCTCGCCTTGCTCGCGACCCCTCGCCGCTTCAGTCGAATGACGCGCGCCGACCGCGAGCGCTATCTCCTGCGGTGGGGCGATAGCCCCGTCGGGCTCCGGCGCACCGCGTTCCAGGCCGCAAAACGCCTTGCGCTCTTCTTCGCGTACGCCGCATCGGATGGGACAGCCAACCCGCTGTGGGAGCGGGTGGGCTATGGCCGTCCGGCGCTCGATGCACCCGCCGCTCCAGCCGTACATCCGCGACGGGTCGCGGACGATGACGAACTGGGCGCCGATGCGATCGTCGTCGGCTCCGGCGCCGGTGGCGCGGTCGCGGCCGCCGAGCTCGCACGTGCCGGACGCAAAGTGGTCGTGCTCGAGCAGGGCGCGCTCACGCAGGAAACGGAATTCGACGGACGCGAGTCTGCGGGCGCCGCCCGACTCTTCTGGGATCGGCAGCTGCTTGCCACGGACGATCTCGCGATCAGCGTCTTCGCCGGCCGCACCGTCGGCGGCGGCACCGTCGTGAACTGGAGCACCTCGCTCCGGCTTCCCGCGGACATCCGTGAGGAATGGAGAAAAGCGGGCCTCGACGGGATGGGCGACGAGCTCGACGGGCACTACGACGCGGTCGAAGCGCGCATCGACGTCGATAGCGACGAGAGCGAGCTCAACGGTCAGAACGCGGCGCTCGCGCGCGGTCTCGATGCGGCGGGTGTCTCCTGGCGGGTCGTCCCGCGGAACGTAAAGGGCTGCGGCGACTGCGGTCACTGCGGCTACGGGTGCCGGCGCGGCGCGAAGCAATCCACGATGCGGACCTATCTCCCGGACGCCATCGCCGCCGGTGGCGTGCTCGTGCCTGAGTGCCATGTGGACCGCATCACCACGGCCGCGGGAGCCGTGACCGGCGTTGAAGCGACTTTCGTCGACGGCCGCAAGATCGCGGTGCACGGGCCGGTCGTCGTCCTCGCCGGTGGGGCCATCGGGACGCCGGCGCTGCTGCTCCGATCCGGACTTGGCGGGCACGAGGTCGGCCGTTCGCTCCATCTGCATCCGGTCCCGCCGGTGCCCGCGGTCTACGACGAGCCGATCCGACTCTGGTCCGGTCCGCCGCAGACGGTGATGAGCGATGCGTACGCTTGGCTCGACGGCGCGTACGGCTTTCGCCTCGAGGTCCCGTCGGCTCTCCCGGGCGTGCTCGCCGCTTCCTTCCCGTGGCGGGGGGCAGTGGAGCATTCCGAGCGCATGCGGGAGCTCGACCACGTCGCCGTGATCATTCCGATCGTGCGCGACCGCGAGGCCGGCCGAGTGATGATCGACCGCGCCGGCAGGCCCATCGTCCGCTACCGCGTTCGCGGTATGGCGGCGCGCCACTGCGTCCGCGCGATCGTCGAAGCGGCGTACATCCATCTCGCGGCGGGAGCCCGCGAAGCTTTCACCCTCCACACCAGACCGCTTGCCGTACGGCGCGGCGACGATCTCGCTGCGTTCGCCCGCGAGGTCGAACGACGAGGGATCGTGCCGAATAGGGTGGCGGTCTTCAGCGCGCATCAGATGAGCACTGCGCGGATGGGCGGGCGCCGTGACGCCGTCGCCGATCCCGAGGGCCGCGTCCGCGGGGTGCGCGGCCTCTACGTCGCCGATGCATCGGGATTTCCGAGCGCATCGGGGGTAAACCCGATGCTCACCGTCATGGCTCTTGCCCGCAGGAACGCCGTGCGTATCCTCGCGTCGGGGTGAAGGAGGCAGCGCTCGCTCTCGCGCTCGGTGGAGGCCTTCCGATCCCGACACGGCCCTAGTGGGCCGTCTTGTTTTAGCGGGACGAGACGGACGCGGTGATCACGAAGTAGTCGTTCACGATCCCGTCGAGGGTGTTGTAGACGACCCGCACCATCACGTTGACCGGTGTCACGGTCGGCGCGTTGATGGACGGCGGGACGAGGCGTGCGCTCCAGATGGCGGGGTATGTGTTCATGACGAGAAGATCGCAGAGGAGAGCTCGTTCCCCATCGGCCGTGGGAGTGAATGCGTCTCCCGATGGAGTACTCCCCCGAGCGCTGGCTACCCCGAACGGGGGAGCGCTCGGCCTGTACGGAACGCTCGCTGCGCGACCGTTCTGTAGGGTACCCGCGTGGTTGAGCCCGACGTCGTCGTCGTGCCCGCCGGCGACGCGCTGCTTGGCGACCCACCGCGAACCGAGCACGTCAACGTCTTCGCGGTCGCGCGTCACCCGGTGAGCGTTGCCGACTACGGCGCGTTCCTCGATGAGACGCATCACGCTGCGCCGCGCAACTGGGAGGCGCAGCGTGCTCACGGGGAGGCGCCGGTCGAGGACGTGTCGTGGGCCGACGCGGTCGCGTACTGCCGGTGGCTCACGATGGGCACCGGCCGGATCTATCGGCTGCCCGACGAGCGCGAGTGGGAGAAGGCCGCGCGCAGGGACGGCGTACTCGCGGAGGTCGGCGCGGTGCGCGAGTGGACGAACAGCTGGGCCGAAGGGGGTCGCGTGCTTCGCCGTGGAGACGACCTCGCGGCCCGATCCTTCGCCGGCGAAGATCTGCGCGGCGTCGGCTTCCGCGTGGTGCGCGGTCTTACCGGACGCTGATGCCCGTTCCGATCATCGTCGCGAGCGGCAATGGCGCGCCCGGGCTGCCGGTCGGGATCCGCATCCTCGCGCGCGGCGGCTCGGCCCTCGACGCGGTCGAGGCCTGCGCGAAGGTGATCGAGGCGGACCCGACGGACACGAGCGTCGGGCGTGGCGGTCGGCCGAACGTCCTCGGGGAGGTCGAGCTCGACGCGTCGATCGTCGATGGCACGACGCATCGCACCGGCGCGGTCGCCGCGCTTCAGGGCTACCTCCATCCGATCAGCGTCGCGCGCGCAGTGATGGAGCGCGGCCCGCACGTCATGCTCGTCGGTGAGGGCGCGGCGCGCTTCGCGAAGGAGATCGGCGCAAGCAAGGCGCAGAACCTGACCGCCGCGACGCGCAAGCTCTGGGTCGAGCGGCTCCGCGCCGCGGGCGAGACGCCCGCGAGCATCCGCCGCCGTTCCAAGCTTCTTCCGATCGTGCTGAACACCGTGCGCGAACATTTCGGGACCGTGAACTTCCTCGCGCTCGACCGCAAGGGCCACCTCGCGTCGGCGGTGACCACGAGCGGTTGGGCGTACAAATACCCGGGGCGCGTCGGCGATTCGCCGATCGTCGGCGCGGGCAACTACTGCGACACGCGCTACGGCGCGGCCGCATGCACGGGATACGGCGAGCTCGCGATCCGCAACCTGAGCGCCAAGACCGCGGTCGACCGGCTCGCGGCGGGCATGCGCGCCGACGAGGTCGCCCATTCGACGATCGCCGACGCCAACGCGCTCGAGGACGCCGCGTTCAACGTGGTCGTGCTCACGACGAAGGGCGAGCACGCCTCCGCCACCAACCGTGAGGGCCGTCAGTACGCGTGGATGACGACGGAGATGAAGGAGGCCGCTACCGCGCCTCGGGCGTTGGTGCCGCGAGGGCCGCGATGATCTCGAGCGTCTCCGGCCAGTGGGCGATGGCTATCGCGTCGGAGAGATCGAGCCACTGGTAGCGGTCGTGCTCCTCGTTGAGCACAGGCTCCCAGCCCGCGGGTGCTTCGACGGAGAAGTTCTCGATCATCACTTCCGTGATGCCTGGCGCGTACTCCGTCAGCATCCCTTCAGGCACGCGGTAGCCCTGGGGCATCGCGAGATCGGTGATCGGCAGGTCGAGTCCGGTCTCTTCGCGCAGCTCGCGGGCGGCGGCGTCTGCGAAGCTCTCGCCCTCCTCGACCACTCCCGCGGCGACGTGCCAGTAATCGTCCTGCGCGCGATGCATCAGCAGGAACTGTCCGCCGCGCGTTACGAAGATCGCGGCCTCGCGCGCGGTCCGCATCAGAGCGCAGCGACCGCTGCCTGCAGCTTCGCCGTCGCTTCGGTCGGCGGAGTGCCGGCCGGGAAGTAGAGCGGGTCGCCGAACACGACCTCGACGTCGCCGCGCCAGCCGTTCGAGCGCGAGGCGTCCCACGACCGGTCCCAGTGGTCGAGGACGGAGACCTTGTTGATCTTGAGCTTCATCGGCACGATTGGCGTGCCTCCCTCGACGGCGATGAGGCCAGCGCCGGCCTTGAACGGCTGCGTCGGGCCACCGACGGTGAGCTTGCCCTCGGGATAGATGAGGACCGAGAACTGCCGATCGAGTCGCGCGCCCAGGAGCTCGAGGCTGCGGCGGATCGGACCCTCGCGCGCGAGGGGGAACGCGTTTGCCAGGATCGCGCTTGCGAGACCGTTCAACCGATTCCCGAACACGTCGTCCGCGGCCGCCGCGACGGCGAGCTTCCAACGCCAACGCAGCGGGATCGCCATGATGATGATCCCGTTGTCCCAGTGAAGGCAGTGGTTCGGGGTGAAGAGGACCGGGCCGCGCAACTTCGCGAGCTTGTCGATCCCGGTGATCTTCACGCGGTAGAAGAGATGGACGAGC
Source organism: Chloroflexota bacterium (assembly GCA_005889075.1). Classification (GTDB taxonomy): domain Bacteria; phylum Chloroflexota; class Limnocylindria; order P2-11E; family P2-11E; genus 3-1-20CM-2-70-9. The sequence continues at coordinate 5,312 of VBDQ01000038.1, forward strand.
GGGTAGAGCAGCGTCTCTTGGAGCAGGAGCCCGAACGAGCGCACCAGCGGATTGAGCGGCCAACCGAAGATCCCGGTCTCGCGCTTGGTATCGCGCGCGGCCTTCACGAGCGCCTCGAGATCGGCCACCGTCGCGTTCGGCTCGAGTGCGCCATCGTCGATGAAGACGCCGAGCTCCTCCTCGATCACGCCGAGGAGGTCGATACGCGCGAGCGAGTCGAGCCCGAGGTCGTCGGAGAGCGTCGCCTGCTGCGAGATCGCGGCGGCAGGTTTGTTCGCGACCTGCGCCACGACTGACTCCACCTCGTCGAGCGCGCGTGCCGGGGTGCTCTTCATCGCCGCGGGCGGTGCGCCGTTGGACTCGAGCAGACCTTGGATCACGATCGCCTTCTTGACCTTCTGCGTCGGGGTCGTCGGGAAGTCGTCGTCCGGCCAGATGGACCAACCGCGGATCTGCTGGCTCCCCGAGAGCTTTGTGTTCGTGTCGCGCACGATCGCGGTCACCGCGTCGGGATCCTTCAACAGGAATACCGCGTGGACCTGGACCGGCTGGCCCGGCCGCTCGAGACCGACGACGGTCGCGAGGACCGGCCGCGTCGCGGTAGATGCGGCCTGGATGCGCGGGTCTTCGCCGATCGCGTTCTCGATGTCCTCGGGATAGACCTTGAGGCCGTCGGCGAGGGCGATCATGTCCTTCTTCCGACCGTGCAGCCAGAGGAAGCCGTCGTCGTCGAACTTGCCGAGGTCGCCGGTGTGGTACCAGCCACCCGCCAATGCCGCCTGCGTCGCCTCGTCGTTCTGCCAGTAGCCCTTGAAAACGTTCGGCCCGCGAGCCAGCACCTCGCCGTCCTCGCTCGTCCGGACCTCGACGCCGGGAAGCGGCACGCCGACCGAGCCAAGGCGATTGCGACCAAGGCGATTGAAGGTCAGCGCGGGCGAGCACTCGGTCATGCCGTAGCCCTGCAGGACGTCGACACCCATGTCGCGCCAGGCTTCGCCAAGCGCGGGGTCGAGCGCGGCCGCACCCGAGACGATGTAGCGGAAGCGACCGCCGAAGCTCGCGTGCACGCTACGGAAGAGGAGCCGTCGCAGGAAGATCGGCAGGCGCCGCGCGATCCGTCGCGCCTTCTCGAGCGACTCCTTCTTGCCCTGAGCCTCCGCGCGCCGCTCGATGGCCAGCAGGATGGACCGGACCACCGCGGGCGTGATGAGCACCATCGAGACGCCGAACTCCTTCATCGTTCGCAGCACGACCGCGGGCTGACGGCTCGTCGGGTAGACGACGGACGCGCCTGAGATCAGAAGACAGAAGAACCCGGCCATCTGCTCGAACATGTGCGAAAGCGGCACGAACGAAAGCAGCCGCTGATGCGGCCCGAGCGGGAAGATCTTCGTCGCTGCGAGCGCGTTCGAAAGAACGTTGCCGTGCGTGAGCATCGCGCCCTTCGGCTCCCCGGTCGTTCCCGAGGTGAAGACGACTTCGGCGAGCGCGTCTCCGGCGAGCGCAGCCTTGGCGAGCGGCTCCTTGTTGCGGGCGAGGTCGGGGAGGAGCTCCATCTCGTGCAGCGGGATACCAAGGGAGCGCGCCCGCTCCAGCGTTTGCTTCGAGACGATCGCGGCGCCCGCTTTGGTGCGCTCGGCGACGCGCTGGGCAAAGTCGACCAGCGAGTTCATGTCGAGCGGCACGAGGACCGCGCCGAGCCGCAGCGTCGCCAAAAGAGCGATCCCGTACTCGGGACGGTTGGCGCCCCAGATCACCACGCGGTCGCCAGGTCGGAGACCCGAGTCGGCGAGATGTCGTGCGACCCGCGGCACGATGTCGGCGAGGTCGCGGTACGCCCACGTCCTCGTGCGGAAGCCCGGTCGGATGATCAACGCCGGCTTCCCGTCGTACTTGCGCGCGGATTCCTCGAGGATGTCGTTGAGCGTCTCCACAGTTGGGGGGCGATGCCCCCCAAGCCCCCTTCCTCTCGCTACGTAACGAGTGCCCGCAGCGCGGCCCGCGCGTCTTCCCGATACGGCGGGTAATGCGAGAACAGGATGGTCTCCACGTCAAGGTCCGCGACCCGCGCGATGGAGCGGCGGGCCTGTGCCATGTCGTCGGTGAAGAAGTAGTTGGGTAGCGTGAGCCGTCCCTTGATCCGCTGCAGCGTGTCGCCGACGATCACGAATCGGTACTTGGGCGAGTAGAGACAGATGCTGCCTGGGGTGTGCCCGGGGGTGTGCAGCACGCGCAAGCCCCCGAGCATCGGGAGGAGCTCACCGTCCTCGAGGGGTCTCGCGTGAGCGGGCGCGCGCGTGAGCAGGGCGATGACCGGTCCGGGCGAGAAATTTGCGATCACGTCGCGGAGCCCGATGCGAAGGCGTTCCGTGCAGAGGATCCGGGTGATGTGCTCGGTCGAGCGGCCGATCCGGGCGAGGTAACGCCGCAGCATCCCCCCCGAGCCGACATGCCCGGCGTCCACGAGCGTGACCTCGTCCCCGTCGACGAGCAGGTACGCCTGAGCGCCGATGACCCGTACCGCATGGACGTTCGGTAGCACTTCCACCGAACGGAATGCTAGGTCGCCCGGTCACTCAGACAACGTCTGTCAGGACACGAACGTGCGCCAGAGCAGGTTCGCGACGCTCACGACGATGAGGACCACGATCAGCTGACGGAACCGGACCTGGTCGAGCCGGCCGCGGACCGCGATCCCAGCCATGAGCGCGAGCAGCATCGGGATGCACGCGAGGACGCCGAGGGTCGCAAGCTCGGGGGTGAACAGTCCGAGCGCGTCGTACGAGATGACCTGCACGATCGCCGAGATCTGGAAGACCGCGGCGAGCGTGATGACGTAATCCCGCGGCTCGAGCCGCATGGCGTGGAAGAACGACCCGATCAACGGGCTCGAGATCGATGTTGTGCCCTGCATGACGCCGCCGGCGAAGCCGACGACCGGAACCAGGAACCGTGCCCGCCGGGTGCCCGGATCTCCGACGAGCCGACCGCCGCGCAGCAGGAAGAGCGCGGCCATCGCGGCGATGAGGACGGCGAAGGTCCGCTGATCGAGCCCGGCGAGCAGGAACGCGCCGAACACCGTCCCGACCGCGTTCGCCGCGACCAGCGGCAGAAGGCTTGGAAGGAGGCTCCAAACCCGCCAGCTCTGCAGGACGAGCAGCGTGTTCGCGACGACGATCGGGATGCTGATGATCACGACCGCCTGCCTCGGCCCGAAGACCGACGCGAGGATCGGTGTGGCGATCAGCGGCAGCCCCATCGCGGTCGCGCCTTTCGCGAGCCCGGCGACGCCGAGGCCCACGATGAGCGTCAGGAGCTCGACCGCGCCCAATCGCCCTCGGCCACGAGCGTCCGCCAGTCGACCGGATGCAGACGATCGCTCCGCAGGTAGCGCCGACCGGTCTTCGCGAGGGGCCGGCCGTCGACGCGAACGATGTCGGCGGTGTGATCGAACCCCGGTCCGTGCACGAGCGCGGAGCCGACGCCGTACACGTCGACGGGAACTCCGAGCGCTTCGAAGCGCCGGATCTTGTCCGCGTCGAATCCACCGGACGCGACGATGCGAACGTGCGCGTATCCGTGGCGGTCCAGCGCCTCGCGCAGCAGCTCCACGAGCCGCGGCGTGACGCCGCGCAACTGCCCTTGCGCCTCGCCGCCGCTCTCCTCGAGCTCGCGGAGGATCGAGCGGTCGATGAGGGTCTCGCTGGTGTCGATCCGGACGCCCCAGAGACGCGCGCCCAGCGCGTGCGCGACGCCGAGCGAGGTGTTCACCACGTCGTTCTGGAAGTCGACGAGGCTCGTGAGGTTCACGTGGCCCTCGGCCGTGCCCTTCGCCGTGAGGTGGCCGATGGCGTCGCTGGAGCGATTGATGAATTCGTCGAACTTGAGCGTCACGCCGCGTAGCCCGAGCCCGCCTGCGCTTCGTGCGTTTGATGGCGCGCACCGAACATGATCACCGGCTTGCCGTTGGCCGCCTGCACGACGTCACGGGTATTCGTCGCGACGCGCGTCCCCTCGGAAAGCGCGCCGAGGTAGAGCGTCTCGAGGTGCGCGAATGCCGCGTACTCGCCCTCGATGTGCATGACCGGCTCGAACGGCGTCGCGCTCTCGCCGTCGTACAGCGATGTGACCTCGAGCTCGTGCCAGGCGGGCTCCCAGAGCGAGGCGAGCTCGCGGCTGATCTCGAAGACCTCGCGTGCGACGGGTTCGTAGCGCGACCAGTCGAGCTGCGGCAGCGCGAGCCAGGCCGCGTAAAGGCGCTTCTCCGCGGCGAGGTAGCGCTCGAAGAGCGTTTGGGCGAGAGCGCGGTCGCGATAGCGGCCGGCGCCGACGTGGAGGATCGCGAGCGTCTGGTCTGTGCCCACGATGACCGCGTCGGGATGCTTCTGGAAGATCTGCATCGTCACACGGTCGTGTCTTGCGTCGCGCTCGAGGATCAGCTTGGTGCGGGCGAAATAGATGTCGCTCTTGTATCCGGCGCGGATCTTCTCGATCGGCAGGCGAAAGACCTGCGGGGTGAGGCGGTCGGTGACGATCACGTAGCCGCCGGCGTCGCGCGGAAGAGCTCGCGGATCCCCGCTCCTGTCTGGGTGCGGAGCACCGGCGGTCCGCCGGCCAGTGCGTCCCTGATCCGCTCCACCTGCAGCGGCGCGGTGTTCGCCGGCAGCGAGTCCATCGCGAAATAGCCGACCGCATCTGCCTCATCGCTCGTCGCTGGAACGCCACCGACGACGCGACCTTCGAAGTTGAAGACTAGATCTCGCTTCTGGGGCTTCCAGTACAGGCCGGTCAAGCGGATGATTTCGATATCGAGGCAGACCTCTTCGCGTGCCTCACGTATCGCCGCATCCCATGGCGATTCACCCTCTTCGACCCCGCCGCCCGGCAGGTTCCAGGCGTCGAAGTCGCGCCGGTGACAGAGGAGCACCCGTCGATCATCGTCGAAGATCACGGTGTAAGCGCCGACCGTCATCAGAACATGCTCATGAGCATGCCGCCGTCGACCTGGAGCGAGGTGCCCGTGATGTACGACGCCTTCGGCGATGCGAGGAAGACGACCGCCGCGGCGAACTCCTCGGGCTTGCCGTAGCGACCCAAAGGGATGACGTTCTTTTCATAATGCGCGCGGATCGCATCGGGAGTGGTGTCCTGGCGGCGCGCGGTGTCGTTGTCGAGCTGCTGGATGCGCTCGGTGAAGATCCGACCGGGCTGCACGCAGTTCACGCGCACGCCGTCCTTCGCGAGATCGCTCGAAAGCGTCTTCGCCATACCCTGCACGGCGGCGCGGATCGCGTTCGAGAGGATGAGGTTGAGGTACTGCGTTGGCTGACGGACCGTCGTCGAAGTCATGTAGACGATCGAGCCGCTTCCGGCCTTGCGCATGTGCGGCAGCGCCAGCCGGGTGAGGCGAACCGCCGAGAACAGAGTGATGTCGACGGCCTTCTGCCAGGCGGCATCGTCAAGGTCGTCGAATCGCCCGGGCGGCGGGCCGCCGGCATTCGAGACGAGGATGTCGATGGTCCCGAACCTGTCGAGCGCCGTCTTCAGCAGCCGGTCGCAGCCTTGTGCCGTGCCGACATCCGCGACCGTCCAGGCGATCTCGCCACCGGTCTTCTTTTGAATGCCGTCGGCCGCGCCCTTGATCGATGCTTCGTCACGGCTGCACATCACGACGCGCGCGCCCTCGCGCGAGAACTCTTCCGCGACAGCGCGGGCCAGCCCCTTGCTCGACGCCGCGACGACCGCGACTTTTCCCTTGAGCCCGAGGTCCACGGCGATATCGTGCCACGCGCGATGCGCTGACTTGACACTCTGCTCGCGCTAGGGCGACAGCACTCCCGCCGCGACCGCGACCACGATGGCTGCGGCCAGCAATAGCCGGTATGCGACGAACCAATTGAGCGAGTTCGTGCGCAGGAAGCGGACCATGAAGGCGACCGCGGCGAGCCCGGCCAGGAACGACACCGTGAACCCGATCGCGAGCACTCCCGGCGTCGCGAGCAGCTCGGCCGCCTTTCGCGCGTCAAGCAGCGTCTTCGCGCCGGCGCCGAGGATCACCGGCGTCGCGAGGAGGAACGAGAACCGCGTCGCATCCTCGCGGCGGAGCCCGCGCGTGAGCCCCGCGGAGATCGTGATCCCGGACCGGGAGATCCCGGGGACGAGCGCGATCGCCTGAGCCGCGCCCATGTAGAGCGCTTCGGCGAGTCGCAGGCTCGGCGTCGCTCGCTCCCTGCGCGCCATGGCCTCGGCCCCGACGAACACGATCGACCCGACGACCAGCCCCGCCGCGATCACGAGGGCGCCGCGGAGCTCGCGCTCGACGGCCGATTGGAAGAGCACGCCGGCGACGGCGGCGGGCAGCGTGCCGATGATGACGAGCAGCGGCTCGTGCCAGCGGCCGCGGACGACGTCGCGCCCCAGCGCGATCCAGGTCGACGCGAAGTACAGCAGCACGGCGAGCGCAGTGCCGAGGTGGAGCGCGACGTCGAACGAGAGACCGAAGCGTTCCGGATCAAGCTTCAGCAGGTCCTGCACGAGGATGAGATGCGCGGTCGAGCTGACCGGTAGGAATTCGGTGAGGCCCTGCACGAGTCCGAGAAGGAGCGCGGCGAGCGGATCGCTCATTTGATGCTCGACCGCGCGGATGCGAGCGCCTCGCGGGCCTCGCGATCGTGGTCGCGGACGGCGTCGAGACCCTTGGCGAACGCACGGCGATGCCCAGCGTCGATGAAGCGCATCGCGACGCTGCCATCGAACGGACCGAGGCCGCCCTTCGCGGCGGCATCGGCCGCGTATCCGCACGACTCCGCCGCCCGCAACAGGTCGCCACCTGGAGCGTTGGCGAAGAGGCCGCGCGCGGCACGGAGGAAGCGCGCCGCCGCACGGCGCTTGTCAACCAAGACAGCTCGCATGGCGTGGTCGGCGAATGCCGCGCTTCCGGCATGTTTGGAATCGGCCCAACGCGTGTCATCACGAAGCGTCGCGGCCCACGACATGAGGGCGCGATCGCTCGCGTCTGCTGACGCGATCGCGACGTCGATCCCGTCGCGGACCGACCGTGCGCGATCCGGTGCGGCTGTCCGATCGGCGAACGTGAGCGCGCCGCGCTCGGCGTTCTCGAAAACGTCCCACCCGACCCGGCGGAGGTCATCGTCTTTGTCGAAGAACGTGCGCAGGTAGAAGGTCGGTGCCTCGTCGTCGTATCCGACGATCAGGCCGTATTCGGGGCCCCCAATGCCAAGCTCGAGTGGCAGCAGGCGCGTGTCGACGCCTTCGATCAGCCGATCGAGTACGAGCGCTCGCATCTCGTCGTCAAACGGTGGATCGACCGGATCGATCCGAACGCCGGCCGCGGCGGCCATCCGCGTCCGGGTCTCGGGATCGCGTGGGGTGGCCGCGAGCGGGTCCCAGGAGGTCTCGTCGATCGTCGTCGTGAACGCCGCTCCCGAGCAACCCATGAGCCAGTCGTATTCGCCGCCCGTCGCGATGGCGAGCGCCGCGGGGAGGGTGCAGTCGCGGCCTTCGCCGAATCGGAGTGCCGGAACGTCCTTCAGGATGCGCCGCTTGGTCAGGCGGCCTCGCCGAACGCGTGCTTCAAGATCGTGCACGCCTGGAGCGTCACCCATTTGCTCGGATTGACCTTCGACGGCATGCGAGCGGCATATGGCGCGTGGCCGCCCCAGCGACCCCGCGAGTCCTGTCGCGCGAGAAGCCAACCGATCGCGGGCTGGGCGCGATCGTCGTCGATCGCGCCGGCAGCGTCCAGCGCGCGGAGCACGAAGAGCACGTCGGCCTGGTAGAAGAGCGGGAACGAGAGCTGACGCCAGAGGTAGCTCGGCTCCGTGTCGGTCGGATAGTTCCCGCGCTCGACGCGGTAGGAGAGGAGGAACTCGACCCCGCGCCGGAGGATGCGCTGGACCTCGCGTGTGCGCGCGGCCTCGGGGAGCGCGGCAAGGCCCCAGATGAGCCTCGCGTATCCCCATGCGCACGGCAGCTCGCCGTTGATCCAGCACGCGGCGTCGAAGTTTTTCGAATCACGAACCAGCCTCTGGACGACCGGCTCGAGTCGCGCGTCGTTCCCGTAGCCGGCGAGCGCGACGTAGCGAACGAGGCTGCCGGTCAAGCAGGCAGCGCCGTGGTCCTTGTTGAACACCCAGCGCATGCCGCCCATGTCCGGCTGACCGAGCTGCTCGAGGACGTGGCGAGCAGCCCGACGCACCCGAGGGTCGCCTGGATCGACGCCGTACTCGACGAGCAAGAGATTCGACCAGTGCGCGCTTTCGTACTTCGGGCGCCATAGGTCGGGTCCTGCCCAGCCGCCGGTCGGCCGCTGGCGATGGAGGATGGTCGAGATCGGTGGCGCATTCATCGCGCGCTGCTGGGCTTCTCGAAGCTCGGGGTCTCGCTGGTTGCGGCCGAGCAAGACACGGAGCGTCATCGCGCGCACCGCTGGATCGCTTCGTTCCAGCAGCCACGGGACGGGATCGTCCTTGAGCAGCTTCCGCCAGGGCAACTACGCCCCTCCGATGGAAAGCTCGGAAATGACGAGCGTCGGACTCCCGAGTCCGCTCGGTCCGAACACGAGGTCGGTGCCGACCGCGACGATCGCGCCGAGCAGCTGCGTGAGGTTGCCGGCGATGGTGATGCCCTGCACCGGATGCGACCGCAGGCCGCGTTCGAGGTAATTGCCTGTCGCGCCGAGCGAGAACTCGCCCGAGACCGGGTCGATCGTATGCAGGTTGAGCAGCGAGGTGATCGCGAGAGCGCGATCCAATCCGCGCGCGATCGCTGCGGTGTCGTCCGTCCCCGCGTCGATGTAGAGATTGGAGGTGCCCACGCGCGACGGCGAGCCGTACCCTCCGCGGCGCGCGTTCCCACTCGGCTCGACCCCGAGCTTGCGCGCGGTCTTGAGCGACGTCAGGTACCCGCGCAGGACTCCGCGGTCGATGAGGGTCTGGGTCGTGGTGGCGACGCCTTCGCCGTCGAACGGAGCGCTGCGGAGGCCACGCGGCCGGCGCGCGTCGTCGACGATGGTGACTCGCTCGCTTGCCACGCGTTGTCCGACCTTGCTCGCAAAGAGGCTGCGGCCCTTGAGGACGTTGTCGGCCGAGAAGAGCGGTCCGATCGCGCGCAGGAGGTCCATCGCCATCCACGGATCGAGGACCACCGGGAGCTTTTGCGTGCTGAGCGCTCTCGCGCCCAGCTTCTCGACGGCGCGCCGCGCGGCCTGCTCGCCCACGCGCTTGGGATCGAGATCCGCGAACCGGCGGCCGGCTTCGCCGTGGTAGCCGATCTGCCGCTCCCCGTCCTGGGTCGCGACCGCCGAGGTCATCGCGCCGCAGTACGACTCGCGATACGAGCCCCGCATGCCAGTCGTCGTCGCGATGATGGTCGTCGACTCGGAGTCGCTGTAAGTCGTCTTACGGAACTGCGTCACGCGCGGGTCGGTAGCCCGCGCGGCGTCTTCGACGGCTAGCGCCACATTGCCGCGTTCCACGAGCGCGCGGTTGACGATCCCGGCCTGGTAGATGTCGAGGTCGGCGTCGTCGATCGGTCGCGTCGCGAGCGCCAGATCCTTGTCGGCCTCGGTCACGCCCGACATTCGCCGTGCCGTGTCGGCGCAGGCGCGGATGCCATCGGTGCTCAGATCGCTCGTGTACGCGAAACCGAGCCGCTGCTCCTCGAGCACACGGATGCCGATCCCTCGCTCGCCGCGCGCGATGACGCTATCGATCGCTCCGTCCTTGATCTCGACCGATCCCGACTGGGCTTCGCGCAGGAACACTTCACCAGCGGCGATGCCTAACGCGCGCAACGCATCCAACGCTTGGTCGACGGCGACCTCGTTGGTGACGCGTTCGCTCATGCGAGTGGGCTCGCTCTCGGGCTGGCGGGTGGCACGGGGGAGCGGGTTGCGCGCGAGCCGTCATGCCGGCCGCGTCGCCGGCACGCGGTTGTCACTACGGCGAAGCGGACCGGTAGGCGAGCGCGCAGCCCCGACCCCGGGACAGGACCCGCCAGCCCGCCACCCGCCAGCCTGCCCACGACGTCGCTCACTTCAGCTTCCCGCCAACGACGACGCTCGGGATGCGGATCGTCGGCTGCGCGTCGGCGACCGGCGCTCCCTGGCCATCTTTGCCGCAGGTGCCGGTGGAGTAGCCGAGGTCGTTGCCCACCATGTCGATCTCGCTCATGAGCTTGGGGCCCTGGCCGACGAGTGTGGCGCCGCGCAGCGGTTCGGCGAGCGACCCATCGCGGATGCGGTAGCACTCGGTGATCTCGAATGCGAAGTTGCCCGAGACGACGTCGACCTGACCGCCGCCCATCTTCTTCACGAAGACGCCGTCTTTGACCGAGCGGAGGATCTCCGCGGGATCCGACGAGCCGGGAGCGATCATCGTCGTGGTCATCCGGCAGATCGGCAGGTAGCGGAACGACTCCCGACGTGCATTGCCGCTCCGCGGTATCCCGAGCTTCGCGGCGTGCTTGCGGTCGGAGAGGTACGTGCGGAGAACGCCGTTCTCGATGAGGACCGTCCGCTGAGTCGGCGTCCCCTCGTCGTCCATCGCCGCTGTGCCGCGCTTGTCCGGATCGGTGCCATCGTCGATGACCGTGATGAGCTCGCTCGCGACCTTCTGGCCGATCCGCCCCGAGTACACCGAGAGACCCTTGAGGTTCAGGTCGGCTTCGAGCCCGTGTCCGACCGACTCGTGGATGAGCGTGCCGCCAGCCTCGCTCGAGAGGACGACGGTGTACGTGCCGGCCGGTGCGGGCTCGGCGCCGACGTTGAGCACCGCCCGGCGCGCCGCGGTGTGCGCGGCCTCGGCGACCGCCTCCTCGCTCAACATCTCGAACCCCGACGTCCCGCGCAGAGCTTCGAAGCCGGATTCGAGGACCTCGCCCTGCTTGGCGACCACGTGGACCGCGAAATTCAGCCGAACCCGGGTATCGGAGCGGTGCAGGCCGTCGCTGTTGGCGATCAGGACCTCCTGGACGCTCTCGCCGTAGCTCACGGTGACCTGCGAGACCCGCGGATCGAGCGACCGAGCGACCTGGTCGGCGCGCCGCAGGAGGGCCACCTTTCGCTCGACCGCGACCGATCGCGGGTCGATGGCTACGGTTGAGGGGCGGGGCAGCTCGTCCGGCGTCACCTCGCCTACCTCGTGGAGCGCGCCGCCTTCCTCCACCCCACGCGCGGCCCGACCCGCAAGCGCGATGAGGTCGTCGACATCATTGACGTTGCCATTCGCATAGGTCGTGCGCTCACCTTTGGTGACTCGGATCCCGGCGCCCTGGTCGACACCGCTGATTGCGTCCTCGACGTGCCCGTCATCGAGAACGATCTGAAGAGTTTCGTGTCGCTCCCAGAAGAGCTCAGCCCAATCGCCGCCTCGCGAGAGCGCAGTGCGGAGCGCTTGTCCCGCCTCGCGCGCGCTGATGGAAGGCGTGCGGGTCAAGGTGATCGTGATCGCGTCCTCCGCTCCCCCGTCGTCAACGCGCGAGCCTAAGGCGAACGATGGTACCGGGTTCAGTCGCCGATGACAGTTATGGTCGCGCTTCGTTCGCGCGGTCCATCGAGCTCGGCGAAGTAAATGCCTTGCCACGTACCAAGCGCGAGCTCGCCATCGCGCACCGCCAGGGTCACCGAGCTACCGATCAGCACCGATTTCACATGAGCGGGACCGTTTCCTTCGGCGTGCGCGTACTTCGCCTCGCGCGGAACGGCCCGTTCGAGCGCGGTGAGCAGGTCGCGCCGCACGTCGGGATCGGCATTCTCGTTGACGAAGACGCCGGCGGTCGTATGAGCGACGGTGACGGCGACGATGCCGTCGGCGATCTTCGCCCGCGTGACCGCCGCCTTCACGCGCGCGGTGATGTCGACCGTCTCCTCGCGTCGCTCGGTCGCGACCGTGATGCGCTCGTGGCGAACGCTCACGAGATCGCGGCTCCTGCGGCGGCAGTCGCCTGCTGTGCCGCGATGCGCGCGATGAGCGACGGCGTCGCGTTGCCGCCGCTCACGATCAGGACGGCCTTGCGGCCGGTGATGTCGACCTTCCCCGCGCGGATGGCGGCGAGCGGCGCCGCGCCCGATGGCTCGACGAGCAGCGAGAGCGTATCGAGGTATTCGTAGCTCGCGCGCTCGAGCGCCGGATCACCCACGGTGACGAACTCGTCGACATACCGCGATGCGAGCGCCACGTTGAGCTCGTCGGTGCTCTTCGCGACGAGCTTGTCGGCGACGCTATGGGCGTGCTCGAGAGTGACTGGCCGTCCCGCGCGGACCGACCGCCCGACCGCGTCAGCACCGTCGGGCTCGACACCGACCACACGCGTTCCGGGACGTGTCGCCTTGACCGCGAGCGCGATGCCGCTGATGAGGCCGCCGCCACCAACCGGTACCACGATGACGTCGACCTCGGGCAGATCCTCGACGACCTCGAGACCGATCGTGCCCTGCCCCGAGATGATGAGCGGGTCCGCGTACGGATGGACGAACGTCTTGCCCTGCTCGGTCTCGATGCGATGCGCCAGGGCGAGCGTGTCGTCGTAGACGTCGCCTTCGAGCAGCACCTCGGCGCCGTAAGCCCGGCACACGCGAACGATCGTTTCCGAGACGCCGCGCGGCATCACCACCGTGGCCGGGGTGCCGAGCGCCAACGCTGCGTAGGCGACGCCCTGCGCATGACTGCCCGCCGACGCCGCGACGACGCCACGCCCGCGCGCGTATGCATTGAGCGACGCGATCTTGTTGAGCGCGCCGCGGACCTTGAACGTCCGGGTCGGCTTGAAAGTCTCGATCTTGAGGTGCACTTCGGCGCGAAGCTCCGATGAGAGAAGCGGCGAGCGCTCGAGAGGGGCCCGCGGCAGATACCGATCGACGACGCGCCGGGCCGCCACGACGTCGGCCACCGTCGGCTGGCGCTGCACCGCGCGACGATACTTCGCCGATGCGGACGTGGGGTGAGGAGCGGGACGCAGGCACTGCGGCGCTGCGTGCGGCCGGCATCGCGACCGCCGTCCTCGACGCCGACGTCCTTCTTGCGCACGTGCTCGGCGTCGCGAAGGAAACGCTGTACGCGCATCCTGACATGGAGCTGTCGCACGGCGCGATGCGCCGGTACCGCGAGCTCGTCGCGCGGCGAGCGAAAGGGGAGCCGGTCGCGTATCTGCGGGGCTTCAAGGAGTTCTACGGCCTGCGCTTCCTCGTCGATCCGCGCGTGTTGATCCCGCGGCCGGAGACCGAAACCCTGGTGGAGGCCGCGCGGTCGGCGATCGCGGGGCGTTCGCTGACGGTCGTCGATCTGGGAACGGGCTCGGGCGCCGTCGCGATCGCGATCGCGGCGCACGAGCCTGCCGCACGCGTGATCGCCAGCGACCTCTCCGCCGACGCGCTCGCAGTGGCGAGGGCGAACGCGGTCGAGCTCGGCGTGGCGGAACGTATCGAGTTCCGTGCAGGTGATCTGCTTGGACCCATCAGCGAGACGGTCGACATGGTCGTCGCGAACCTTCCGTATCTGCGCGACGATGCGCTGGACGATCTCGTCGGCGAGCGCACGTCGCTGGCGTTCGAGCCGCGGCTCGCGGTCGCCGCGGGGACCGACGGGCTCGCGCTCATCTGCCGCGCCGCGAACGACCTTCCGCGCGTGCTCGCGGCCGGCGGCCTTGCGCTCTTCGAGGTCGATCCACCGATCGCGGACGCGGTCGTCGATCTCCTGCGTCGCGCGCTTGGCGGGATGCCGACTGTCATGAGCGATCTCGCCGGACAGGCGAGGGTCGTCAAGGCAGCACGCGCCGGATAAAGGGATCAGGCTGGATACGGCTGCTACGCTGTGACGACCGGCTCCTTTCCCTGAGACGCGGAGTCGATTGCCCATCTCCACGTTGAAAGGATTGCCGTGCGAACAGGTGGTTTCCCTTGCCGTTCCAACGGATGCACCGCGCAGTTTGGCGTCGCTGACTCGAGCTCGATGCAATCGCTAATGGACGCCAGCGCGGCGCGCACCGCACACGAGATCGAAGTGCACGACTACCGGCATCCACGTCCGCCCGAGGAACCGCGCCGTGTGTCGCCGTATGTCTCGCGGACCAAGGCGACAAAACAGTGAGGACGCCGGCGCTGCCGGCGATCAGGAGGACATCGTGGCATCAGGAACGATCAAGAAGCTAGTTAGCGACCGGGGTTTCGGCTTCATCCAGCAGGCGGACGGGACGGACATCTTCTTCCACCGCTCGGCCGTGGCATCGGGCGGCTTCGACATGCTGAGCGAAGGCCAAGCCGTCACGTACGACAAGGGGATGGACCCGCGCCGCAACAAAGAGAACGCTGAGAAGGTGACGCCCGCATAGCGTCGACGCGGCTGGTCCCGACGGGCCAGCCGACCTGGCGCGACCTAGGGTCGCGAATGCTGCAGCTGGAGCGCGCCGAGTGGGGCGTTCGCGCGTTCACCGACCAAGAGATGCGACAGCAAGTGGTGTCCGCTCGGTCGGTGATGGCCGCGATCTTCGACGCGGACCGGCTCATCGGCTTCGCGGTCGCCGGCCCCGGATGGTCGAGAGCTCGCGCGACGTTGTTCAACGTGCTGATCGATCCCGATCATCGCGGCCGAGGCCTGGTCTGGCCGATGCTCGCCGAGCTCGAACGCCCGCTCATCGAGCGCGGGTACGGCGAGCTGGTGATGGACGCCAGGATCGCCAACGGCTTCGCGGACGCCGTGGAACGGCGTTACCGCGGTCGAGCCCGCATTCTCGCGCCGGATCATCCGAGCCCGTACGGTCCGCAGCGCACGATCGCGGTCAGCCTTCGAGCCGCGCGGGTAGCTCCGAAAGCGTCGCGATCATCTCGTGCGCCGACGCCGCCCCGACCGTCGCGAGCAAGAACGTCCGCGCGAAGCCGGCACGCCTTGCCCAGTCGAGGCACTTCTCCTGGTCGTCCACGGTCACCGCGTCCTCTCCGCGGATCCCCGAGTGCTCGAGGATCTTCCGATAGAACCCGGCGTTCGTCTTCCACCGATCGATGAGATCTGACCCATAGGTCGCGTCGAACAGGTTGCGGATTCCCATGGCCTGCAGGTGGCCATCGGTGTAGGCCGAATGAGCACCCGCCGAGGTGAAGACGCGATGCCCGCGTGCCCTCAGCGTCCGGACCGCCTCGACCGCACCCGGTGACCCCGCGTCGATCCGGCTCGTGACCCACGCGATCGTCTCTTTGGCGAGCACACCGGCGTTCTTCGGCACCGGCACGCCGACCTTCTCGCACATCTCACGAAGCCAGAGACGAAGAAGGCGCGAGTGCGTCTCGCGCGGCGTGCCCCTGGGATCGCGGTAGCGCGCGAACATCCGCTCCGCCGCATATGCGTTCGCCGGTCCCCACGCGGCGGCCTCGCCGCCGAGCCGAGGCGCGAGGAATTCACCGACGAGCGCTTGCCATCGCGCGGAGACATCCGTTCCATCGATGAGGACACCCCACATGTCGAAGAAGACCGCGACGCTCATCGCGATGCGATTTTGACGGCGTGGGGACGGCCTATCATCCACGAGGTGAAAACGCGCCTCCTCGCGGCGGATGCGCCGGGAGCGGTGGAGGAGGCCGCGGCAGCGCTCGCGCAGGGCGAGCTCGTCGCTTTCCCCACCGACACCGTGTATGGGCTCTCGGCTGGGCAGGAGCACGTCCGCAAGCTCTACGGGGCGAAAGATCGACCGCAGGACAAGCGCATCCCGGTCCTGCTCTCGGATCCGGCGAATCTCGATGCGAGCGCCATCGTCACTCCCGCGGCGCGCGCCCTCGCGCGCCGCTTCTGGCCCGGCCCGCTCACGATCGTTCTCGTCGCACCGCGTCGCGGCACGCTCGCGTTCCGGGTACCCGATCATCCACTGGCGCGCCGGCTCATCGCCGCGAGCGGTGGAGGTCTTCCGGTCACGAGCGCCAATCGCTCCGGGGGGCCGGACGCGCGGACCGCCGCGGACGTGATCGCCCAGCTTGACGGTCGCATCGCGCTCGTGCTCGACGGCGGCACGACGCCCGGCGGGGTGTCCTCGACGGTCGTCGACTGCACCACCGATCAGGTCAAGATCCTCCGCGAAGGCGCCATCGCGAAGAGCGACATCGAGCAGCTGCTCGCGCAGGTGGCATGAAGATCGGGTTCGCCGCCGACCATGCCGGGCAACGGCTCAAAGGGGCGATCGTCGATCACCTCAAGGCGGCCGGGCACACGGTCGTCGTCTACGGGCCCGAGACAACGCCTGACGACGACTATCCGCTGATCGTGCGCGTCCTTGCCGACGCGATCGCACGGGGCGACGTCGAGCGCGGGATCTTCACCTGCGGCTCGGGGATCGGTCCCGCGGTCGTGGCCAACAAGATCGCGGGCATCCGCGCGGCGGTCGTCGATAACGAGTGGTCGGCGCGCGACGCGGTCCAGCACGTGGACCTGAATCTCTTGACGCTCGGCGAACGGGTCATCGGCGCCGAGCTCGCGAAGAGCATCGTCGACGCCTATCTCTCGGCACAGCCCGAAGGCGGGCGGCACGAGCGCAGGCGCAAGCAGATCGAGGCGATGGAGCCGAGACCGATGACCGCGGCGGACGCGGGGGCAGGGACCCCGGCCCCTGGGTTGCGAAGCAACGCCGGAATGCGCAGGGGCGGATGAGCCTCTTGTCCCACTACCTCGAGCGCGTCGGCGACCGGTCGCCGGATCCCGCGCCCGCGGCGCTCTACGCGATGCTCGATCACATCGCGACCGTCTCGCCGAGCGTCGCGGCCGCCATCGTGCACGAGCTCAACGATCAACGCACCAATCTCAAGCTCATCGCCAGCGAGAACTACTGCTCGCTCGCGACGCAATTCGCACAGGGCTCGCTGTTCACCGACAAGTACGCGGAGGGCTATCCGGCCCATCGCTTCTACGCAGGGTGCGAGAACGTCGACGATGTCGAGAGCGAAGCGGCGCGACTCGCCTGCGAGATCTTCGGCGCGGAGCACGCGTACGTCCAACCGCACTCGGGCGCTGACGCGAACCTCCTCGCGTACCTCGCCATCCTGACCACTCGCGTCGAGGCGAGGATGCTCGAAGAGCTCGGCATCGAGGATCCGTCGAAGGTGTCGCGCACGGACTGGACGCGCATCCGGGAAGCCACTCACAGCCAGCGCCTCCTCGGGCTCGACTACTACTCAGGTGGGCATCTGACGCATGGCTATCGCCACAACTATTCAAGCCAGCTCTTCGACGCGTACACGTACACCGTCGATCGCACGACCATGCGGCTCGACCTGGACGAGATCCGTCGGCAGGCGCGTGAGATAAAGCCGCTCATCCTGCTCGCCGGATACAGCGCGTACTCGCGGAAGATCGACTTCGCGAAGCTCCGCGAGATCGCGGACGAGGTCGGCGCCGTGCTCATGGTGGACATGGCGCACTTCGCGGGGCTCGTGGCGGGCGGCGTCTTCGAAGGCAACTACAACCCGGTGCCGTTCGCGCACGTCGTCACGACGACGACGCACAAGACGCTGCGCGGTCCGCGCGGCGGACTGATCCTCTGCACGTCGGAGTTCGCGGAGGCCGTCGACAAGGGCTGCCCGATCGTCCTTGGTGGACCGTTGCCGCACGTCCTCGCCGCGAAAGCGGTCGCGCTTCGGGAGGCGAGCCAGCCAAGTTTCCGCGACTACGCGCAGCGCATCGTCCAGAACTCGCAGGCGCTCGCCGAGGCGTGCCTCTCGGAGGGCATGGACGTGCTCACCGGTGGCACTGACAACCATCTCCTGCTCCTCGACGTGCATCGGAGCTTTGGCCTCACCGGACGCCAGGCCGAGTCAGCGATCCGCGAGTGCCACATGACGCTCAACCGCAATGCCTTGCCGTTCGATGCGAACGGGCCCTGGTACACGAGCGGGTTGCGTGTCGGCACGCCCGCCGCCACGACCCTCGGGATGACACCGTCGGACATGCGCGAAGTCGCAGCGGTCTTCAAGCAGGTGCTCTCGAACACGAAGCCGGCAACGGTGCAGAAGGGTCCTGAAGCTGGTCAGCCGAGCCGGGCACGCTTCCAGGTCGCGCGCGGTGCCGCAGCGTCAGCGCGCGAGCGCGTCGCGGCCCTGCTCGATCGCTACCCGGTGTATCCGGAGATCGATCTCGACCTCCTTGGCTCCGCCGCACGCGAGTGGGGAGAGGCGTCGCGGCCCGCGATGGGCGCAACTGCGGCGGTCGACTGAGCACAGCGCAGCTCCACGTTTCGACGCACCCGCTCCTGCGGGAGAAGGTCACGCGGCTTCGCGACGAGCGGACGGACCCGCGCGACTTCCGCGCGCTCGTCGGCGAGATCGCGACGCTTCTCCTGTATGAAGCGACCGCGGACCTTCCGGTGCACGAGACGACGGTGAAGACGCCGCTCGCGAACGCCAAGGGCGCGAAGCTCGCGGAGCCGGTGGGACTTGTGCCGGTGCTCCGCGCGGGCATCGGGATGGTCGAAGCCGCGCTCGAGCTCATGCCGCAGGCGCAGGTCTGGCACATCGGGCTTTTCCGCGACGAGCACACCCTGCGGCCGATCGAGTACTACAACAAGCTGCCGTCGTCGGCGACCGTGCAGGTCTGCCTCGTCCTCGATCCAATGCTCGCGACCGGCGGATCCGCGACCGCGACCGTCGACATCCTCAAGAAGTGGGGAGCGAAGCGGGTCAAGTACGTCGGGATCATCGCGGCGCCGGAGGGGGTGCGCGCGCTCTCGAGCGCGCACCCCGATGTTCCGATCCACGTCGCCGCCCTCGACGAGCGCCTCAACGACAAGGGTTACATCGTCCCCGGTCTCGGCGATGCTGGCGACCGCCAGTTCGGGACGGGTTAAGGCTCGACTGAGCTAGACGCCCTCTGTGACGGGATAGATCTCGTCGGCCACCAGGCCGTGCGCCTCTTTGTGCACGCGGCTCGCTGCCTCGGGGTTTGGCGCATCTACCAGGCAGAAGATCTTCCCGTTCTTCTCGTCGAACCAGTAGCGCAGGTACTGGACGCCGTACTTGCCCTGGGTTTTGACGTCGGCCATGTGCGCATCGGCGACGTCCTTGGCTTTCGTTCCCGCCGGTGCCTTCTTGTGAATATCCATGAACAGCGGCATCCGATCTGATCCTCCCTGTTTGGTGTTGCCCGGCTGAACGTTCTACCACGCGCGCGGACCGGGCGGCGGCTGGAACGCCCTATGCGATGGTCGCGGTATCGTGCCCGCGGTGTCCTCGACGGCGCTCCTTCTCGTCGGCTCGACGATCGTCGCGTTCTTCATCGCAGCCGCGTCGACGCCGCTCGTCGGCCTCGTGGCGCGGCGCCTCGGCATGCTCGACGTGCCCGGCGGTCGCCGCGCGCATCCGCGGCCGATACCTCGGCCAGGCGGACTCGCGATCGCCATCGCCTTCGGCCTGGCGGTTTTCCTCTTCTGGCTCGTCGACCGGATCGCCGGCGGACCATTCCTGATCCCCGAGGAGGTCCGCTCGCCACGATTCACGCTCACCGCGATCGCCGCGCTGCTCGGCATGGGGATCGGGCTCGTGGATGACATCTTCGAGCTTCGCGCGCGCTGGCAGCTCCTTGGCCTTTCCATCGTCGCGGCGGTGATCGTGATCGCCGGCATCCACATCGATTTCGTGAACGATCCGTTCTCCGATCGCCTCCTCGAGCTCACGGTTCCGGTCGCGGTGCTCTTCACGATGTTCTGGATCGTCGGCATGAACGTCGCCCTCAATTTCATCGACGGGCTTGACGGTCTCGCCGCGGGCGTCGCCGCGATCGCGGCGCTGACGCTCGGCGGGCTCGCTCTTCTCCCACAGGTATCGGAGCCGTTCGTGGCGTGGATGGGCTTTACCCTGGCGGGTGCGATCGCCGGCTTCCTGCTCTTTAACTTCCACCCCGCTCGCCTCTTCCTCGGCACGACCGGTGTGGCGTTCGTAGGGACGATGCTCGCCGTGCTGTCGATCTTCGGCACGGCCAAGGTCGCGGCCGCGCTGCTCGTGCTTGGCGTCCCGATCATCGACACGTTCTACGTGCTCGTCCGGAGGCTGGCATCGGGGCGTCCGCTGTACGCGCCGGATCGTGGCCACTTCCATCACCGTCTGCTCGACGTCGGTCTCACGCACCAGCAGGCTGTGCTCTTGATCTACGGCCTGACCGCGGCGCTCGGTACGCTGGCTTTCGTCACGAGCGGCCGCGGGCAAGTGGCGAGCTTCGTCGCGCTCGCGATCGTGCTCGGCGTCGCGGTGATGGCGCTCGCGCAGCGGAGCACGAAGGCGGAGGAGCTCGACCCTGGTCTCTACCGAGAGGAAGCCGATCGCTTCTAAGCAGCCAGTGGGAGGCTCTGCCCCCCAGCCGCCGAAAGCCGCGAAGATAAAGGTCGGCACGTGCTCGTGGACCGATCCGACGCTCATCGAGTCGGGTTGGTACCCGGAGCGGATCAAGGACGACGCGGACCGGCGTCTCCGGTACTACGCGGAGCGGTTCCCGCTCGTCGAGAACGATGCCTCCTATTACGCGCTGCCCTCCCAGAAGCAGGCGCAGCTCTGGGCCGATCGAACGCCGGACGAGTTCACAATGAACTTCAAGGCGTTCGCCACGCTCACGACTCATCACACCGATCCGAAGCGGCTTCCCCCGGATATCCGCGAGACCCTGGGGAAGGACGCGATCGCGAAGCGGCGCGTCTACCCGAAGGACTTTCCCGAGGGGGCGCGGGACGAGCTCTTCAAGCGCTTCTGGGTCGGCCTCGAGCCGCTTCGCAAGGCCGGCAAGCTCGGCGCGCTCCTCCTCCAGTATCCCGACTGGTTCGTCATCTCGAAGGAGAACAAGGCGGAGATCGTGCGGGCGCGCGAGCTGCTGCCGGACGATCGGCTCGCGGTCGAATTCCGCAACGCCACCTGGATGAGCGAGCGCAATCGCGAGGAGACGCTCCGCTTCCTGGACGAGCATGGACTCACGTACGTCGTCGTAGACGAGCCACAGGGCTTTCCGTCGAGCATCCCGCCGATCGCGGCGGTCACCAACGACGATCTCGCCATCGTCCGTTTTCACGGCCGCAACGCCGAGAACTGGAAGAAACCCGGGCTGACGGCGGCCGAGCGCTTCGACTACTCGTACAAAACGAAGGAGCTCGAGGAGTGGCTGCCCAAGATCCGCGAGCTCGCGGAACAGGCCCGCGAGGTGCAGCTCCTCATGAACAACTGCTACGGCGACAAGGCCGTGAACAACGCGGCCCAGCTGGCCACGCTCCTTCAGGACTAGCCATCGCCGGCAGGTGGACTCCGTCTAGCATCCGCGACATGCGAGGGCGGCTCATACGGTGACCGTTCGGCCGATCGCGGACTTCCATGCGCGCGAGCGTCTCGCACAAGTTCCGCACACGACGCGTCGTTTCGCGTGCCGGTCCGCTCTTGCTCTCTCGCCCGATGGTCGCACGCTCGCCGTCGTCTCGGATCAGGGCGCCGGCACGTACGAGGCGTGGACCCTGCCGGCGACCGGCGGCCGTCCCGAGCGCGCGGTCTCGGTCGACGCGCACGCGGTACGCAGCCTCTGCTGGAGCGCGAACGGCGAGCTGATCGCAGCCGCCGACCGCGGCGGGACCGAGCTGCACCAGCTCTACCTGCGCCATCCCGATGGCCCGACGCGGCCGCTCTCGACGGACCCTGCGGGCCGCGTCCAGAGGCTCCTTTCGTGGAATGCCGCGTCGCCGGATGGGCGGTTCGTCGCGTTCTCGAGCAACGCACGGAGCGCCACCGACATGGATATCGTGCTCGCCGACCTCACGACCCGCTCTGAACGCCCGCTCGTCACGGGGGCGGCCTGGCACGTCGTCGGCGGCTGGTCACCAGACGGCGCCGCCGTCCTGGTCATGCGCGTCCTCGACAACACGACGCAGGATCTTTTGCTGGTCGATCCTCACAGCGGCGGGGCGAAGGAGATCACGACGCACGCCGAGGACGTCTCTCACGTGCCCGCCGGATTCCTCGCTGACGGCCGCGTCGCCGTGATCACCGACGAACGGAGCGATCACCTGTGGCTCGGCGCGATCGATCCGGCGACGGGGAAGCTGGACACGCTGGACACGCCTGAGTGGGACGTCGAGCTGGCCGCTTCGTCGGCCTCGGGTCGAGTGCAGATCTGGTCGGTCAACGAGGACGGCTACTCGCGGCTGCGCTGGCAGCTGGACCGCATCCGTCGCGAGCGCCTCATCGACGGCGTCTGCGAAGACCTCGTCATCTCGGCAGATGGTTCCCGGGCAGCGTTCGTGCGCCTCTCGTCGACGGAGCCATGGCAGGTGTGGACGATCGATCTCGCGAAAGGCGACGCCCGGGTCGCGCTGACCTCGAGCTATGCCGTCCCCTCGGCCGAGCTCGTCGCGCCCGAGCTCATTCGCATCGGCGCACCCGAGGGCGAGATACCGTGCTTCGTCTATCGCCCGCGCAACGTGCGTGGGCCCGTGCCCGCGGTCCTCTATCCGCACGGCGGACCGGAAGGCCAGTCGCGTCCGAGCTTCGGGCCGACCTCGACGCACCTTGCCGCGCTGGTGCACCGCGGAATCGCCCTCGTGGTCCCGAACATCCACGGCTCGACCGGATACGGACGGGCGTGGCAGGCCGCCATTCACAAGGACTGGGGCGGCGTCGACCTGCGCGACTTGCGTGCCGTGACCGAATGGATGACCAGGCGGCCCGAGTTCGACCGCTCGCGGCTCGCGGTCTACGGCGGCTCGTACGGTGGTTTCGCGACGCTCCTCTGCGTGACGCAGATCCCGGACGTCTGGCGCTGCGCCGTCGATGTCTTCGGCGTCGCGAACCTCGTGACGATGCTCGAGAACGCCCAGCCCAACTGGCGCCGTTTCCTCTCGCGGTGGATCGGCAACATCGAGACGGACCGCGCGAAGCTCGTCGAGCGTTCGCCGATCACGCACATCGAGAACGTGCGCTGCCCGATGCTCATCCTCCAGGGCGAGAACGACCCGCGGGTCCCAAAGGAGGAATCCGATCAGGTGGTCGACCGCCTGCGCGCGCTCGGGCGCCGGGTCGAGTACGTCATCTATCCGGATGAGGGCCATGGCTTCACAAAACGCGCGAACGCCGAGGACGCTTACGGCCGGATCGTGGACTTCCTGACGAGGGAGCTGCTCGCCGCCTAGCGAAGCGTCGAGCCGAGCAGCACGCCGTTGGCCCAGTAGGCACCGGCCGCGCCGGCCGGTAGAACATCGAAGGTGGCACCGCCGTCGTAGCTCACCCGGTCCGCACTGACGACGACCGCATGCTCGAACTCATCGCCCGCCCCCAGGTCACCCACGCGGCGGCCGTCGGCGGTCGGATGACCCGGCGATACGTCGACAGAACGTCCATCCGAGAGAACCAGACGGACGACCTGATGCGTCGGCGGCACTGGGGTGCTGCCGATCGCGACGAGCGGTGCGACGATGCGCGCGCCCGAGGCGTCGATCGTCCACACCAGGTCGCCGACGGCGAGCCGTTCGACGGCCACGTCGCCGCTAGGCGTCGCGATCCGCGTCCCGCGCGCGAGGCAGATCGGGCACGGCGGCGGCCCGCTCGGGTTCTGGCTCGCGATGGTGATCGAGCCCTTCTGGTCGATGGTGCCGTCGACGCGGCTTCCCTGCTGCGGTGTGTTGCCGAAGATCGCGAGGAAGTGGAACCCCGCGCTGACCTGATCGAGGCGCAGCGCGTTGAGCATCTTCCAGTCGCGATAGATCGCGAGCTCCTGATCGCTCGTGTACGACGCTGCGGGCGCGATCCCAAGATGCGCGAGGATCGCGCTGAACGTCGGCGCATCCTGTTGGATATCGGGCAGGCGTTGGTGTGCGAGAGCGCCTTCGTCCGCGCGCGCGACAGGGTAATAGTCGGGGTCGCAGAACAGCAGACGCCCGAATCGATCCACGAGGCGGTACTTGAGCTGCGCCTGAGAAAGGCCGCCCGGTGCCGGGCTCGGCGTGACCGTCGGCGTGGGCGTGGGTGCCGGCGGGATCGTGCCCGGGACGACCGTGCCCGAGATCGCCGTCGCGCTGACCGTCCCCGCCGGAAGGATCGTTGCGGTCACGGCGGTCGCGCTGCCCTCTGTCGCGCTCGGCTCCGGCGACCCCAGCGTCGCCGCACCACCGCAGGCAGCGACCAGAACGACACCAAGGCTCAGCGCAAGACGGCGCACGACCTAGTAACGACCGACGCGCGTCGGCGGTTCCCCTTTGCCGGGACGGCGGCGCCGAACGTACCGGGTGGCGTAGACCTCTCCACCCAGAGAGAGGATCTTGTTGTCGACCCAGCCAGTCTCGAGGATCGCCTCCTGCGACTCGTCCCAGCTCGGCGCGCCCAGCGGCAGATGGTCCTTTTTCCACACCACCACCCAGACCGCGCCGTCGGGGTGCGCCACCCGGATGAGCTCCTGTCCCAGCCGCGCCAGATCGCTCTCGCCAAGGGCGAAGCAGAGGACGAGACCGTACCGGCCGTCTCGGGCGCGCAGCGGGAGCCGCGGCTCGATCACATCGAGCTGCCCCGCGAGATGTTCGAGCGGGCGGTCATAGGTCGCGACGCCGCCGACACGCAACGCCGGGACGCCCGGCTTCGCGCCGAGTTTTGGCACGACCTCGCTGGCGGGCCGCATGGCGCGTGGCGTTTTCATGACGTTGAAGACTACGGAACGTCGCTTGCATGGACGGTCCGCGTGCGGATCGATCACCGCCCGCGGCCGGTGCTCATCGTCGACGACGATCCCGAGACCCTGTCCGCCGAACGGCAGCTCCTTATCGAGAGCGGCTTTCGGGTCATCGAAGCACGCGATGGGGCGGAAGCGCTGCGCGTCGTCCAGGTGGATCCGCCGGCGCTCGTCGTCCTCGACGTCCAGATGCCGGGAATGGACGGACCCTCGTTCGCTCAGGAGCTGCGAATGGCGCTTCGGCGCGTGCCGCTGGTGATCCTCACTGGCGTCGCCGATCCCCGCCACGAAGCCGATCGCTGCAACGCGGAGGCGTATCTCGCGAAGCCATACGACGCCCGCGAGCTCGTCGACGTCGTTCGTCGTTTCGCGGCCTGATCGCGCCCCTATCCTTCGGACGTGCCGTCGCGCCTTCTCGTGAAAGAGCGGGACACCGTGCTCGACCGGCCGGTCGATCAGCTCTCTGAGCTTCGACCGCTTCATCCCTGCTGGCTCGACATCGCTGACCCTGGGAGCCGCGAGTTCGCGCTGGTCGCCGACGAGCTGGAGCTCCACCCTCTGGCGGTCGAGGACGCCCAGCACGGTCATCAACGGCCGAAGATCGACGAGTACGAACGCCACTACTTCCTCGTGATGTACGCCGTCGAGGCTGCCGCACCGAGCGCGATCACGTACCACGAGGTCGCGATCTTCGTCGCGCAGAACGCCATCGTCACCGTCCACAAGGGAGAGATCGCCGCCCTCGCGGCGGTCGAGAAGCGCTTCCGCGATGGCCGCCTCGCGACGAGCGGCCTCCTGCTGCACGCTCTCCTCGACACCATGGTCGACCAGTACTTCGCGGTCGCCGACGCTTTCGGTGACCAGATCGACGCGATCGAGGAAGCCGTCGCAGGTCCGGCGCATGACGACCGCCGCGATGCGCACACGCCACTGCGCGAGCTCTTCCTCTTGAAGCGCGACCTCTTGGAGCTGCGCAAGCACATCGCCCCCGAGCGCGACGTGCTGCAGGTCCTCGTGCGCGGCGACATCCGCGAGCTGCAAGAGCCCGAGCGGCGTCCCTACTTTCAGGACGTCTACGACCACATCATCCGGGTGACCGACGAGATCGACACGTTCCGCGACGTGTGCTCGAACGTCATCGACGCGTACCTCGCTGCCGCCTCGAACCGGCTCAACGAGGTGATGAAGGTCCTGACGAGCATCGCGACGGTGCTCCTCGTGCTCACCGTGGTGACGGGCTTCTTCGGTCAGAACTGGGCCTTCATCCCGTACGGCTCGGTCGGGCTCTTTTGGATTTCGATGCTCGTGACCGCGCTCCTGGCGCTCGGGCTAGCGCTCTATTTCCGCAGACGAGGCTGGCTCTAGTTAGTTCGCCCCAACGCGTTTTCTCCCATACACTGCGGTCACTTGGCCGCACCCCCAACCCCGGGTGGAGCGCGCTCGAACGCGGCGATCCTGGGCCAGGTCGGAATCATGGTCGCGGTCCCCATAGTCGTAGGCGCCTGGCTTGGTCAGAAGCTCGACGAAAGCGCAGGCACCGCGCCCTGGGGACTGCTGGGACTGACGTTTCTCGGAATGGCGATCGCGGGGATCGGCATCGCGTACATGATCCGGCGGTACATGAACGAGAATCCCGTGGGCCCGGTGAGCGAGCGGGCGCGGGAAGCGGGCCGCCGCTGGCAGGCCGAGATCGACGAACGCGAACGGCGTCGCGACGCAGGGGAGGACGAATAGCACGTGCCACCGAGCTATCCCGACATACCGTCGATCTTCGAGCTGACTGGTCAGCCGCTCGTCACGTTCGGCGAGGCAGGTCCGCAGCTCGACGTGCTCGGCATTCCCGTGCGCTTCGACCTCTCGTACACCAATGCGCACTTCACGATGCTTCTCGTCATCGCGCTCCTGACCGCGGTATCCCTGCTCGCGACGCGCACGCTGCGCGAAGAGCCTCGCGGCCTGCAGAACTTCATCGAGCTGCTCATTCAGGGGCTAGCGGACTTCGTCGAGAGCATCGGCGGGCCGGCGGCCCTCAAGTACCTTCCCCTGTTCGGCACGCTGCTCTTGTTCCTCGTGACCTCGAACTGGCTCTCGGTCGTGCCGCTCGTGGGTCAGGTCACCTGGCTCCATTCACCGACCGCCGATTACCACACGAACTTCGGGCTCGCGATCGTGGCGTTCGTCCTGTACCAGGCCGAAGGATTCCGCACGCACCGCCTGGGCTACGTCAAGCGCTGGATCAATCTGTCCGGTTTCGCCGAGCCCGGCGGGATCGTCACGAAAATAGGTCTTGGATTCATCTTCGTGCTCGTCGGCGTGATCGAGCTTTTCAGCGAGCTTTTCCGGATGATCACGCTGACGCTCCGACTTTGGGGGAACGTGCTCGGCGGGGAAATCATGCTCGTCGTCATGAGCGCGCTCCTCTTCGTACCTGGGCTCGCGCTTCCCTTCGTCGGCCTCGAGGTCTTCATCGGCCTCGTCCAGGGCCTGATCTTCTCGCTTCTCGTCCTTATCTACTTCGTCCTCGCGACGGAGTCACACGAAGAGCATGGCGAGACCGAGCACACGCTCGAGCCGCATCCCGACGTCGATCTCGCGCACGCGCGTCCAGAAGCCGCATGAA
>VBDQ01000039.1 GCA_005889075.1 Chloroflexota bacterium
TTCCGTGAGCTTGGCGCAGAGCGCACCGGCGATCGCGTCCTTGGTCGCATACGCGCGTGTCAGCGAGCAGAGGCTTGCCTCGGTCACGCCGACCGTGAAGGTGACGGTCCGCTCTGCCTTGTTCCCCGCCCGATCCGTCGCCGATGCGCTCAAGGTGTGCGGGCCCAGGCCGAAAGCCAGCGCGGGTCCGAACGCACTGGGGCAGCCACCCGGAACCGATGGGTCGATTCCCGACAGGGCCTCGCTCGCGACGCAGGTGATGCTCACGGTCTGATCGACCGAGTAGCTGAGATCGCCGGTAAAGGTGATCGCAGGCGGGGTGAGATCGATGCTGATGCCTCCAACCACGACCATGGCGGTGTTCCCGGCCGGATCGACCGCCGTCCCGCTCGCGGTCTGGGCCGCGCCTTCGGTCGCGATCGTGACATCAGCCGGGCAGTTCACGTTTCCCGAATTGTCCGCGCAGGTGAAGTGGACGGTCACCGGAGACCGGTACCAGCCGTTCGCGTTCGGGCTCGTCGTCGCTGCGCCGCTGATCGTCGGCGCCACGTTGTCGGTGAGCATGACGAATGTGACCGAAGGGTCGTGGTCGCTCGCCTGATCCGCGAACTCCGCGTTGACATGGACGACGTCGAACTCGACCGACGACGTGAGCGAGTCGCTCACGAGGATGTGGTCGAGCGTCTGGGAGTTGCCCTCGAACACGTAGCTGTAGCGCTCGGGCTGCGGCAGATCGTCGTAGAGATCGCTCAGGATGTCGCCCTCGAGTGTCTTCACCGTGTCCGAGAACTCGAAGTCATTGAGGTCACCGAGCACGATCACGTCCGCGTAGGGGTCTATCGCCAGGATCTGCGCGATGAAGTCGTGCTCGACCTGCGCTTGCTGGTGCCGCTGGCTCTCGGACGATCGCGTCGGTGGCTGGAAGTGGCCCATCAGCGGCTGATCGCCGCCTTTCGAGATGAAGTGGTTGGCTACGACGAAGAGGCGGTGGGTGTTGTACCTGAACTCGCCAGCGAGCGGCTTGCGGCTGCTGTTCCACGCCGCGTTCGTTGGAGCGACGCGGCCCGGGCTGAACGAGAGCTCCGGCCCGCTCCCACCGCTCACGACCGTCGTGGCGGTGGTCGAGCCGCCGCCGGGTCGGTCGACGAACTCGAGGCCCCGGTCCGTACGGAACAGGAAGATCTGGCGGATGTTTCCACCCGGCTCGCCGCCGTCCTGGTCGTTCACTGGATCGATCTCACGCGATGTGTAGGCGGGTCCGCCGGCAGCCTGGATCGCGCTTTCGAGCCTCCCTATCGTCGCCGACGCGTCGACCGTCCCATCATCGATGGGCCCGTTGTTGTCCTGGATCTCCTCGACCGCGATGAGGTCCGGCGCGCGTAGGTTGTTCACGATCAGGCCCGCGAGGCGATCGAACTTCGACTGCGGGTCGGTCGTGTCGAGATTCTCGACGTTGAACGTCGCTACGGTCAGCTCGTGCGTTCCGGGAATCCGGGTCGCCTCGAGCGGGAGGTTCCCGTCGACGCGGGTGACCGGCTGCGTCACCTCGATGAAGAAGTTGCCGAAGTTGTAGTCAATGACGCCGACGATCGGACCACCGTAGTGGTCCCCTACGTTCATGGACGGCATGGTCACGATGGCATCGTCCGCGACGACGCGCTCCGGGTTGCCGTCGTCCGGACGGAGAAGCAGCCCGCCACGAGGGGTGCGCAGGCTCGCGTTCGCGCCGTCGTCGCCGACGATCGGGGTCTCGCCGAAAGCATTCGTTGGCCCGACAGCGACGGCGTTGTTGAGCTGCACGCGCATGCCTTCGATTGATTCCCAGAAGTCGAGGCCGTCGCTCGCCGGATCAAAGACCCCGCTTGTCTCGACATTACCGTTCGATGCGTCGTCCTCGATGTTCTGAGTCGGCGGGATCCGACCGCCGGTGCCTATGATCACAGGCGCTGGCAGCGCGTTCCCGTGCGAGGCGATCGTGATGGTCGGCGAAACGAGCTCGGTCGTCGTGAGGTTGGCCGTGCTGGCGCCTCCAGGACGGAACTCCTGCACCCGCGCGCTCACCACGAGGGCGTCGCCGACAGCGGTCGTCGGCGCGGAGAGGGTGAAGACGAAGATCCCCTCGGAGGTCGCCTCGTCGGCGTCGGAATTCGGATCCTGCATGTAGAAGCCGTTCGTGCGGAGCGCGGTCACGACGCCGGGAACGCTCCCGACGAGCTGTCCGGCGAACGGCGAGACGTGACCGGCTCCCTGGATGTCGTGGATGCGCCGGCTCGGCGCAACGGTCGTGAACGAGAAGGCGTAGTCCGCCGCCATGTTGTCCGGCGGATCGATCAGATCTTGGTCGTTCACCTTCGAGGCGAGCACCGTGACGGTGCACATCTCGGCGCTCGCGAAGTCGGTCGCCGGGTCGAGGACAAAGGTGACCGGGCTGCCTGATACGGCTGCACCGTGGTCGCCACTCGTTGCGCAAGCGATCTGGAACCAGGTGTCGGTAACGTTCACCGGTTCGCTGAAGGTGATCGAGACGTTGGCGTCCACCGCCACGCCAGACGCGCCGCCCGCCGGTGTCGTTGAGCTCACCGCCGGCGCAAGGTCGGAGCAGTTCCCGAGCGGCGACGCGCTGTTCCGCGGCGATGGCGCGGTCGCGGTGAAGTCCGCGGGGTTGTTGTCTGTGTCGACGCAGCCATTGCCGGCGCGGAGAGCGGCAGTCGTATTGCTAAGCGTTGGCGCCGCCCCCGAGCCCTCGAAGCAGTTCGCTCCGCCGTAACCGACGAGATCGACGACGCCGCTGGTCGGGCAGGACGTACCGCCCGCGATCGTGGTCTGGCTCGAGAGGAGCGCCACCTTCGCCGCGGTTGCGGACATGGCGATCGTGCCCGTCGCGTCCGGGGTCGGGAGGTTGGTCGTGCCGCCAGCCCCCGCGGCCTCCTGCACGAGGTAGTACTGCCCTGGCGCGATCGACCCCGAGAGGTTCGTGCGCTGCCAAGACGTGCCGAGCATCGACGCGTACTGGACCGACCACGCGCTCACGTCGATCGCGGCGGAGCCGCGGTTGAACAGCTCGATGAAATCGTTCTTGAGCGTCGCGCCGCTGTTTCCGCCTCCGCCGTAGACCTGGCTGATCACCACGCCCGTCGAGACCGCGGCGGCCTCACGAGCGAGGGGAAAGAGCGTCGAGAGCATCGCGAAAAAGACGACCAGCGCGAGGTACCGGCGGCGCAGCATCCCCACCCCTTCGCTCAGAGAACTCGCCGGAAGCGCGACGCGCACAGTAACCGAAGTGACGAGCATTTGGCTCGACGAGTCAGCGGGCGAGCGGTACGCACCACTCCGCGAAGACGCCACCGCCGACGTCGCGATCGTCGGTGGAGGGATCGCCGGGGTCGCGACGGCCTATCACCTCGCGCGCGCGGGTGTCGGGACGATCCTTCTCGAGGCGCGGACCATCGCAGAGGCAGCGAGCGGGCGGAACGCAGGCTTCTTGCTCGCGGGCGTCGCGGAGAACTTCGTCGCGGCGTGCCGACGCTACGGCGAAAAGAATGCCCTGCGCATCTGGCGGTTCACCAAACGAAACCAGGCGCTCGTGCGCGCGCTCGTTCGCGAAAACGAGATCGCGTGCGATCTCGCCTGGAATGGATCGGACCAGATCGCGGGCGACGATGAAGAGTGGGACGAGATCGAGGCCAGCGCCGAGCGCCTCGGACGAGAGGACGTGCGGGTGCGAGTGATAGGCAGCAAGCGCTCGGCGATCTACGAGGACGACGGCGAGCTGCATCCGGTGCGCTATGTACGCGAGCTCGCCCGCTCTGCGATCGCCGCCGGCGCGCGCATTCATGAAGGCTCGCGAGCGCGGGCCGTCTCCTGCGACGAGGTCGAGGTCGGCTCGGCGCGCGTCCGCGCGGGTTCGGTCGTGCTCTGCACGAACGCGTACACGAGCCAGCTCGCGGCGCTACGCGTCAAGCCAGTCCGCGGCCAGATGCTCGCGACGGCGCCGCTCGCGCGCCGCGTCTTCGAGCGGCCAGCCTACGCGAACCGCGGCTACCGCTACTGGCGGCAGCGAGCCGACGGACGTGTCCTCGTCGGCGGCTGGCGCGACACCGCCGCGGACGAGGAAATCGGCGAGGAAGAGCGCACGACGACGCGGATCCAAGACCAGCTCGACGGCTTCCTGCGCGAGCACGCTCCCGACGCCTTGGTCACGCACCGTTGGGCGGGGACGATGGGTTTCTCGCACGACGCGCTCCCCTACGTCGGACGGATGGCGAACGGTGTGTACGTGAACGCCGGCTTCACCGGACACGGCATGGCCTTCGCGACGGCGACCGGGGAGCTCATCGCCGACATCGTCCGCGGCGTGCGGCGACCTGAGACCGATCTGTTCACGCCTGAGCGCCCTTAGAGCGCGCAGACAGACGAGCCTTTCCGCAACGGCGGTTCGTTTGACCACATGAATGCACGCTCTTCACGCATCGCTCATCCCGACAGCGAACGATCTCGCAGGCCTGCTCGCTTTCGTCCTCGGGAATCCGTACCTCTTCATCAGCTCGAGCACGGTGATGACGACGGGTCTCGTTATCGGAACGGTCGCAGTCTCGGTCATGCCGCGCACCGCACCCGTCCTGCGCGTCGTCGCGCCGCCGTTGACGATGGTCCTCCTGTACTTCGGTCTCGGAAGCATCGCGCTGGCGACCGAGATCCTGATCCGCTTCCACGCACAGATCCCGGATGCGACCGAGACGCAGTTCGTTTCGGGGATCGGGCATCTCGTCGAGGCGGCGATCGGGATCGCCATGCTCGTGCCGCACCTGCGCCGGCGCTCGCGCCGGACCTGGATCGTCGCGAACGCGATCGCCGTGACGTACTGGACCGCGCAGATAGTCATCCTTACGCCACCCTGGCTCGCCTTCGGCGGTCAGCTGGAGCTGATGCGGGCATTCGCGTTCAGCTCGCTTGGGACCGGCGCGTTGCTGAGCGTCGCTCTCTGGCGGACCGCTCCGTCGCACTGAGCGCTACGCCGCTTCGTACGCGGCGCAGAGCATCCCGAAATAAGTCGGCGCCTCATACGAGATGAACTCACCCCGCCATCTTCGCTGACCCAACGCGCCGTGCAGCATGAGCATCTGCCAGTAGCTGTCTGCCTTGGCCTCGCGCGCGAAGTCCGAGCCGAATCCCACCACGCCGGAGAGGTCGTTGCGTTTGATCAGCTCGACGAGTCGGTCGTCGAACTCCTTCGATTTCGACGTGTAGCCGTACGGCCCTTTGGCGTCGTGACCGTGTCCATGGTCACAGCTCGCTACTAGAGCCACGCGCTTGCTCGACGACGCGGCAGCCTTTCCGATCGCCTCACCCGCGCGAACGTGGAGCTCGTCAGAGAGATCGCGCGCTGGCGCGATGACGACCACCGGTATCTGAGGATCGGACCGGCCACCCATGAAGTGGGCGGGCACCTGCACGGCCCAGTCCATCGGTGCGATCGCCCCTGCCGGATCGTTCGCGCCGTAGCTCACGTAAACGACGGGGATGCCCGCCGCACGAATCGCGTCGTGGGCCGCGTGCGCGATCTCCCGATCGA
The DNA here is from genome assembly GCA_005889075.1 of Chloroflexota bacterium. Taxonomy (GTDB): domain Bacteria; phylum Chloroflexota; class Limnocylindria; order P2-11E; family P2-11E; genus 3-1-20CM-2-70-9. Next base: position 5,573 of record VBDQ01000039.1, read on the forward strand.
CCGGGACCCTGAGAGCGAGCGGTGTTCCCCACTGGGCGAGGTCACCGGCGACCGCCGCCGCGTCGATGACGACCATCGCGCCTTCGACGTGCACGTTGTGCGGTGTCAGAACGATCGAGACTTCGGGCCGTGCCGCGGCGAAGCGCCGCCCGAGCTCGAGCATCCCTGCGGTCGTCGCTGCGGCGAGCGTCGGACGATCGGGCGGCTTCGCTTCCGGGATCGCCATCGAGCCATGCGGGGCGATGCACGCGAACACGAGCGGCACGGAGGGCGAGTATGCCGCTGTCGGCCGCGATACTTAGCGTGACAGCGGGCCCGCTCGCTTCGCTCGTTCGGGCCCGTCGTCGGCCGCTTGTGCGAGCAAGCCCGCACAGCGGCACTCCAGGGCCCGTAGCTCAACGGCAGAGCAGGGGACTTTTAATCCCTTGGTTCCGGGTTCGAATCCCGGCGGGCTCACAAGAGAGCGCGGTTCTAGGCGTCGCGCGGTTGGGGTGCGAGGATCCGAATCGTTTCACGAGGTCATCAGCAACAGCCGGGCCGGTCGGCTCGCGCGCCTGCTCGCCGTTCGCGCGCCCCACACGCGTAAGTCGTCCTCGTCAGGGCAGTGTGAAATAGAAGGTCGCGCCCTTCCCCGGCACGGACTCCGCCCAGGTCTCGCCGCCGTGGCGACGGATGACACGCCGCACGGTAGCGAGCCCGATGCCGGTGCCCTCGAACTCGCGCACCGAGTGAAGACGCTGGAACGGCGTGAACAGCTTCTGCTTATAGGTGGCGTCGAAGCCGACCCCGTTGTCCCGGACGTAGAACGCGCGCGAGCCGTTGTGCTGGACCGCACCGACCTCGACCGTTGGCGCCGTGACCGGCCGCGTGAACTTCCACGCGTTACCGATGAGATTGCCCAGCACCGAACGGAGCAGTCGTTCGTCGGCCTCGACCTGCAGGCCATCTTCGACGCGAAGGCTTACGGCCCGGGCCGGCGATTGCCGCGCGTGCTGTCCCGCGATCTCGCGCGCGAGCGCGCTCAAGTCGACCGGTTCGCGGCGAAGCTCGGCGCGTGAGGTCCGCGACAGCTCGAGCAGCGCATCGATGAGATCGCCCATGTGCTGCGCGGCCCTGCGCACTCTGGTCAGGTGCTCGCGACCATCCTCGCCGAGCGCCTCGGTCTTGTCTTGAACAAGGATCTCGCTGAAGCCGTCGATCGCGCGCAGTGGCGCGCGCAGGTCATGGGAGACCGCGTAGGCGAACGAGGAGAGCTCTTCGTTCGCCGCGTCGAGCTCGCCTACGCGAAGTTCGAGCTCCGTGTTCAGCGTTCGTACCTCGGACAAGAGGTCGTTGTTGCGAAGCACGAGCGCGATCTGTCCCGCGAGGATCTCGATGAGCGCGATTCGATCCTCGATGAAGAACGGTGTCCGCACCCAGTAGCTGCCGAGCACGCCGTAGCGTGTGCCGGACCACGTGATAGGAGCCGCGAGAGCGGCGTGAAGACCTGCGTCCGTTAGTAGGCTCGGCAGCGGCCCGGCGCTGTCGCCCTCGAAGCGAAAGATCACTTGTTGTCCGACGAATGCGGGACCGGCCGACGATTTGGAGGGTTCGACATCGGCTGTCTGGCCGTTGCTGGAGATATATCGGATGCGACCCGTCTCTTCGTCCCAGAGACCGATCGAAGCGACATCTGCGCTGATCACCCGAACCACCGCTCGGGTCAGACCCGCGACGAGGCCGGCCCGGTCGCCTCCGCCGCCAAGCCGCACCGCTTCAGCCATGAAGACGCGAAGCAGGGGCTCCTGCCACGCGCGTCGCACGAAGGGCGGAGTAGAAAAGCCGACGTAATACGAGATCGCTGATGCAAGGCCGAACAAGTTCGTCGCGACGCCGCCGTAGGCGGCTAATGGCGGCACAAGCGCCGCGATCGTGACGAGGATCGCCGTGCCGAGGAATAGCGTTCCAAACCCGATCGCCAGGAGGCGCGGCCGCAGCACGCCGACTGCGCGTCGATAGGCCTGGAACACGATGATCCCGCCGTAGATTTCCGTGCCCGCGAAATAAAGGATCACCGGGATCGCGACCGCGACGACGACCTCCCGCGGCAACACCACGGCGGAGACGGCCAACCCAACGCCCGTGACCGTGAGGAGCGTCCAGATCGCCAGCACCGTCTGTAGGACGCGCCTCGGCAACGGGACGATGTCGTCGATGAGGCGCAAGGTGAGGAACGGAAGCGCCAGGAGTGCGATGAGCACGAACCCCGTCGTCGCCGGGCTCGAGAGACCTGCGGCGCGGCTTGCGAGGCTGACGACGATCACGGCGGCGAGCGCTCCGAAGAGCATCGCCGCGTCGACGTTGGCGCGTCGCCGACTGCGGATCGCACGGCGCACGATTGCGACGAAGATCGCGACGAAGACAACGTCGCTCGTGTACTGGACGAGCTCGGCCGCGGTCACGTCTTCGCCGCGACTCCGAGGAGGGACTCGACCGCGGCGGCGGGAGCCGGTCTGCCGAAGAAGTAGCCCTGTGCCAGATCGCACCGGAGCGCGCTGAGGGCGCGATGGGTCGCCTCGTCCTCGACACCCTCCGCCACGACGAGCAGCCCGAGACCGTGCCCGAGCTCGATCGTGGCGCGGACGATCGCCGCGCTCGAGTTGTCGACGATCATCGTCCCCACGAACGACCGGTCGATCTTGACCGCGTCGACGTCCAAACGATTGAGATAAGCGAGCGACGAGTAGCCGGTGCCAAAGTCGTCGATCGAGACGCGAACACCGAGCGCCCGCAGCCGCGCGAGGATCTCGATCGCGCCTTTCGGATCGGCCATGACGTCGCTCTCGGTGATCTCAAGATCGAGCGCCGACGGTTCGCAGCGGCTCATCCGGAGAAGGTCGCGCACCATCTTGGGGAGCTCCGCATCGTGAAGCGTGCGCATCGAGAGATTGACCGCGACCGCGAGGTCGTGGCCGGCGTCGCGCCATGTCCGGCACTGACGGAGCGCGGCCGCCATGACCCAGCGGGTGAGTGGCTTCATCAATCCGGCACGCTCGGCCAGAGGGATGAACTCACTGGGCGGGACCATTCCGCGTTCGGGGTGGTGCCAGCGCACCAGCGCCTCCATCGCGCGTGGCCGTCGATCGAGATCGACGATCGGCTGGTAGTGAAGGACGAGCTGGCCTTCGTCGAGCGCTTGCCGAAGCTGGGCCATGAGGGCGAGCCGCGACGGCGCGTACACATCGTGCTCCGGCGCGTAGAGCGCGGCGCCGACACCCATGGTCTTTGCGCTCTCGAGAGCGACCTCGGCGCAGCGGAGCAGCGCGTCGGCATCACCGCCGTCGCGTGGAAACAGCGCCGAGCCGACGCTCGCGCGAACGAGCAGCAGTTGGCCAAACGCGGAGAAGGGCTTCTCGAAGAGCTCGAGGATCCGGCGCGCCATCGCAAGTGCCTCCGCCGGACCGGCCCCCGTGAAAAGGACCGCGAACTCGTCGCCGCCGAGGCGTGCGATCTCGACCGGCTCGCCGACGACGCGGCGCAGCCGCGGACCGATCTCGCGCAGCACCGCATCGCCGACCTCATGCCCGAACGCGTCATTGGTGTCCTTGAAGTGATCGATGTCCAGGAGCATCACCGCAAACGGCCGCACGTCAGGCTCGGCCGCGCCAATCGCATCATGGAGTCGCTCACGGAAGAGCAACCGGTTGGGAAGCTGCGTCGCGACATCGAAATGCGCCAAGCGCTCGAGCTCGGCCGCGCGCGCCGAGGCCTCGGCCGTGAGGCGCTCGTTCTCGAGGGCCATGGCGATCAGCCCCGCGAAGCGCTGAAGCAGCCGCACCTCCTTCACGCCGTAATGCTCCTCACCGGCGCCGCCCAGGCCGAGCGCCGCGATCACCCGCCCATTCCGCTCGATCGGCACGGCAAGCGAAAGGCGCACGCCGGTGCGCACCTGCATCGCGCTCGCGGGATCGGTCGGGCCGCCAAGCTGGACGGCGCCGGTCTGAAGCGCGCGGCTGATCACACCAATAGAGATCGGGAAGGTCCGTCCTTTGATCTCATCGGGATAGCCGACAGCGTCGAGGACGCGCATGGTCTGCGCCGACTCGGGCACGACGAGCGCCGCCGTGTCCGTCGCGACCACCCCCCGTAGCGCCGCGAGAATGCTCTGGATCGGATCGCGCGCCACCGAGCCCGCCGCGACGATCGCGGCCGCTTCGGCCAGCGCCTGCGCTTCCCTCTGCTGATGCTCCGCCTCATTGAAGAGCCGCCCAGCCTCGAGGGTCGGGCCGACCTCGGAGGCGAGCAACGACAGGAGCTCGATCTGATCCTGGGTGAAGCGGCGTGGCTCCAGCCCAGCGACGGTCAGCGCACCGATCGCGCGATCGCCGATGAGAAGCGGCACCGCGAGCGCGCTCTTGATTGTGTCCCCCTGATGGGGAAGCGCGAGCCGCCACGACCGATAGTCCTCGACGAACACCGACTCCCGACGATCGAACGCGAGCCCCGCGGCGCCCTCGCCCGGACGGACCGTCGCCGTCCGCACGACCTGGGGCGGCCCGTCGCTCGCGAGCATCCGCAGCACCGCCGCGTCGGCATCCCAGGCGAAGAGAACGGCCACGTCGGCGCGGAGCAGCGCGCGGGCGTGCTTCGTGGCGAGCGCCGCGACCGCACCCGGCTCGGGGAGGCGACCGACCGCACTCGCAACGTCCCGCAGTGCCGCGAAGGCGCGCTCGAGCTCGCGCCGCGCGCTGCGCCCAGCGGCCTGCTTGAGCTCGCGGTCGAGCACCGCAGCGAGGCGCCGAGTCTTTCCTTTGATGAAGTAATCGTTGGCGCCGGCGTGCATCGCCTCGACGGCGACGTCCTCGCCCATCGTGCCCGAGACGATGATGAACGGCACATCCGGGTCGCGGCTCCGGACCATCCGGAGGGCGATTTGCGAACCGAATCCCGGCATGGTGTGGTCGGAGAACACGACGTCCCACGTATCCCGTGCGAGCGCGACCTCGAGACTCGCACGGTCGTCGACGCGCTCGTAGCTGAGCTCGTACCCAGCGGTTTGAAGCTCACGAGCGAGGAGCTCGGCGTCGTCCGCAGAGTCCTCGACGAGGAGCGCCCGGAGGGGCGTCCGGACGCTCATCTCGCGCTCGGGGGCGGAGGGGTCTCGTTGAGAACGAGCCAGTACATCCCGATCTCGCGCGCCGCAGCGATGAACTGGGTGAAGTCGACCGGCTTCCGGATGTAGCTGTTCGCGCGCAGCTCGTATCCGCGAACCAGGTCCGACTCGGCTTTCGACGAGGTGAGGATCACGACCGGCAGGAGGCTCGTGCGTGGGTCGTCGCGGATCCGCCGAAGCACCTCGAGCCCGTCGACCTTCGGGAGCTTGAGATCGAGAAGGACCAGCTGCGGCTCCGCTGGAGTCGGACCGAACAGGTATTCGAGCGCCTCGGCACCGTCCCGCTTGACGACGATCTCGTTGCTGAGGTTGTTCTGGCGGAACGCGCGAAGCGTCAGGGCCTCGTCGTCGGGGTTGTCCTCGACGAGGAGGATCGTCCCGGTACGGCGCCCCATCGGACCACCCACCGCGTTCCGCTCTTGGGACAGGGATCGCTTCTACGGGGTTAAATAAATGCTGGACAGATATACTTACGTATAGATGCCACCTGCTCGCTCGCTAGGTCGGCGCGAATTCGCTCGGTTTTTCGCCACATGAGCCGCCGAGCGCTCAGAACGCCGCAACACAGCGAGACACGCCTGACACCGAGGCAGACCCAGGTACTCGACCGCGTGATTCGCGGACTCGAGAACAAGCAGATCGCGCGGGAGCTTGGCGTGAGCGAGCAGGCCGTGAAGGAGCAGGTGTCTGGATTGCTCCAACGCTTGAACGTGCCGAACCGTGCCGCTCTGGCCGAAGCTGGCACTGCGCAGCGGATCACCGGAACGCACGCGGTGGAGCCCGCGTGGCTCCGCTACCTCTTCAGTCAGGCGCCGGTGATGATCGCGATGATGCGTGGCCCCGCGCACACCATCGAGATCGCCAACGAAGCGTTCCGGCGCGGGTGCGCCGATCGAGATTTCATCGGCCGACCGCTGCGCGAAGTGTTTCCCGAGATCTCGAGCGAGATGCTTGCGATCTACGACGACGTGTACGCGAGCGGCCTTTCCCAGATCAAGCACGAGATCCCGGCGGGCTTTCTGCGCGACGGTCGGGTGGAGCTCGGCTGGGGAAGCTTCGCCTTTCAGCCGCTTCGCGGCGACGATGGTGAGGTCGACGGAGTCATGGTGTTCTCGCTCGACGTCACCGATCAGGTGCGAGCGCGCGAGCAGCTGCAGGAGCTCACCGCCGAGCACCTCGCGGTGCTCGACCAGATCCCGAGCAGCGTCCTTGTCTTCAACGCCGAGGGACGCCTCATAAAGATCAATGAATCGGGCCGAAGGCTCATCGGCGTGGAGATGCTTGGCACGACGCCGGAGGTCAGGCGTCTGACCGGCGCGCTCCGCGACGCCGAAACCGACGAGCCTCTAGAGATCGAGGATTTCCCGAGCACGCGTGCCCTGCGCGGCGAGCACGTCGATCGGCTTGTCCGGTTTCGTCGTGCTGAGGATGGCGCCGAGCTTCTGCTCCGGGCACGGGCGACGCCGCTGCTGCGATCCGACGGAAGCGTTCGAGGGGCCGTGCTCATCTTCGCACGCGACTTGATGTCAGGCCCGGACGAGCTCAGTTCAGGACGCGCGAAACCTCATTGACCAGCTCGTCAACGACGAAGGGCTTCTTGAAGACGCGCCGCGCTCCGATGCGGGTCCCGATCTCACTGGCGTCGCTCTTCCCGCTCACCACGACGACCGGAACGCCGCGCGCCTCCGGGTACCGCTCGCGCCACTGCTGAACGAACGTCGCCCCGTCCATCTCCGGCAGAGCGAGATCCAGCACCACGACAGACGGCGACACCGCGAGCGCGGTGCGCAGCGCGTGAAGCCCATCGACCGCCGCGATGACGTCGATGCCGCGCTCGGTGAGCGCTTCGACGATCAGACGACGACCGTCGGGGTCATCTTCGATCACAAGAACTCGTCTCTTCACGGTAAACGCGAGGTGTAAGCCCAGCACAATCCATGCGCAAGTGGCAAGCGACGAAACGAGCGATTAGATGCCGCGAAGGAGCTCAGAGAGCGGGACGTCCAGCCGCTTGGCGAAATGCGCGAGCGCCGAGAGCGACGGCGCCACGCGCCCGGTTTCCATCTTCCACACGTACTGCCGCTGGAAATACACGACACCACGGGCGCTCGCGCCAAGCTGTGCCATGGTCAGACCACGCTTTTCGCGCAAGTCGCGGATCCGCTTTCCCACCCGTCGGAGCAGACGGGGCTCACCTGGGACGTCCGGGTTCACGCGCGCCGGCATGTAACCTCCCACGGCGTCACGGAACGGGATCCAGAAGAGGCTTCCCGTCGAGAAACGCGAGGATATTCTCCGCCGCTCGAACCGCCATACGGGTACGGGTTCGCTCGGATGCCGAGGCGATGTGCGGCAGCAGCACGGCGTTCTCGCGTTCGAGGAGCGTTGGCTCGACGGTTGGTTCGTGCTCGTAGACGTCGAGCCCCGCGCCGGCGATGACCCCTTCGGCGAGCGCCTGGGCGAGCGCCATCTCGTCGACGACCGGACCACGCGAGGTGTTGATCAGGATCGCCGTGCGCTTCATGCGCCGGAGCCGACCTGCGTCGATCAGGTGACGCGTCTCGGGGACGAGCGGGACGTGAAGCGACACGAAGTCGCTCCGCGCGAGAAGATCGTCGAGGCTGGGTACGAAGGTCGCTGCGAGCTCGCGTTCGGCGTCTTCGTTTCGGCGCGCGTCGTGGTAGAGGATCGTCATCGAGAACCCTTTTGAGCGCCGCGCGAGCGCGCGCCCTATCCGACCCATGCCGACGACGCCGAGGGTCGCATGGTGGACGTCCTGGCCGGTGAACATGAAGGGCGTCCAGCCCCGATACTTCCCCGCCCGCAGGAAGCGCTCCGCCTCGCCAAGACGCCGGGCGGTCGCGAGCAAGAGCGCGAAGGCGCCATCGGCGGTCGTCTCGTCGAGGATCCCGGGGGCATACGTCACCGGGATGGAGCGCTCTCGTGCCGCCCCGACGTCGATGTTGTCGTAGCCCGTGCCCATCGTCGCGATCATGCGAAGTCGTTTCGCGCCGCGGATCGCGTCACCGGTGACCGGATTCGCCGGCAGCGTGTACAGGATGTCGGCGTCGGAGATCATGCGCGATACCTCGCTTGCCGTCGGGATAGGCGGCTCGTCCGGCCCGACGACTATCTCGCCACGCGAGCGCAGGAGGGAAAGCGCCTCTTCGGCGACCGGCCGCGTGACAGCGACCTTCACGGCGTCGGGAGCATATGACTACTCCGACGCGAAACGGAGCAGCAGGACGGTCGGGCGCGCGAACGCGGCGCGACTCACGACCTCAAACTAGCCGCCATGAGACGCGGCGTCGCGGTCGACGGGATCGGAACGCACAACGCGCGGATGTGGGAACGTCTCGCGCGCGCCGACATTCCGTACACGCGGCCACAGGGTGTTCCGCCGAAGAGCGATGCCGGCAAGCGCCGGTTCCTGGATGACCTCACCGACGGCATGATCGCGGGGATCGATTTCGCGGGAATGCGCGTTCTATCGCTCGCGGGCGGCGGCGGCTGGGACGCCATTCTCTTCGCCGAGCTCGGCGCGGACACCACGCTCTTCGACATCAGTGCGCGTCAGCTCGACACCGTGCGACGGCTCGCACGGCAACGAGGAACGCCGCTCACGTTCGTACGCGGCGACATGCGCGATCTCAGCGCGCTTGGCAACGGGGAGTTCGATCTCGTTTTTCACAAGCATTCGATGGTCTTCGTTCCGGATCCCCAGCGCGTCATCGCCGAGGTCGCCAGGGTGCTCTCAGGCGACGGCGTCTATGGGTTCTCGACGATGCATCCGATCACCCTCCGCATGTACGAAAGCTGGACGGGGACCGGCTGGCGCCTAAAGACGACCTACTTTGAAGATCGCGCGATCGCATCAATGGATCCGACCTGGGAGTTCGGACAGGTGCGGGTCCATGCTCCGACGCTCGAGTACGGACATCGGATCAGCGATCTCGTGAACGCCTGCGTGGCGTCGGGCCTTGCCGTGGATGGACTGTGGGAGTGGTCGCCCGGTTACGACGCGGGCCCGGCTGGGTCGGACGACGACCTCGAGCGTCAGCTTCCTGCGTTCATCCGTCTTCGCGCGAGGAAGCTCGCGAACGGAGCGCGCGGCTCGCGTTCCCGTATTGATCCACCATCGCCGCCAGCTTTCGTGCGGCCACCGGAACGTTCACGGCCCAGCCAACCCCGAACACGTGGTCGGTGAAGATCACGTCGCTCGACGGATCCCAATAAGCCGCCCGGAGCCGTTCGAGTGTCGGCAAGCGGAAGTCGTACGGGACCACTCCGGCGACCTTCCCGTGCCACGTCCGCTCCGCGTCAGGCTTGCGCAGCTCCTGATACAGCGCGCCGAAGAAGGCGAGCCAGATCGCGGTGCGGACGAGCATCCACAGGTCTCTCACCTCGCTGCCGCCGCCGGAGCAGGACTGGTGCCGGGATGCGTCGCGCGGATGCCGGACGCGCACAACGGGCACTCGGAAGGCGGGTACGTCGGGACCTCCAGGCGCCACAAGGCCAGCATCGGTATCCCCGGCGCAAACCCGTCCGATCGGTCGACGAGCACCGCGACCCCGATGACGGCTCCGCCACCCTCACGGACCGCATCGATCGTTTCCAGCACCGATCCGCCGGTCGTCAGGATGTCATCGACCACCAGCACGCGTTCGCCGCGCCGCAGGGTGAATCCACGACGAAATTCGCGGCCGCTGCGGGCTTCTCGGCGCTCCGCGTAGATCGCGCGCGCTCCGAGCTGACGCGCGACCTCGTGCGCGAGGATGATGCCGCCGGTGGTCGGACCGGCGACGGTCTCGACCTCGCTCGTGCGCGCCCACTCGGCGATCGCGGCCGCTAGTCGCTCGGTGTTGCGCGGATGCTGGAGGACCTGGAACTTTTCGAGATAGCGCGGCGAATGTTTTCCAGACGACAGGATGAAATGTCCGTCACGCAAGGCGCCCGCCTCGCGGAAGACGCGCTCAACTTCCGATGGCTCGATCGGCACCACGACGTATTCTGCCGAAGTGCGCGCGCTCACCGTGATTCCAAGCAAGGAAGGGAGCGGCGCGGTGCGCGACGTCGCCGATCCGGAGGCAGGTGACGGCGAGGTCCTCGTCGATGTGATCCGCGTCGGCATCGACGGCACGGACAGTGACATCGCGCGCGGGGAATACGGCACGGCGCCTCAGGGTTCCGAGCTCCTCGTGATCGGGCACGAAGCGCTCGGTCGCGTCGAGCGCGGAGCGGGCTCCCTGGTGCCGGGCACGCTCGTGGTTGCGAGCGTGCGGCGGCCCGACGGTTGTCCGAACTGCACCCGGGGCGAGGCCGATATGTGCCTCTGGGGTACATATAAGGAGCGCGGGATCGTCGGCCTCCATGGCTACTGTGCCGAGCGCTACGCCGAGCGGCCGGAGTACCTCTTCGTCATCAAGCCCGAGCTCGCGGGACCGGCCGTGCTGCTCGAACCGCTCACGATCAGCGAGAAAGGTTGGCGCCATCTGGCGGCGGCGCAGCGGCGGATGACCGTCTGGGAGCCGCGACGCGCCGTGGTCCTCGGCGCAGGCACCGTCGGGATCCTGGCTGCACTCGTGTTCCGTTTGCGCGGCCTCGACGTCACGGTCGTCGACCGTCGGGACAAGCCCGAGCGTCGCGATCTGGTCACACGGATCGGCGCCACATACGCGGCGACAAGCACGACTCCGCTTTCGGAGATCGCGGGCAACGGCGTGGACCTCGCGTTCGAGGCGACCGGCAGCGCGGAGGTCGCGTTCGCCGCGATGAACATCCTTGGGCGAAACGGCGCACTCATCCTCGCCAGCGTCACTGGCGGCCATCGTTCGCTCACGGTTCCGGCCGATGACGTCAACCAGCGGTTGGTGCTCGGGAACGTCCTCGTCGTCGGCACGGTCAACGCGAACCGAGTGGACTTCGAGCAGGGGATCAACGACATCGCGGCGGCCGAACAACGGTGGCCCGGGTTCATGGAATCGCTCATCACGCGCCGTGTACCGCTCGAGCGCGCAGCGGAGACCCTCGCGCACGATTCGAAGCAGATCAAGCAGGTCGTGGAGGTCGGCGCGGAGTGAAAAAGGTATTCGATGTTTCGCTCGTGCTGAGTCCGGACATGGTCACCTGGCCAGGCGAGCCGGGACCGCGGATCGATCCGCTCCGCCGCATCGCGAAAGGCGACTCGGCGAACGTGTCGCTGGTGACCTTCGGCGATCACACCGGCACGCACGTCGACCCGCCGATCCACTTCATCGAAGGCGGCAACACGGTCGACCGCCTGCCCATCGCATCGCTTGTCGGCCCGTGCCGTGTGCTCGAATTCAAAGGAGGGGGCCACGTCTCGGGAAAGTGGCTCGACGATGCCCACGTGCCGAGCGGAACCGAGCGCCTTCTCTTCAAGACGCGCAACAGCGCGCGCTGGGCTGACCCGACCGCCCCGTTCACGCGCGACTTCAGCTCAATCGATGCGAGCGCGGCGGCCTGGTGCATCGCGCACGGCGTTCGGCTCGTCGGCGTCGACTACCTCTCCATCGAGCCGCAGGGCCCTGAGAAGGCGGGTTATCCCGTTCACCACACGCTCCTTGGCGCGAACGTCGTGATCATCGAAGGGCTCGACCTGCGGGCCGTTGCCGCTGGCGAGTACGACCTTGTGTGCGCGCCGATCAAGCTGAAAGACGGCGACGGAGCGCCGGCACGGGTTTTCCTCATCGAACGGTGAGGGACCCGATCCTCGCGTACCGCTTTAGGGACCGCGCAGGGGATCTCATCGAGGCGATCGATGCGGCCCTCGAGAGGGGCGATATCGACGAGAGCGGATGGTATTCGCGTGGCGCAGACATCTTCCGGCCTGCGTATCTCGCAGCGGAGACGCCGCAGGGACAATCCGGATTCTCGGGCGGGCCCCTCGCGTGGTGGCATGCGCGCGGGATCATTGCCGAGGCGATCGATCACGACGGGACGTTCATAGACGTCGGCTGCGCGAACGGACTGCTCATGGAAACGCTCACTGCGTGGTGCGCGGCGAAAGGCATCCGGATCGAGCCCTACGGGCTCGACGTCGTGCCGGAGCTCGCGGACCTCGCACGGCGACGGCTCCCACGTTGGGCGGATCGCATCTTCATCGGGAACGCGCTCACCTGGAGTCCGCCGAGGCGCTTCGACTTCGTGCGGACCGGGCTCGAATACGTTCCGCCGAGAAGGCGACGTGATCTGGTCGACCGAATGATGCGCGACGTCGTGGCGGTGACGGGCCGCCTGATCGTCGGCGTGTACGGCAACGCCGACCAGACCGGTCCTGGCCTCGAAGAGATCGTCGCGGGCTGGGGCTACACCGTCGCTGGCCACGCTGAGCGGCCACATCGGATTCGTACCAACGAGATCCAGCGCGTGCTCTGGATCGATGCGGCAGCCCGTACCATCACTTAGATGGCGATCACGCAGCGCCCGCTCGCGTCGCGGCGGGATCTCGTGCGCATCTTCAGCGAGGATCGGCTCGTCGCCGTGATCCGCACGCCGACCGCCGACCTCGCGCGTGAGGCCGCACAGGCCATGAGCGAGGCCGGCGTGCGGCTCATCGAGATCACGCTCACGGTGCCCGATGCATTCGCGGTGATCGAAGAGCTCGCGACTGACGAGAGCTTCACGGCAAAGGGATCGATCGTCGGGGCCGGCACGGTGCTGTCCGGCGCGCAGGCGCAGGCGTCGCTCCTCGCCGGCGCGCGCTTCCTCGTGTCCGCGGCGCTCGTGCCGGAGATGATCGAGGCCGCCCGCGCGCGCGATGCGATGAGCATGCCCGGAACCATGACGCCGAGCGAAATGGTCAAGGCGGCGGAGCTCGGCGCCGACTTCATCAAGGTCTTTCCCGTGTCCGCCCTCGGCGGGCCCGACTTCATCCAGAACGTCCGACGCGCGCTCATTCATCTTCCGCTGGTGGCGACGGGGAACATCGAGCTCGATGAGATCCCCGACTACTTCAATGCGGGGGTAGTCGGATTCGGCATCGGCGCGCCACTCATCCGCACCGATCTTCTCGAGCGCGGCGACGAGGCGAGCGTCATCGCGAACGCCCAGCGTTACCTGGCCGCCACGCGCCGGCCCGCTACTAACTAACAGTGCCGCGCGACCTTCCGCTCGGCAACGGGGATCTCCTCGTCACCTTCGACTCGCGCTATCAGCTGCGAGACATCTTTTATCCGTACGTGGGGATGGAGAACCACACCGTGGGCGATCCGTCGCGCTTTGGGATCTGGGCGGATGGCGCGTTCGCCTGGACAGGCGACGACGGGTGGGACCGATCGATCGCCTACGAGCACGAGACGCTCGTCGGCGATACGACGCTCGGGCACCCCAAGCTCGGCGTGCTCCTTCATGTGCGCGACGCCGTGGACTTCGATCGCAACCTCTATTTCAAGGAGGTCACCGTCGAGGACACGCTCGGCCGCGAACGGCAGGTGCGCCTCTTCCAGCACTTCGACGCTCACCTCTTCGGAAACGACACCGGCGACTCCGCCTACTACGACCCCCGGTCGCAGGCCATCGTCCACTACAAGTCACGTCGCTACTTCCTCATCTCGGGCTCGAGCGGCGGGAGCGCCTACGGGCTGACCTCCTTCGCCATCGGACAGAAGGACGCACCGGGCAAGGAGGGGACTTGGCGAGACGCCGAGGACGGCGAGCTCTCGAGGAATCCGGTCGCGCAAGGCTCGATCGATAGCGTCGGTATGGTCACGCTCACGGTGCCCGCCGGGGGCAGCGCGACCGCCGTCTTCTGGATCGGCGCCGGCCAGGCCTACGACGAGGTGCGCGAGCTCGACAAGCTCGTCCGCGAGCGCACCCCCGCCTCATTCCTCGCCCGCACCAAGGACTACTGGCGCCTCTGGGCGAACAAGGACGCGTCGATCACCGACCACCTCCCCGACGAGATCTGCGACCTCTACAAGCGCTCGACGCTGGTCATCCGCACCCAAGTTGACAATCGCGGCGCGATCATCGCCGCGAACGACTCAGACGTCCTGCGCTTCAACCGCGATACCTACTCGTATCTCTGGCCGCGGGATGGCGCGTTGGTCGCCGACGCGCTCGACCTTGCGGGCTACGGGGAGGTGACGCGGCGCTTCTTCGAGCTCTGCGGAACGCTCATCACGCGCGAGGGCTACCTCCTCCACAAATACAACCCGGACGGCTCGCTTGGGTCCTCATGGCACGCGTGGTCGACGCCGGACGGACGGCTCGAGCTTCCGATCCAAGAGGATGAGACCGGCCTGCCGATCTGGGCGCTGTGGCAGCACTACGACCGCGACCGCGATATCGAGTTCATCCGTCCGCTGTACCGCAAGCTCGTCCGGACGGGCGCGGATTTCATGGCGACCTATCGCGAGCCACACACCAAGCTGCCTGCGCCGTCGTTCGACCTCTGGGAGGAGCGCCGCGGGATCCATGCCTTCACCACCGCGGCGGTCTGGGCGGGGCTCACCGCCGCGCGGAACTTCGCAGTCGCGTTTGGCCAGCACGAGCTCGCGAAGCGCTACGCCGTCGCGGCCACGGAGATCCGCGACGCGGCGCTCATCCATCTGTGGGACGCCGACCGTGGCCGCTTTCTGCGCACGGTCAACATCCTTCCGGACGGCACAATCGTGAAGGACGCGACGATCGACATCTCCCTCGCAGGCATCTTCCTCTTCGGCCTCCTCCCCGCGAACGATCCCCGCGTTGTCTCGACGATGAGCGCGATCGAACAGCGACTCTCGGTGAAAACGCCCGTGGGCGGCGTCGCGCGCTACGAGAATGACTATTACTTCCAGATCTCGCCCGACATCGCGAACGTCCCCGGAAATCCGTGGTTCGTCGCGACGCTCTGGCTCGCGGAGCACGCGATCGCGATCAGCGACAAACCGGAGGACCTCGCGCGCCCGCGTGCGCTCCTCGACTGGTGCGCGACCCGTGCGCTCCGCTCCGGCGTCCTCTCCGAGCAGGTGCATCCGTATACCGGCGAGCCGCTCTCGGTATCGCCGCTGACCTGGTCGCACGCAGCGTTCGTGAGCGCGGTGCAGCACTACGCGCGCAAGTCGCAGTCGATCAAGGAACGGCTCCGCACGCAGGTGCGTACCGCGGGAGAGGTGATCGTGTGAGCGGCTGGGCGTCTCTGCCCCCCATCCCCCGGGCTTTTGTCATCGCGACGGCCGCGCTCGTCGCCTGCACCGACGCGCCGCCGGTGCCACCGCCCGCAGCGACGGGCGTCGGCCTCCAGGCGAACTTCGTGCTTGCGAATCCAGCGGGCCTGCTGGCACTCGACTCCCAGGGCCACACCCTCGGCCGGATCATCGACCTGCCGGCGCAGAGCGCCCCCGCGACGCCAGCGCTGCACCCGTCGGGCAAGTCGATCGTGTTCGCGTTGACGCAGCAGCCGAATAAGAAGACGGGTTTTGGGTCCGACCTCTACACCGTGAACTTGGACGGCAGCAATTTCCGGGCACTCGTCGAGCACGAGCATGACAACGTCTTCTACGCGAGCCCGCGCTTCGACGCGACCGGGAACATCCTCTATTTCCACCGGCGCGCGGCGCTCATCCAAGCCGGTTCGTTTATCGGCAACGAGGATGGGATCTTCCGTTTGGATCTTCGGACGGGGGAGCGCAAGGAGGTGGTAAAGGACGGTGCCGATCCCGCGCTCGCCCCTGACGGTACCTGGCTCGTATACGTCCACCTCACCCAGGGTCAGCCCGACGGTCTCTGGCGGGTGAACGCCGACGGTACCGACGCGCGGAGGTTCTTCAAGACAAAGGACGCCTGGTGGTACCTGCAAGCGCCGCGTTTTGCGCCGTCGGGCTGCCAGATCGTCTTCTCAGGAGCCGGTCACACCATATCGGGGGGCTTCGCCCCCCGGCCCCCGGCGGCGGCGAATACCTCCGGGGGGCGGCGGCCCCCCCAGCTGCATCTGAACATCCCCTCGGAGCTCGTCCTCGCGCCGTGCGACGGCACGGCCGCCCGTACCGTGGGGACGACCGGCGACGATGTCGTGCCCGCGTGGTCTCCCAGTGGCGGCGAGATCGCATACGTCGGCACCGGCGCGTTCTTCGCGCTCACGCTCGCGAATGGCAGCGTCCGGACGCTCGCGCAAGGTCAGGACTTCTTCTTCGGCGACCTCGTCTGGGCTAAGTGAGTCTGTAACCGCTATTCGTCGGGTCGAGCGAAGCGGTAGCCAACGCCGCGCACGGTCTGGATGAGCTTCGGATCAGCGGCGTCCGTCTCGATCTTGTCGCGCAAGCGCCCGACGTACACCTTGAGGTACTGGGTCTCGTAGCGGTACTCGTTGCCCCAGACTCGAGTGAGAAGTGCGTCGTGCGAGAGCGCCTCCCCCGGATGCGTGGCGAGCTCCGCGAGGAGATTGAACTCGGTCGGCGTGAAGTGGATGTCCTTGCCGGCCCTCTTCACGCGGCGCGCGGCAAGGTCGATGTGGAGATCGTGGGTCTCGACCGTGCCGCCGCGCGGTGGCCGGGGCGCAGACCGCCGGAGCACGCTCTCGATGCGGGCGACGAGCTCGCGCGGTGAGAACGGCTTGGTGAGGTAGTCATCCGCGCCGAGCCGCAATCCTTTGATCTTGTCGTCTTCAAGACCGCGCGCGGTGAGGACGATGATCGGAAGGTCGGTCTTCTGCCGAACCTGTTCGAGAACCGCGAAACCGTCGCGGCGCGGAAGCGCGAGATCGAGGACGACGAGGTCGGGTCGGTCGGAATAGATGATCGAGAGCGCCTCATCCCCGTCGGCGGCCTCGAGCGGCCGCAGGTCGAGATTCGCGAAAGCGAGCGCGCTGCGGACAAGTGCCCGCACATCGGGCTCGTCGTCGACGATCAGGACCTTCACGGCGTGGCGAGCGGCAGCGAGGTCACGAAGGCCGCGCCGCCGCCTGGGTTCTCTTCGTAGACGAGCGTTCCGCCGTGGAGCGTGACGAGCGACCGCGCGATAGCGAGACCAAGCCCTGAGCCAGGGGTGCCGTTCGCGCTCTGGCCACGAAAGAACTTCTCGAAGATCCGCTGGCGGTCTTCCCTCGGTATACCGGGGCCATGGTCGCGCACTTCGATGCGCAGCGCGTCGCCGTTCCGATGCGCCGCGACGACGATCGGCGTTCCTTGCGGTGCGTAGCGGATCGCGTTCACCAGCAGGTTCGCGAGCGCCTGCGACATTCGGCTCCGGTCGGCGACGACCAGCGGCGGGTCCTGATCGACGTCGAGCGAGATCCACTGCCGCTTCTGCTTCGCGAGGACTGCATGGTCGGCGACAACGTCGCGCACGAGTGCGACGGCGTCGATCTCCTCCTTCTCGAGCGCGATCTGCCCTTCCTCGAGGCGCGCGATCTCGAGGAGCTGCGACGTGAACTCCTCGAGGCGGCGCACGTTTCGCTCGGCGCTTTCGGCGAGCTCGCGCTGCGCCGTTGTCAGCGTCCCGGGCCGTTCGCCGAGAAGGAGCTCGACGGCGCCGCGCACAACGGTCAGCGGGCTTCGGAAGTCGTGCGACATTGCCGCGAGGAACTCGCTCTTCGCGAGCACCATGACGCTCACGTGGAATGCGAGGCGCGGCGGGTCAATGACGAATCCGTACGTGTCTGCTCGGTATGCGGCGATTCCGAGGTAGGCGAGTGAGAGCGCACCCGCTGCGGCGAAAGCGCCCGCGGTGCCGAACCGGAAACCGCCGGCGATCACCATGAGGTTGGAGACCACGAATGTGGTCCAGCTGGGGTCCGCGGCGAAGACAAGCATGCCGAACGCGACGATCGCGATGTCGATGACGAACATCGCGCGCGTGATCTGGCCGAACGACGTGCGAAGCCGACCCGAATGCAGAAACCAGGCGACGATCGCGGCGTAAACCAGGACGAACGCGCCGAGGCCGAGCACGAAGCTGATGCCGATGTTCGGGAAGAGCGGGCCCAGGAAGAAGATCAGTGCCGCACCGCCGACCCGAGCCCAGTTGAACGTGCGCTCCAGACGCTCCGCCACAGCGGATTACGGTAGCGCGCGGCGAGACACGATCATCGCGCTGGTCGGCTTCGATGCCGGGTCGATACGTTCTGTCGGGGCGCGGTCTTCGATGTGCTGGGATCGGGATCTGTGCCCCGGCGAGCCTACGCGGACAGCTCGCCCGTCTGAGCGCTCGTGGTGCGCGAGGGCGAGCTCCGCCCGCGTCTGGAGCTTGATGTCCAATGCCCGGTCCGTCAACGCTGGGTAACAGGCCGCGGATGGGTTAAGCGGTCGGGGGCAGCGGGTAGCCGGCGAGGGCGGGTTCACCGCGGAGACGTGCGTAACCTGGCTTGATACGGGCATAGATGATCGCGACGCGCTCGTCGTATCCGATGAACGCGCTCTTCATCGCGTTTATCGACAGCCGCTCGACGTCGGCGAGCGTAAGAGGGAACGCACGCGAGAGCCGTTGGAACTCTTCCGAGAGCGTCACATGGGACATGAGTCGGTTGTCCGTGTTGACCGTCACGCGAAAACGCTCGCTGAGGAAATGCCGGATCGGATGCTCCGCGAGCGTCGGGACAGCGCCCGTGTCGACGTTCGACGATGGGCAGAGCTCCAGCGGGATGCGCTTGTCGCGGACGTAGGCTGCGAGGGGTCCGAGCTTCACGACCTTTGTTCCCCGCGCGCCGCCGACATCGGCGATCGCCATGTCCTCGACGAGCCGGACGCCGTGACCGATGCGATGAGCGCCGCAGTACTGCAGCGCCTGCCATATCGAGGGAGGCCCGAACGCCTCGCCCGCATGGATCGTGATCGAGAAGTTCTCGCGACGGCAGAGGTAGAACGCCTCGAGATGGGCCTTCGGAGGATGGCCCTCCTCCTCACCTGCGATGTCGAAGCCGACGACGCCGCGGTCGCGGTGCGCAACAGCGAGCTCCGCCATCTCCAGCGAATCGGTGCGATCGCGCATCGCGCAGACGATCTGACGCAGCGAGATCCCCTGGGCGCGCTCAGCGCGCGCGAATCCCCGCTCGACCGCTGCGACGACCTGCTCGAGGTTGAGGCCGCGGAGGAGGTGGAACACCGGCGCGTAGCGAACCTCCGCGTAGACGATCCCGTCACGGGCGAGGTCCTCGCCGCACTCGTACGCGACGCGCTCAATCGACTCTTCCGTCTGCATGACCGCGATCGTGTGCGCGAAGCCGCGAAGGTAGAGCGCCAGTGACCCAGACGCCGCGCTCGCGTGGAACCAGCGGCCGAGCTCGTCCGGGTCCATCGTCGGTAGCCCCTCGTAGCGCAGGTCGCGTGCGAGCTCGACGACGGTCCTCGGACGGAGACCGCCGTCGAGGTGATCGTGGAGCAACACCTTGGGTGCTGCCCGAAGCGTCTCGAGCGGGATCATCGCGTGGACTTTAGCCTCCCCACCAGCGCGTGAGGAGCATCCCGGCCGAGAGCGTGACCATCGCAAGCCACAGCAAGCGGAGCGCCGCTTCTGGAGCGGCGATGATCGATCCGCGATGAATCATCTCCGTCGTCCCATCGCGATACGTGATCTCGCCGCGGACCTCCGTCGACGTCCGGCGGATTCGGCGCACGGGTGTCGAGAGCCGTCGCTGTGCCAGGCTGATGAGCGACGCTGCGATGGCCGCGAGCGCTGCCGGGATCGGGGGCGCACCTGTCGCGAATGCGGCCGTGAGTACCGGGAATCCACCCCATCCGAGTGCAAACCCGACATCGCTGTGCACCAGCGGCGTTTCGACTCCATAGAGAAGGACAAGGGCCGCACCGACGACAACGAAGACGAGGAATCCCGCACCGAGCTGCGTCGCGGCGAGGATGCCGAGCGCGACCGCGCCTATGAGTCCAAGCGATCCGAGAGCGATGAGCGTCGCATTCGGTATCCGTGTACCGAGCGGCCGGCCCTGAAGCTCATCGAACGCGTGCGCTGACACGCCAACCCCAAGGAAGAACGCGAGGAGTGCGCCTCCCACGATCCGAGCATCGGGCGCGGGAGATAGCGACGCACCCAGCAACACGTATGAGAGATGCCATGCGGTGTAAGGCGGATGTAGGAGGGTCCAATAGTCGCGAAGGCCTCCGGGCGCGAGCGAGTAGAACGCGGAACGATCGAGCGCCGGCGCGACCGAGGTGGCGCCTTCGGCCGGCGCGACCGAAACCCTCTCTACGCGACGGCGGACCCC
>VBDQ01000116.1 GCA_005889075.1 Chloroflexota bacterium
CAGGAAGTGAGTGGACGCCGGTCGACGCCAAAGGCAAGGGTGACCAAGGGAGTCAGACCCCGAGTCGCAACGGGAACGGCCACGGCGATCTCGATCTCGCCAAGGTGAAGGAGTACCTGCGCTACGCGCTCACGCCAGAGGGCATCTCGCCGCGGTCGCGTCCGGGTGTCGTGGGCGGTCGGTTCTGGGCGACGAGCGACGAGCACGATCCCGACGGCCACATCACCGAGGGCGTGGACATGCGCGTCGCGATGATGGAAAAGCGCATGGGCAAGCTGAAGCTGCTCGCGAAGACCGTCCCGCAGGAGCAGCAGTACTTCCTCCACGGGCCGATAGACGCCGAGCTCACGGTGGTCGCATGGGGCTCGACGAAGGGCACGATCCTCGACGCGCTCAAAACGCTCGAGGCACAGGGCAAGAAGGTGAACTACCTGCAGTGCCGGCTGATGAAGCCCTTCCCCGCCGATGGGGTCGCGGTGATCTTGCGGCGCGCGAAGCGGATCGTCTCCGTCGAGGAGAACTACACCGGCCAGCTCGCGCAGCTGGTGCAGGAGCAGACCGGCGTGATGATCGACCAGCGCATCAACAAATTCGACGGCCGTCCGTTCAGTGAGGACGAGATGGTGAACGCGCTCTCCCGCGTCTACGACGGCGCGAAGGCCGAGCCGGTGGTGACCCATGTCGGTTAGCGCGCCAGTGAAGCTGACGCTCAAGGATTACAAGAGCGATCTCCACAATGACTGGTGCCCAGGGTGCGGTGATTTTGGGATCCTCACCTCGATCCAGATGGCGCTGCAGCAGCTGCAGATCGATCCGGACAAGCTCGCGGTCTTCAGCGGCATCGGGTGCAGCGGCAAGACGCCGCACTACATCAACGGCTACGGCTTCCACACCTTGCACGGCCGCGTGCTCACGGTCGCGACCGGCGGTCGTCTTGCCAACACCGACCTGACCGTGCTCGCGCTCGGGGGCGACGGCGACGGCTACGGGATCGGCGCCGGGTACTTCGTCGGCGCGGGACGCCGCAACGCGGACTTCGCGTACATCGTCCACAACAACAACGTCTACGGGCTCACGAAAGGCCAGGCCTCCCCCACCCTTTCGAAGGGCAAGAAGACGAAGTCGATGCCCGAGCAGGCGATCCAGGACGGCATCAACCCCGTCGCCATGGCGATCGCGTCGGGCTACACCTTCATCGCTCGTGCGTACGCGCTCGAGCCGAAGTACACCGCGGCCATCATCGCCCGCGCCATCCAGCACAAAGGCTCGGCGCTCGTCGACGTGCTCCAGACCTGCCCGACGTACAACGACCTCTACACAAAGGAGTGGTACGAGGGCGCGGACCTGCCCGAGAAGCGCTCGCGCCTCTACAAGCTCGAGGACAAGGGCTTCGACGGCAAAGTGAAGGACCCGACCGACCAGGAAGAGATCGTTGCCAAGAAATCGGCCGCCGTGGCCCGCAGCTACGAGGCCGACCCGATCCCGATTGGCGTGTACTACGAAGTCGAGCTCCCGACGTACGAGGACGCCGTCTTCCAGCGGATCCCTGCGCTGGCCGAGAAGCCGCTCGTCGAGCAGGATGTCTTCCACCGCGACATCGCGCCCCTTCTGGAGGCCATGCGCTAGACCGCACTAGTTGTAACCACTAGGACGCGTCCCGGCGGGTTCGACGTCCCAACATCACGCGAGATGACCGAGGAACCGACAACTGTCGCGGCGGCTCGGCCGACCGAGACGCAGGTGCCATCGCTCGAGCTCATGGTCGCGGCGGGCATCACCGCTATCCCGCAGGTCGGCGCGTTCCTCTTCGGCGGCTACGGGCACCTCATCGTGATCCTTCCGGTCGCGCTCGCGTTGACGCTGGCCGACATCGCCGCCGTCGTGGTTGCGGCGATGCAGCTCCGCGCCGACCGGCATGCGCGCCGGCCCACGCATTGGCTGGTGTGGATCACGCTCGCCCTCGCCGCGCCGTGGATCCTTTACGTCCTTTATATCGGCGTGATCGCGCTCATGGTGCAGATCTTCTGCATCAACCAGACGTGCCGCGGACCGATCCGCTGACCACGCTGACGCACAGATCGTGCGCGCCGTCCGCGCGCGTGCGTTCGAACAAGAAGAGCAGCTTCTCCCCGACCGCGACGCTTTCGACGTAGCGCACCGTCCCCGGTCCGCCGGCGCTTCCGACTGCGGGACCATCGCCGACCTTTTCCCAGGTCCGTAGGTCCGCGCTGCGCGCGAGACCGCAGCGCTCCTCGTAGTTTTCCTCGACCGTCGCGCTGCCGTCGTAGAGGCCGAGCCAACCATCGCCGTCACGGATCGCGGTCGTCAGACGGCTGGCGAAGCGATCCCATCCCGCGCGCGACGCCGCGAGCACCTTTCCCTCCCACCTCCAGCGAAGGCCATCGGCGCTCGAGGCGACGCCCGTCTCGGACTTTACGGCGCCCGTCGAAAGCGCATCGCCACTGCCGTGCAGGCGCCGGTCGTCGCCGCGGCGCTCGCCGTACGAGACGAACATCAGCCAGCGGCCTTCGACTCGACGCAGCCACGGATCCTTCACCGCGATCGCGTTCGCCATGTCGCAATCGAGTGCCGGCCGTCGCGAACGCGGGTCGAATGCGTCAGGTGACGCAGCTTCGATGACGTCGATGCGCCAGCGACCGTCGAGCCCATCGACGTAGCTCACGTAGAGCCGCCAGCGTCGGTCGTCACGGAGGATCGCGCACCGCTCGATCGATGGGCTCGCGAAGTCCTCTCGCGCCGCCTCCCAGATCGTGGTGACCTTTTCCTCATTTCCGCGCGCGACGCGGACGATCCCGCCCCGCTTCGGCCGCGGCCATCGCAATCGGTAGACGAGGAAAATCTCGTCGCCGTCTGCGAACGCGCCTGCCGCCCCCGCCCAATGACCCGGACCGTCGCCCGGCGATCGGACGAGAAGACGGGCGCTAGACGGGTCGAAAGGAGTGGGCAAGTTTAGGGTCAGATGCATTTGACGGGTGCCGCGGCGCGCCGTATCACACCGGTCCTCGGCACGAAAGGGGGTGGGATCGCCGAGCACGTTCGCGAACTTCAGCGTGAGTGGGAGGTCTCATGAAGCGTCGAACACTTCTTGCCTCAGCGGCTGTCTTCCTGCTGACCGTCTCGGCGGCATATGCCGCGGTCCGCTTCACCGTCCGGACCGGCGAATTCGATCCGTCCAACACGTTCCTCGTGCAAGCGGAGTGGCTCAGCGGGATCGGTTGTCCGACGAACGCCCACACTTCGGTGGGAACGTACACCGACTCTGGCTGCCCGACCGGTGATGCGACCGATCGCCAGAACCAGGGAATGTTGCTGGCCAAGACGGGACCCACCGCGAACAACGCTTCCGCGTTCGCGGTGCTCGATGGCGTGAACGGCACCGTCCTCACCGAGCTCGGGTACGACCTTCGCAAGCCAGGCGTGACTCCGAACGATCCTCGCGGATCTCACTGCGGCGCGGGTGCTCCCCGGTTCAACGTGACGACACAGGACGGCACGACGTACTTCATCGGCTGCAACTCGCCGCCTGCGGTGGTCACGAACGCAGGTGTCGGCTGGATGCGCCTGCGTTGGGGTCCCGGCGTCCTCAACGCGTTCAACACAAGCGGCGGACTCGTGAACATCTCCGGACTGACCGTGCGGAGCATCTCGATCGTCTTCGACGAAGGTCAGGACACCGGACCCGACAACTTCGGGCTCGCGGTCCTCGACAACATCGACGTGAACGGCACGCTCGTCGGTCGCGGCGAAAACCCCGCGAACAATGGCGGAGGCCGCGGCGAAAACGGCGGCGACAACGGGGACGACAACGACCAGGGCGAGAACCACTAGCTAGTCGGGCGGCAGGTCCGCCCTTCAGCTCCAGGGAGCCGGCGCGGCAGGACTGTCGTGCCGGCTCACCTTGCAGGCCCTCCTTTCGCCGCGATCCGGGATGCCGCTCCTCGACCCTGACCGCCGCCACCAGAGAAGTGAGGAGCATCGAGATCGTCTTCGATGAGGGTCAGGACGTCGCACCGACCAATTTCGGCGAGGCCATCCTCGACAACATCGACGTGAACGGAACGCTGGTCGGACGCGGTCCGACAGACGCGAACTAACGCGTGACGTGAGGCGGCCTCGATGAGGCCGCCTCGCGGTCCTTCGAACTCCGCCGCCGATCGCGGTCGTCCCGTCGTCAAGAGGCCGCTAGTACCACTCGTCCGACTGGTACTGCTGGCGGTCGTTCGAATGGTGAACGGCCTACCTGCCACTTGGCTAGTCGGCGCGTTAGGCGAAGTGGCACAAGCCATCTCGCGAATCGCGCCGCACGGCTCGGTTCGCGTGGCAAAGGGAGGACACGTGAAGCTCCGTACGCTCATGGCAACCCTCGCGATCGTGGTGCTCAGCACGGGCGTCGCGTTCGCCGACGGGAAAATCGAGGTCAAACCGAAAGAGTTCGATCCCGGCAAGACCTTCCTCGTTCAGGCGGACTGGCTCGACGGCATTGGCTGTCCCACCAGCGCGCACATCGCGGTGCCGAACGCCGACTTCACCGGGGTCGCCGGCACGGCGCCCTACTCGGACGCGGGATGCCCGACTGGTGACACGAGCGACAGGCACAACCAGGGTTTGCTTCTCGTCAAGACCGGCCCTACGAACAACTTCGCCTCTGCTACGGCAGAGCTCAAGGGTGTCAAGGGGATGCATCTCACCGAGCTCGGATACGACCTCCGCAAGCCGCGGACCTTCAGTGATGCAAGCGGTTCGCACTGCGGCGCAGGAGCCCCTCGTTTCGACGTGATCACGACGGACCACGTCGACCACTTCGTGGGTTGCGCTTCGCCCGCGCCGACTCAGACCGCGACCGGTGTCGGTTGGATCCGTCTACGTTGGAACCCGACGACTGCGTTCCCGCCGATCCTCGCGACCGACACGGTCAAGAGCATCACGATCGTCTTCGACGAGGGTCAGGACACCGCTCCGGACAACTTCGGTCTCGCCGTACTCGACAACATCGATGTCAACGGCACGCTCGTGGGTAACCACGAGGCGAACAACGACAACGGCGAGGACAAGGGCAACGGCAACGGAGACCACAAAGACAAAAAGGGACACAAGGGCGACCCCGACAACGACAAGAACGATCAGGACTAGCTCGCCGCACCACTGCGTGCTTTCGCGAGGCGGCCCACGCCGGGCCGCCTCGCCGCGTCAAGCGATCGGGGTCTGTGTGCCGAGATGCCTCGCGGCGAACGCGATCTCCGCCGTCACTTGCTTGAGCTGCTCGTCGATGACGAGTGAGCCGTGTCCGGCGTCGTACCGATACTCCTCGTATGGCTTTCCGAGCGCGCGCAGTCGTTCCGCATAGATGTCCACACTCCGTGATGGACAGCGCGGATCGTTCTGCCCGACGAGCAGCAGCATCGGAACGCGGACGCGCTCGACGTAGGTGAGCGGGTTAGAGCGGTGATAGCTCGCGGGTACCTCCGTGGGAGTCCCGCCGAAGAGCGCGGCGTCGTAACGCTTGAGCGGCTCCATCTCGTCCTCGAAGGCCGCGATGTAATCGCCGATCGGGACGATCCCGATCCCGAGCGACCACCGTTCGGGCTGAACTCCGAGGCCGAGCAGGGTGAGGTAGCCGCCCCACGATCCACCGGAGAGGATGGTGCGCGCCGGATCGACGATGCCTTGTGCGGTCAGGCGGTCATGCACCTTCGCAAGATCCTCGAGCTCGGTCAGACCAGGGCGACCAACGATCGCGTCTCGCCAGGCCTTGCCGTACCCGGATGAACCGCGGTAGTTGACCAGCACGACCGCGAAGCCGTGATCGACCCAGGCCTGGACGCCCGCGGTGAAGGCGTCCTGGTCGTGGGCCTCGGGACCGCCGTGCACCGCGAAGATCGTCGGATGCGGCCGCTGGCCGGAGGGACGCGCGATGAAATAGTGGATGCCATCGAGCTCGTCGTCCCCGTAGCGGACGCCGGCTGGCGCGGGATCGCCCGTCGCGCGAAGGACGATCCCTTCGCGCACTGACCGGATCTCCGCCGGCGTCGCGGCGTCCGTCCACTGGTACCAAACATCGCCGTCGGGACGGACACGCGCGGTCGCAATCGTGCCGGGCGCGGTTTCGAGCCGCTCGAGCGCGCGCGAGGCGAGATCGCACCGGTACAGCTCGCCGCGGCCGCGGTGCTCGTGTCCGATGAGCAGCGCCTTTCCATCGGGATACCACTCGGCGTAGGTCTCGCCCGGCAGATCGAGCTCGACGTCGTCGACACGGCTGCTCGCCGCGTCGAAGATCAGGGGCTGGCGCCGACCGCGCCGGTCGTGAAGGATGAGGAGCCGCTGATCCTGCTGGATCGGCGACCAGCGGACTGGCTGGAGTCCCTTGCTCGGTCCATCCCACAGCTCGGCCACCTTCGTCCCCGTGCGATCCACCACCCGGACCGCGCGATTTCGACTGTCGCCGTGCTCGGAATGCGCGATCGCGATGAGCGTCTCGTCGCGCGAAAGGTCTGCGACCGTCGCTGCCTGCGCGTGCTGGTAGATCAGCTTCGGTGCATCGCCCGCGCGCAGAACGTAGACCGTGGTGCCCTCGTCGCTCCGCGAGCGACCCAGGACCGCGAAGTCGCTCCCGGTCGCCAGCCAGGCGCTGTACGCGGGCGCAAGCTCGGGCGCGATCGTCTCGCGCGCGCCGCCGGCGAAAGGCTCCCGCACCCAACGCCCGAGCTCGTTTCCCTTCTCGTCGTCGAACCACCACACCGACTTGCCCGAGGGGTCGAGCCGGCTGGGCACGCGATAGCCGGTGCCTTCGGGTCGATCGGTGACCTGCCGGTGCGTGCCGGTGCGGCGGTCCCAGGCGTACACCTCGAACCGCCCGCTCGCGTTCGAGAGATAGACGAGGTGCTCGGGATCGTCGCGCGACCACGTCGGGAAGCCGATACGTGGCGCGCGATAGCGGCGCTTCCACGCGGCCTCGACCCGCACAGCCTGAGGAGCGGTTACCACCGCCCGAGTCTAAACAGCGACTACGGCATCGTCGTTCGTCAGGTGACGGAGGGCTTCCAGCTCCGCGAGTCCTAACTTTTGGCGTGACCTGCGCAGAGTAAGCAAGGCATTCACGGCATCAAGAAACGCGTCGTGATGCTTCGGTGTCGTTCGACCTTCGTACGCGTCGAACCACCGTTCGACCGTCGGCCATCTCCACAGCGCCCGACCGGCCACGTGATGACTCGGTTGCGGGAAATGGCCCGGTCCGCGCTCACCGTTCACGAGCTGGCTGATGCTCTCTCGAGATCGGCTAGTGCGGTTGGCGATGTCTGATTGGCTCACGAGATCTTCCGGTTCCACGGCAACAACGGTGACGTCGGGAAGCGCACGCTCCACGTCCTCGATCGCGGAGACGACGGCCATGCCAAAGTCAGGCGCTTCCCGGTCCATGCCCACATATGTCTTTCCGTTGCGTTCGCTGGCCGTCGAATCCGGAACGGACCCGTAGAGCCCGTTGATCTGATTACGACTCAACTCGCCAGCGTCGAGCACAAGCGTGAAGCTAAATTCGCTCATTCCGACTCGTCCTCCTTTGATCGGTGTGGGCACTTCAACGACTCACGGACAAGTCGCGCAGCATGAGAGCCGGCGTTCTGCGGCGTTGCATGGACTGCGATTCGACATCCGCCACGCTCGTGATGAGCGCACAACAGAAAGCCCCAATGACCGCCTGGCTCGAGCCGCCACCACGGATCCGAGAGGATCGCCTCGAGCGCATCCTGCACCTCCTTCTTCGGGTGGCGACTTCCGCTCGGCAAAGCATCCTCCGGCCGTTGACAGTTGTCAACACTCGT
>VBDQ01000117.1 GCA_005889075.1 Chloroflexota bacterium
CGTTACCCTCCCGCCGTGCTTGACGAAGGGTTCTTCCTCACCCTCGCGGGCCTCGCGATGAGCTTCGCGGGCTTCGCCGGACTCATGAACGCCCTTCGGCGTCGCGGCGAGACCTGGGAACCGATGGAGCTCTATCAGCTACGCATCATCGTCGCCTATGCGATCACCACGCTCTTCGGGTCGCTCTTGGTGGTTCCGTTTGTAGAAATGCTCGGCCAACACGACGGCGTGCAATGGCTCGGGGCGCTGATGCTCATCGCCTCTTTTGCGCTCGGGGTCGCCAACATGCGCAGCGACATCAGGGGTGGGCACGCCACCGTCCTCAGGACGCGCGTGCGAGCGACGTTCACAACGATCACCGTCGTCGGGCTCATCGCCCTCGTCGGCACTGTCATCACAGGTGCGCCGGCGCTCTACCGTCTCGCCCTCATCCTCATGCTCGCGATGCCGGCTGGCACCTTCGTGTATGTGGTCGCGCGCATCAACCGGTAGCGATCTGCGCGACAGTCGCGTCTCCATCGCCGGTGCCAGGCGCGTCATCTTCCTTACCCCGGTTGCTTGCTTGCCACTTGCAAGCTTTGGCCGTACGGTCAGAGAACCGAGCGACTGGATATTCGGCCAGCTTCGGCGATCACCAACTGAACGCGGCCGGACGTAGGGGAGGGGCGAGAATGGCAGCCGTACAAGACACCGTACGGACCGGGATGCCGGTGGCACGCTCGGCGCTTTCAGGAACGATCACCTTGACGCCCAAGCGCCTCGCAAGAATCGCGGGAGTCCTGTATCTCATCGTCGGCATCTTCGGCGGCTTCGCGCTCGCTTACGTGAGTCCGCTGGTGTACGTCCCGGGCGATGCCACCGCGACGGCCGCCAAGGTCGCAGCGAACGCCGACCTCGTGCGCATTGGCGTGCTCGCGGACCTGCTGCAGGCGACGGTGTTCGTGTTCCTCGCGATGACCCTCTACTTGCTGCTCGCTCGCGTGCAAAGGAACGTCGCGATGGCGATGGTCATCCTCGTCGCGATCGCGACCACGATCATGTGTCTCGACAAGGTCTTCCAGTTCGCTGCGCTCCGCGTCACGACTGACCCGTCGTATGCGAGCGCCTTCGGTGTCGCAGGCTCGAACGCCTTGGTGCTGCTCCTGCTGGACATCCACAACTATGGCTATCTCATCGCGCAGATCTTCTTCGGCTTGTGGCTCGTGCCCCTCGGCTTCCTCGCGTATATCTCCAAGATGTTCCCCCGACCGCTGGGCGTCGTCCTCATCGCCGCCGGCATCTCCTACTTGTTAGACCTGCTCGTCGCCTTCGTGTCGCCTGAGCTCAGCAGGACAGTCCACACGTATTTCGCGATCCTGCCGACGATCGCGGAGGTCTGGATGCTCGGCTACCTCTTGGTCTTTGGTGTTAGGAGCGCAGCGGTGGGCGGACGCGCCGCGACCGCCGTATGACTTCGCGGCACGTCGTCCGCGGCCGGGTGCCGAGCGGTCGTCGTCGATCGTGGAGGTCTGTTGCTTCGCACGATCGCTAAGGGCCTCGGCATCGTCCTGTGCGCGCTGCTCGTGCTGGTTGTGATCGGTGTCGGCGCGAGCAGCGTCGCTCGTGCGCAGGCACGCCAATTAGCGGCTCCGACAGGCCCATCTGCCGTCGGTCGCATCGAACTCGCTCTTACTGACCTGGCACGCGTAGATCCGTTCTTGAGCGACGGGCATGCGCGCGAGCTCGCGGTTTGGATCTGGTACCCGACAGGCAAGAGCAGCGCGGGCGCGGCCGCGCCCTACCTGCCCAAGGCCTGGGCGGACGCGGCGAACAGCGTCAACGGCCTAGCAGCCGTTCTCTTCCAGGACAACAACGCCGTGCGCACCAATTCGATCGCGAGCGCCCCGCTCGAGGGCAAGAGCCCGCCGGTCGTGGTCTTGATGCCCGGCCTCGGCAACTCGATCGCCGAATACACCGAGCTCGCTGAGGATCTCGCGAGCCACGGCTACGCCGTCGTCGGCATCAATCCGACCGGATCGTCCACGGTCGTGGGCTTCCCAGACGGGCACCTCGTCTACGCCACGCCGAAGGGCAGCATCGCCGAGACCAATATCGACGCGTGGTACGCAACAGCGAGTCGGCTCGTCGGCGTTTGGGTGGACGACGCATCGTTCGTCGTATCGGCGCTCACAAAGAGTCCGCCTTCGGTGGGAGCACTGGACTTCAGTCGCGTGGCCTATGTGGGTCACTCGCTCGGAGGCAACGCCTCGTTCGAAGCCTGCGCGCGTGACTCGCGATGTATCGCTGCGGTGGATCTGGATGGGACGATCTTCAGCCAGGTCCGCCGGACCGGCTTGAAGGTCCCAGGGCTGATCCTGCAGGCCAACAACAAAGTGTCCTGCGACGAGTTCTGCCAGCGGAGGAAGGACGACTTCAAGGGCCTGACAATGTCTGGACCCGTGCGGGACCTCGCTATGAATGGCGCAGAGCACCTGAACTTCTCAGACAACGGTGTGCTGTTCATGCCCCTGCTCCGCCCTGTCGGCCAGCTTGGATCGATCGACGGCGCACGCGGCGGCCTCATCACCCGCGATGTCGTGCGCGCGTTTGTCGACCAGGAGATTCGTGGGGCGCCGACATCGACATTTGACGCCACGGTTGAACGCTATGCCGAGGTCCATGCACCCTAAGCGTTCTCGAGTCCAACTACTCATCACGCTTCGATCGGGCCGCTAGCGCGACCAATCGGGCGGGAGTCTCTTCGGCTGATCGGGCGACAACAATGGAAATCAAGCTCATAGGTTGAGACGCGCGATGACGGGCGTTTTCCCCTCGCCAGGCTCACTCGCCCCAGCGAACGCGGATCAGACCCTGGACGTCGGGCAGCGGCAGCGACTCCGCCTCTGCCGCGACCGCGTCGCGCTCGCCGTGCGAGAAACGTCGCCACGGCTGGATCGACAACTCAACTCCCGCGCGTCGCCACGTCCCGACGACCTCGCCGCCGACGATGACGGCGCCCGGCCAGACGCGCGGGGTCCAAAGCTCGCTTCGACGACGAGCGTCCGGCACCAGGATCTCGCGATCGCGTCCCTGAAGGAGGAAGTAGGCGTCGCCGCTGGGCAGGAGTCGCGCGGCCACGGCGGGCCGTGGCCTGGCGCGGAAGCTCTCCTCGTCGCTCGCCAGGATCCACGCATCGCCCACCGGTGTGCGGACGGCCGTCAGCGATCGCGCGAGCGCGTCGAACGCGCCGCGGCCGAGCGCGGCAGCGATCCCAGCCCAATCGGCGAACGCCGAGGGCGTCCCCGGGCCGAAGACGTGCAGATAGCGGCGCGCGAGCTCGAGACGAGCGTCTCGGGCGTCGATCCTGGGTGCCGGCACGGTCCACACCGTCGACTGTCGGGCGCCGTCCCACCGGATCACTACGGTGCCCGTTGCGGCGGCGTAGCGCAGAGCGTTCGGGTGTACGCCGAGCCCGCGTCCCGCCTCGCCATAGCTCATCCTCCGGCCGGCGAGGAACGCGTGCACACGTGCGGCAAGACCCACGGCGCGTGCCCGGCCCACGGCGTCCTCGGGAAGCCGCGCGAGCGAGAAGACCGCGAGGTCCCGCGCGGGTACGACGTAGGCGCTGAACCGCGGTCCCCAAAGCTGGACGAGCGAACGGTCTTCCCACGTGGACGGCTCGGTCCCGCGCATCCGCGCGTGGATCGAAAGAAGCGCCGCGCGCGGCATGCTGTCCTGCAGGCCGGCCCAGGCCGCGCGGCGCAGAGACGCCGCGCCGCGCGAGGCCCGCTCGTCAAGGAGCCCGACCTGTCGTCGGTGGGCGAGGATCTGCGTCCGCGTGAGGCTGAGCCCGCGGGCGGATGTCATCTCACAATTATTTTCGGGCAGCGCGTTACGCCAGCTACTCGCGAAGTGGGGGAGCCGACGTGGACCAAGGCGCGGTCGTCCGCTACATCGCCGAGAGGTATCCGGATGCCGACATCCTGACAGCGGGCACGTGAGCAGGGCGACCTTCCAGTCGGTCGTCGGCGCGATGAGCGATCCCGACTACACCGCGCTGGATCGGCTCATGCCGCACCCGGTGTACGCGCTCCAGCACTGGGTCAGCGTGCTGAACCCGTCCGTGGGCACATTCGAATCGGTCGTCAAGCCCCTGCTCGAGGAGGCCCATGCGCGGGTCGCGCGAGGCCCACGGAAGCAAGCGCAAAGGAGTTCGCCGTGAGCGACAACATCAGTCCGAAGCAATTCCGCGAATCCGAGGGCGTCGATGACTGGCGCGTGCTTGGCGATGGCGCGAACGCGTACTTCCGGACCGCGTCGTTCGCCGCCGGCGTCCGACTCGTGCAGGCGATCAACGAGCTGCCGGGTTTCGACGAGAACCGTCCTGAGGTCGATCTGCGGCACGACGGCGTGACCGTGCGCATGCTCAAGATCGCGGAGGACTACGCCGGGATGACCCGGGGCCACGTCGAGCTTGCCCGCCGGATCTCGGCATCCGCCCGAAAGCTCGGCTTTTCCGCTGACCCGTCTGCGGTCCAGAGCCTGCTCGTCATCCCGGGCGCGACCGACCGGGCCAAGGTGATGCCGTTCTGGCGCGCCGTGCTCGGATATGAGCCTCGCCGCGACAGCCCCGCCGAGGACCTCGTCGATCCGCACGGTCGTGCGGTGCCGTTCTGGTTCGAGCAAATGAAGGAGCCGCGCGCGGACGGCGGCGGCGCGATCCACATCGCGATCTGGGTGCCGTACGAGCAGGCCGAGGCGCGCATCGCGGCGGGGCTGGCCGCCGGCGGGCGGATGGTGCGCGACCAGTTCGCGCCGTCGTGGTGGACGCTGGCCGACGCTGCGGGGAACGAGGCCGACATCGCCACGACAAAAGGCCGTGACTGACCGAGACCTCTCAGCGCCGCTTGGTTTTCGACCGGATCTCCGCGAGTCGCGCTTTCACGATTCGCGTGAGAAGTGCCTTGCGCACCATGTGGATCGCGACGTGGTTCTTGGCCGCGCTGAAGTAGATCAGACGCGCATCGTCCTGCTTGAACGTCGGAATCCCGTAGCTGATGCTCTCGGTCGCGCGCGGGGCAGCCTGTCTGATCGTCCTCCGTAGGCCCCGAAGCTGGCTGCGAAAACGCGGCGATACGCGCGTGAGGTATTCGTCGATCGTCGCCGGGGCCTTCGTGGGGGCCCTCTCCATCGGGCGGAAGACTAGGGGGTGTCGAGCTCCGCTAGAGTGCCGCCGTGGCTGAAGTGGTGCTCTTCCATCACGCCCAGGGATTGACGCGCGGTTGCCTGGCCTTCGCCGACGAGCTCCGCGCTGCCGGTCACGTGGTGCACACCCCGGATCTGTACGAAGGTAAGACCTTCGCGATCCTTGCTGACGGTGTGGCGCACGCGAAGCAGGTGGGCTTCGACAAGATCCTCGAACGCGGCCGGCTCGCCGGTGAGCGGCTGGCGGCGGGGATCGTGTACGCCGGGATGTCGCTCGGAGTGATGCCGGCCCAGATGCTGGCGCAGACTCGCCCCGGCGCCAAAGGAGCGCTGCTCTTGAGCGGCTGTCTCGCGCCTTCCGAATTCGGCGACTCCTGGCCCAAAGGAGTCCCGGTGCAGATCCACATGATGGATCGTGACGAGTGGGTACTTGAGGGAGACCTCGACGCGGCGCGCCAGATCGCCGCGACCGTCGAGAACGCGGAGCTCTTCCTCTATCCCGGCGATAAGCACCTCTTCGAGGACAACAGCCTCCCCGATTACGACAAGAGCGCAGCCGCTCTCGTGAAGAAGCGGGTTCTCGGCTTCCTCGACCGCATGAACTAGCGGGGGCCTGCCGCCCCCGGCGCGGCTACCAGTGCGGGTCTTGTTGGTACGCGCTCCAGAACGGCCGGTTCCACATTCCGCCGTCGAGCCAGACCTTCTGCGAGACGACCGCCCGCGCCGACCACCAGACCCACCCTGCGTCGGCGGCCGGGATGTACTTGCCGCCGGCG
Organism: Chloroflexota bacterium; assembly: GCA_005889075.1. GTDB lineage: Bacteria > Chloroflexota > Limnocylindria > P2-11E > P2-11E > 3-1-20CM-2-70-9. Next base: position 5,961 of record VBDQ01000117.1, read on the forward strand.
TATAGATATGGCCCGTCGATCTCGACGTGGAACGGCGTGAGCTGCGGCGGAGCCCACACCTCGATCGTCAGGGTCTGCGCTTTCGTGTCTACGCGGGCGAAGAGCCGCACGGGATGGTCGTACAGGTTGCGGATCACCAGGTCGGGTCCCCATGGCGGCGCGACCGTCGCGTCGAACCCGAAGCCTTCGGGGTAGCCCCAGTAGAAATACGGAAAGTACGCGTGTGAGGTGCGCTCGACGATGTCGAGTCCGGCCTTTGCCGCGGCCGGAAATATCGTGGAGGGCAGCTGGCAGATGCCACCACCGATGGCCGGGATGTCGATGAGCTCGCCGTTCTCGAAGCCGATCGCTTTGCCCCACGTGTACCCGGTGCGTGTGGAGATCTCGCCCAGCAGATATTTCAGCGACAGGCTGTCGCGCGGCCCGATGTAGGGATGCGCCGCGTTGTCGAAGAAATTGTTGACGGAGTTCGCCGACGCGATGATGTTGGTGACGCGCTCCCAGGGTGAGCCGACGAACCGACTGGTGTGGCTGGCGATGATCTTCCACTTCGAGTAATCGGTCTCGAACGCCGGGAACGCCGGGCGCGGGCCGAAGCCGGGGACACGCAGACGGGTGCCCGGCGTGAGTGCGTAGATGTTGTGCAGCTGCGGGTTCCAGAGGAGGACCTCGCGGAACGCATCGGGTCCGTCGATCCCCAGGTGCGCCACCAGCTGACTCGGATCGCTATCACCCTCGGCGAGGGTGTAGAAGACCGCAGCGCCGGTCGCGACGCCCTTATCCTCGCCGCTTGCGGGCGCGGGAATGAGCGCGAGCGCGAGCGCTGTAAGCAACGCGACGCTGCATCGCCCGCGGCGCGAGCACGACGCCTTCATCGTTCCGCGCCGTCGTGCCATCGGCAGTCGCGACCAGACTCCCACACGGCCAACCCTAGGAAGGCACTACGCGTGCCGAGGTCCCTCTCTTGGGTGACACACGGTTACGTCAGCTGGTCATCTGCGCTCGAGGGGTACGTTTTTCGACGTGGTGTCGCGTTCTTGGTCGCTGGCGTGAGAGGAATCCAGCGATCACGTGCCAGAGTCTCGCGTCGGATTCGTAATCGTTCTGTTACGTGGATTCGCCCGGGATCGTCAGGTCCAGTGGCGACGCCAGCGCCGCTATTGAAAGCGCTCGATCGTGCCTTCCCACTCCCAACGGTCGTTCTCTCCGCGTCGGAGCATGAGCTTGCGGTCCCGTATTCCGCGTGAGTCCTGCCAGGTCGACGCGACGGTCAGGTTTCCCGAGGCGCGATCGCCATCCAGCGGGCGCGGCCGGACCGTCACCACAAGCCCCGCAGCGAAGGCGGCGCGCAGGTCGTCGAGGTACTTCTCGCGGCTCACAAAGCTCCCACCGGCCTGCTCCCCCGCGGTCGTCACACACGCTGAAAGGAAGACGGCGAGCGCGTCTGCGTTCTTCGTCGCCATACCCGCGGCGACACCGTCAGCGACCTGCTCGGGCGTGCGCGGGGGCAGGGCGGTCGGCAGGGCCGCGCGTACCGCGGCGAGCTCGGTGTCGGTCAGAAAGCGAAACGAATCGATCATG
>VBDQ01000137.1 GCA_005889075.1 Chloroflexota bacterium
CCTCGATCTCCTGCACGAGCCCGCGCGTGCCCGAGCGCTCGCGGTCGTCGTAGAGGACGAGGTGGATCCGGCCGACCGGCACGGCGTAATTGAGCACCATTTCCTTGTGCAGATGCCAGCCCTTCACCCACCCGGGGTGCACGAGCGAGAAGTAGATCTCGCCGAAGCGCTCGAAAGCGGCGTCGTCCGCGCGGAGGAAGTGGTAGATCGCACCGCGCTCGTCCGCGATCTGCCGCAGCGCGTCGATGCGTACGCCGTCGATCATCCCAGGAGCTCGCGGTACCAGGTCACTATGTCGGAAAGCGACTCGCCCAGTCGACGGCGCGGCTTCCAGCCGAGCGTTGTTCGCGCCTTTGACGAGTCGAGGTACTGCGCGGCGATCTCGCCGCGCGCCTCATTGAGGACCACCGGCTGAAGGGCAGCTCCTACCGCGGCGGTGACGGCGTCGACGACCTCGCGCACCGTGAGCCGCTCTCCCGAGCTGAAGTTGAACGCCTCGCCCGGCGCGACGTCCGCGGTCGCAAGCGCCAGGTACGCGGCGACGACGTCGTCGACGTGGATGTAGTCGCGCACCGGCGTGCCATCGCTGCGCAGGACCGGACGCTCGCCGCGCAGGAGCGAGCGGATCGTTCCTGGGACGATGCGACTCCAGTTCCAGTCGCCGATGCCGTAGATGTTCCCGCACCTGGCGATGCGCGTGGGTAGCCCGTACGAGCGCGCGTACGTCTGGGCGAGGATGTCGGTGATCGCCTTCGAGGCCTCGTACGGCTCGGAGCCCGCGAGCGGATCGGTCTCGACGTATGGCAGCTTCGCGCTCGCGCCGTAGGCCTTGTCGCTCGACGCCACCGCGACGATGGGCGGCTCGGACATGGTGCGACAGGCCTCGAGCAGCGCCCACGTGCCGCGGACGTTCGCCTCGAACGTCGCGACCGGATGTGCGCGCGCCAGGCCGACGAGAGGCTGGGCGCCGAGGTGAAAGACGAAGCGGGGCCGCGCGGCCTCGACCGCGGCAGCGACCGCGACGGGATCCTCGAGCCGGCCTTCGTGCACCCGGATCCGGGCGAGCCTGCCCGATCGGAGCAGGTCCGATTCCGGCTCGGGTTCGGGAAGCACGAGGGCATGTACTTCGGCGTCCGCCGAGAGGAGACAGCGCACGAGCGAGGATCCGACCAGACCTGTCGCGCCAGTAACCAGCACGCGCGCATTCGCAAGCGAGGCTGGCGTCACTCGGTCCTTACGCGCGACCGATCGTGCCGCGCTCCGCGGTGACGAGCCGAACGCTCGTGTGTACGGGCTGCTTTGGGACGTTCTGGATGTCCAGGGTGAGCGCCTGCAGCAGCAGCTGGACCCCGACGATGATCGGGAGGACGGCGATCATCACCGTTCCGGTCGACGCGACCGCACCAGCCTGCGCGGAGACGGCCCAGTGCCATACGCCCCACACCGCGCCGAACAGCCCGAGAAGGACACCCGCGACGAGATAGAGCGACACCGCGGTGAAGTCGCGCACGAAATATTCGAGGCGCACCCGACGAACGAAACCCCGCAGGAGCCGCCACGGGAATTGCAGCGCCGCACGCGATTCCGAGAGATGGCTGGCCGCGCCCGCCGGATAGCGCGCCGGGATATAGACGTCACGCACGACCGCGCGAAGCAGGCTGAGATTGAGGAGCAGGCTCGACTCGAAGAAGTACCGCTTCCCGATGCGCCCCGCGCTGAGCAGAGGAACGAGCGAGGCGTGGATCGCGGTGTAGCCATTCGTCGGATCGAAGATGTCCCAGTACCCGGACGCGAGCTTCGTGAGGAACGACAGTCCGGCGTTGCCGACGCGTCGCCTGCCGGGCATCGAGCGAAGCTCACGCTCGTGGAGGAAGCGATTGCCTTTGGTGTAGTCGGCCGCGCCGGTCACGATCGGCGTGATGAGCGCGAGCAGATGTTCGGGATCCATCTGTCCATCGGC
>VBDQ01000138.1 GCA_005889075.1 Chloroflexota bacterium
TGACCGCGTCGCGATCTTCCTTGGACTGATAGACGGAGCGCAGCGTGAGGAACGTCTTCCCGCCGCGTTCGTCGAGCGTGACGGTGCTGACCGCTCCGTGGCCGGGCATCGCTTCGAATTCCTCCGTGTAGACGATCCGCTCCGGCGACGACTCGCGGATCTCGCCGGAGAACGCGACCTCGCCGCCCGGACCGCTCTGCGCGTAGCGGTACCGGCCACCGGCACGGAAGTCGGCGACGGCGCTCACCGCGCCGTACTGCCGTGGGCCCCACCAGTTCTTGATGTGCTCGGCCTTGGTGAGCGCCTCGTAGACGAGCGCACGCGGCGCGTTGAAGGTGCGGGTGATCACGATCTCGCGCTCGCCCGGCGCTGCGACCGTCATATCGTCGACGACGGCGTAGCCAAGCTTGTCAAGCGACTGCCCCCAGCCCACGCGCGCCATCTCGATCCACTCGGGCGTGACGCCCGACCGCGTGACGCGGATGGTCACGCGCGTGCGCCGACCGTCAGCGGTGAACGTCACGCTGCTGACGATCTCCTGATCCCAGGTGCCGGAGAGCCCAGTGCCGGCCGGCGGCGCGACGCGCCGGCGCTCCGCGTCGGCGAAGTGGATCGCGAAGACGAGCCGCGAAGGCCGCTCGATCTCGCGCACGACGCCGGCGTTGTAGTGCATCGCACCGTCGGGGCCGCGCTGGCCCAGAAAGATCTTCCCGCCGGGACGCGCCTCGAACTCGCTGATCGGCACGCTGAACATCTTCGGCCCCCACCACTTCTGCAGATGCTCCGGCTGTGTGAACACATCGAAGACACGCTCGCGCGGCGCGTCGAACACGCGCTCGATGACGATCTCCTTGCTAGCCACTTCGTCCGCCACGCTACTTGCGGCCATGTCGCTTCTCCTTCTCATGCAGTTCCTTGAGGTACTCGTCCAGCCGATCGAGCCGCTGCTCCCACATCACGCGATAGCGCTCGACCCACTCATTCACTTCCTTGAGCGGGCCCGCCTCGAGCGCCGCCGGCCGCAACTGCGCCTCACGTCCGCGCGTCACGAGGCCAGCGCGCTCGAGCACCTTCAGGTGCTTGCTGACCGCAGGCAGGCTCATGTCGAACGGTTCGGCGATCTCGGTGACCGATGCGCCGCCTCTCGCGAGCCGCGCAAGGATCGCGCGCCGCGTCGGATCGGCGAGGGCGCCGAAGGTGAGGCTCAGGCGATCGACGGCCATCCAGGTCCTTTTTGAATTTAACTTATTGGTTTAATACGCCCCCGCGGCCGGCGTGTCAAGCCCACAAGTGGCACGGACGGATCTCCTGATCGAGTCAGCGCCGCGCGATCGGTGACCGTCGAGGCCGGGGATCTGCTGGGAGATCCCGTGGATCACGATGAGAACTCGACTGGTATACCGAGAGTCGGTGCGCGCGCCCGCGGAGACCGGTAATGCGACGAGAGGTTAGCCGCCGAGTGGTGTGAGATGGATCTGCTTGGAAAGCGCGTACGCCGCTGAGAGATCCGCGTGGCTTTCGACGAGCGTGCGCCCGGCAACAAGCACCGAATTGTTCGGCGAAGAGATCCGTGTCATCCCCGGCGGGACGGATCCTGTCCAGCCGGGGCCGCTGATGAGATAGTCGCCGGCCTCGGTCCCGTGTCCTGAGATCCAACCAGCCCGCCATGAGGAGCGTGTCGCGGTTCACGCCCGTGGTGATCAGGTTCGAGCCCGAGGCGGGCGCCGCACGGAGCGGATCCGCAAAGACCGCCTGCGGCTCCGTATAGAGCGTATTGACCGGAACGGGGCCCTCGCCAAAGCCTTTCACGAGGATCGCTCGCTTGTACACGAACAGCATGATGCGCGGCCAGGAGTACACGAACAGCAAGCACCCCGCGACCACGACAGAACCGAACAGAAGCAAATGTTGGTAGCCCATCATCGACTTGGTCTTGCTTGGACAACGGGCGGCACCGTGTACTCGCCATGGAGAATGGCTGCGCGGGGCATGTACACGCGCAGCCAGAGGTTGAATCTGCCCGTTGGCGCGGGCAGCCAGTTCGATCGAGGGCCTGCTGGAGCGGCGTTCTGCAGGTAGATGTCGACGGAGCCGTCGGGATTTTGCGCGAGGCCAGACCGATCGCCGACGCTGTACCGATCGATCGGGTTCGCCACGAAACGTTGCTTCTCGTCAGCCATGGTCAGCGACCAGAACGCGTCGTTGGGCGGAAGACCGTCCGGCGGAAAGTGCAGGATGTAGTTGTGCTCGCCGGAGAGCGTGTGACCCGCGCCGTCAACACCCGTCCTCCAGTACATCGCCTCCTCAGGCACGTTCACGGGGTCCTCGCGAGGATCTCGACGGCGACGACCCCCAGCCCGGCGCCGACGAAGAAGCCTTGCACCAGGTCGTTCCGCACGGTCATTGAATCGGCAAAGAGGAACGAACGGATGATGACAAAGCCGCATACCACGCCGATGAGCGCCGTTAGGAACGTATACGTTCTGTTGGTCATATCGATCAGGCGCTCTCGAGTAGCCCGGAGGGGATTCGAACCCCTGACCTCTTCCTTGAAAGGGAAGCGCCCTAGTCCACTAGGCGACCGGGCCGCTCGCATCAAGTCTAGGCGTCAGCGAAGCGCGACCAGCCACTCCTGCAGCGGTGTCATCGCGCGGTAGTGCGCGAGACACACTGCCGCGAATCCCGATCGTGGCAGCTTCGCCTCGGTGCCGGCGTAGATCCCCGAGTACTTGAGATATCGCGCCCGCGGGTGATCGGGCTCGAATCCGCGTGGCACGCGTTTCGTCGCCGGACCTTCGAGCTTGTAGCCCTTCCGCTCGAGCGCTTTCACGAGTCGGTCGAGCGCGTGTCCGCGGCGGTCGTCGATCACCGCTTCGCGATACCGCTGGAGCATCGCCGGCTCGATCATGTACCAACCCACACCGAGATAAACACGCGTCGGGGTCAGATCGAACCAATACCCGGGCGCCGGATCTTTCGCCTCGCCCTCCCACCACCAGAGTGTCTGGTGGTCTTTGTACGGGCGTTTGTCGCGCGCGAACCGGACGTCGCGGTTGATCCGCTTCACGCCGTAGTTCGTCCGCGGGTCGACCTGCAATTTCGGGCGAAGCTTCCGCAGTCCGGCGCCAAGCTCGATCACGAACTCCTTCGCCGGCTCGAGCACGAGCCGCTCGTACTCCTCGCGGTGGACGTCGAACCAATCCTTGCGGTTGTTCCGCCGCAGCTGTCCGAGGAACCGCGCCGCACCGTGCGGGAAGGCGTCATTCTTCGTTTCAGCCATCTTGGCCGCCGACATTCTGCATACGGAAGATGAGCTCCCAGGTGTTGAACACGCCCCACAGCAGGCCAATGATCGCCGTGCCCCCGACAACGAAAAGGGCCACTGGCTGTTCCGCGATAACACCGATGGCGGACGCGATCGTGACGATGACGAAACCGAAACCGGCGACGAACTGAGCAATGGTGATGTTGCGGGCGAAGCCGAGGCCGGTCGCGCGCAGACCCGCTCGGGCCGCGGCAACGAAGAGGATCGTGCTGACCACGAAGAGCACGAGGAGCTCGATGCCGAGCGCCCGCAGGGTCTGCGGAAGCAGCGCAAAGAACCCGATGCCGAGTGCGCCGACGTAGCCCAGGAAGATCGAGCGCGCGACGGAACGCAGCTCGGCGTTGCGCGGGTCCGTGAGCGCGCGGATGTGGAGCGAGAGCGCAACGAACAGCAGCCCGAGCAAGGCCGCCGACGCTGTGACCAGGCTCACGTAGAAGTCGCGCCACGCGAGAAGCTCGTCGGGCATCAGAGGACTCCGAGCACGCGGCGCGCGAGCGTGCGCAGCGATGCGCTCGCGCGTCCATCGGCCGGGCGTGCGCGCTCCAGCGCGCGGATGGCGCGCTCGATGTGGAGATCGTCTTCAAGTGCCGCGAGCACCGGCTTGGTCCAGCGGTCGACGACGATCGGGCCCAGGCGACCGCGTCCGAGCCTTGTGGCCAGACGATCCGCACGCTCTGCCGCGCGCGCAAGACGACGTTCGTCGTGATCGAACGCCGTCCGGTAATGCACGTCGAGAAGGTAGAGACGCAGCGCCTGAGGCGATACGCGGCGAAGTGCGTCGCGAACGAACACCATGTTTCCGTCCGACTTCGACATCTTCTTTCCGCCAAGGCGCATCGGGGCGACGTGGACCCAGAAGCGGACGAA
>VBDQ01000136.1 GCA_005889075.1 Chloroflexota bacterium
GCATGCTGGCCGCCGTGTTCGATCTCTCATGGCTCTTCTGGCTCTTCATCGTCGCCCAATTCTTCATCCCGCTCTACCAGAAGCAGATGCTCGCGCTCCGCCGGAACAGGGCTTTCCATGGCTTCGAGCAGCGGCGCAGGACGCGGCTCATCACGATGATCCACCGGCAGGAGACGATGAGCTTCCTTGGATTTCCGATCGCTCGGTACATCGACATCGAGGATTCCGAGCAGGTCCTGCGCGCCGTCCGGCTCACCCCACCTGACATGCCGATCGACTTTCTGTTGCACACTCCGGGCGGTCTGGTCCTCGCAGCGGAACAGATCGCGTTCGCACTCAAGCGCCATCAGGGCAAGGTCACCGTGTTCGTGCCCCACTACGCGATGTCTGGCGGAGCGCTTGTGGCGATCGCCGCCGATGAGATCGTCATGGACCCCAACGCCGTGCTCGGCCCCGTGGATCCCCAGCTCGGAAGCGCGCAGGCCGCGTATCCGGCCGCCTCGATTATTCGGGCGCTCGCTCAGCCGAACCCAAATCGCGACGACCAGACGCTCATCCTCGGTGACGTCGCCGAAAAGGCACTCCGCCAAGTCACGGCCACGGTGAAGCGACTGTTGCTCGAGCACTACTCCGAGGCGGACGCCGAGCGCATCGCGAACAAGCTCAGCTCCGGCGAGTGGACCCACGACTACGCGCTCGACGTCGCCGGCCTGCGCGAGCTTGGCATCAAGGTGACTGAAGACATGCCGCGCGAGGTCTATGAGCTCATGGATCTCTTCCCGCAGACGAGCCAACGCCGTCCGAGCGTCGAGTTCATCCCACTTCCATACACATCGCCGCCGCCCGCGGTGCGACCGCGCGGCGATCGCTCGAGCTAGGCGGGCATAGCCTTACGCACGCGCTCGCGAGTGAGCGGCACGGATCGAAGCCGCGCGCCGCTCGCCGCGTAGACCGCATTCGCGATGGCCGCGGCGGTCGGCACCGCGCCGGGTTCGCCGACCCCGGTCGGCGGCGCGCTCTCGTCGCCCTCGACGAAGACCTCGATCGACTCGGGGGCGTCGCGAAACGTCGCAATCGGATAGGTATCCCAACCCGTGTTCATCACACGGCCGTCGCGATGCAGGAGCTCTTCCTTGAGCGTCCACGAGGCTGACTGCTGGATCCCGCCCTCGATCTGGTTGC
>VBDQ01000040.1 GCA_005889075.1 Chloroflexota bacterium
CTGCGACCGGCGTGGGACCGTCCCATGGATCCGCGATGACCATCGAGAGGTATCCGCGCACGCGTAGGCCCTCGTCCTTTGCCCGTCGCACGACCGCCGCGTAGTCCGCGATCGACTCAGCGCGAGAGCGGTTGAGGTTCTTTCGCGAATAGCTCTCGCTCGCGCTCGCGAAGACGGCGATCTCGCGGACCCCGCACGCGAGGGCGCGATCGAGACCTCTGTCGTTGGGGACAAGCACTGGATATCGCACGCCGCGGCGGGGACGCAGGCGCCGCATGACTTCCTCCGCGTCCGCAAGCTGCGGCACAGCGCTCGGGCTGACGAAGCTTGTTGCCTCGATGACCGAATGGCCGGCGTCCGCGAGTCGCTCGAGAAGATGGAGCTTCGCCTCGGTCGGCAGCGTCCGCTCTTCGGCCTGGAGCCCGTCGCGTGGCGCGACCTCGACGATCGTGATCCGCTTCGGCAGTCGCGAGCGGACGGTCTCGTTCGCCACGGCGCGGCTATCGTCGCACGGATGCGGCGAAACAATGGAAGCGAGGCCTGATGGAGTTCCAGGACGTCGTCCGCAAACGGAAGATGGTGCGGAGCTTCGAGGACCGCCCAATCCCGCACGAGAGCGTGGAACGAATCCTCGCCAACGCGCGGCGCGCACCGTCCGCTGGGTTTAGCCAGGGCTGGGGCTTCCTCGTGCTCGAGGGAAAGCAAGAGGCGGCGCGCTACTGGGATGCGCTCTGGCCCGCCGACCGCCGCGCGGACTGGGGGTGGCCTGACCTCTTCAATGCGCCGCTCTTGATCGTGTGCCTCTCGAACAAGACCCAGTATTTGCGTCGCTACGCCGAACCCGACAAGGGCTGGACCGACATGGACGCGCGCCGCTGGCCCGTTCCGTACTGGGACATCGATACCGGGATGGCCGCGCTCCTCATGCTCCTGACCGCGGTCGACGCGGGGCTTGGTGCGGTCTTCTTTGGCGTGTTCGATCAGGCGAAACTGCGCGCGACCTTCGCGATCCCGGACGAGTACACCGCCGTCGGCGTCATCGCAGTCGGCTACCCGAAGCCCACCGATCGACCGTCGCCTTCGCTAAAGCGCGGCCATCGCGCCGCTGCGGAGGTGGTCCGCCGCGGCAACTGGCACTGATCCGGAACCACGCGCCGGGAGCGTTGTATCGAAGACATGAGGCGCCTTGTCCTGGTCTGCGGGTTCGTCGCTCTGCTACTTGCTTGCGGGACGGTCGAGGGCCCCGGAGCGCTCGGTCCATCGCCGAGCGCGATCGCGTCGAAGCTGCCGCAGCCCATCGCGCAGCCCATCACGCGTAAGGATCCCGGCGCACAGGTGGCGTGGGTCTGGACCTACGCTGGCGAGAAGCGCTGGCTCGTCGCGGTCGACCCGGCCGGCGCGATCGTCGCGCAGCTCGACGACGTCGCGCTCGCCTCTGCACGCGCCTTCTGGCGCTCGGCGGACGGCGCCACGATCTTCCTTGCCGGAGCGTCTGACGTTCGCGCGTACTCCGCCCACGGGGGAAAGCTGCAGCGGACGTACGTGAATCCCGCGAGTCCGCCGATCGCCTCCGCGTTCAGCGCCGACGGGCGCTGGCTCGCGGTGCTGTCATCCGGTCCCTCGCCGCGACTCGCGATCGTCGATCTGAGGAGCGGCGCGACGCAAACGGTGCCGATCGCGCACGATCCGAACGCCGCGCTTCCCGGTCTCAGCGGACAGATCGCCAACACGATCTGGGGGACGGTCGCGTTCGGCCCGGACAGCGCGAGCCTCTACGTGCTGACGGACTGGGGCGGACCCGCGCGGATCACCGCGTTCGGTCTCGCGAACGATCAGCTGAGGCAGACCGCGACCGTGGTCGACGGCCAGAGCGGCCGCATCCCAAGCTGCGCGGGTCCTGCGGTGGCGGCGACGGTCAGCGCGCGCGCCAACGCGCTGGTGGTGTTCTGCCACGTCGACGGTGCGGTATGGCTCGTCGATCCCGCGAATCTCGCGAACGTGACGGTAGTCCAGGCGGATCAGCCGAACCCGTTCTGGCTTTCCCCGATCTTCACGCCGGATGGCCAGCTTCTGTACCTGCATCAGGCGCCGACCTTCGGCGACAAGATGCAGGTGGTCGATCTTGTATCTCGCAAGCTGCTGGGTCCGGTGACGACCCCGACACACGTCGGCGACGCTGGCCCGTTCAGCTGGCGCATGCCCGTCGCCTACGCCGGTGGGACCGCGAGCACGATGCCGGTCTCACCGGACGGTCTCAAGCTCTACTCGGGCACCGCCGATGGCGTGGCGGTCTTGCGCATCCCAGACCTCAAGCCGCTTGCGAAGCTCGCGCCCGGCGTCTCCGTCGACGAGATCTGGGTCTCCGGAGACGGCCGGACGCTGTACGCCACCGCCGACGCGGGCAAGCGACTCGCCGTGATCGCCGAGGATGGCTCCGCGGTGAAGATCGTGACCCCGCCCGCCCAGATGGGGGGCTTCATCGCCTCGGAGCGCGGCTAGCTCGACCTGCCGGTACCCACCTCGCGTCTGGCCTTCGCGAAGAGCGCGATCATCTCGCGATTGAAAGCTGGTATGTCCTTGGGTTCGCGGCTGCTCACCCAGTTGCGGTCGACGACGACCTCGCGATCCTCCCACTGACCGCCCGCGTTCCGGATGTCGTCCTGAAGCGTGTAGTAGCTGGTGAGTCGATGCCCGCGGACGAGTCCAGCGGACACGAGCAGCCATGGGGCGTGGCAGATCGCCGCGATCGGCTTGCCCGAGCGCTCCATCTCCTGCACGAACTCGCGTGCGGCCGTCTCCATGCGGAGCTTGTCGGCATTCAAGGCGCCGCCTGGAAGTAGCACGCCATCGAACTCTTCGGGACTGGCGTCGGCGAGCGCCTCGTCGACACGGAACCGCTCCGCTTTCTCGGAGTGCTTCGTGGCCTGGATCTCGCCCAGCTTCGGCGCGAGAAGCACGGTCGTCGCGCCGGCTTGCTCGAGCGCCGCGCGCGGCGCGGAGAGCTCGTCGGGCTGCACGCCGTCCATCGCGATGATCGCCACCTTCGTTCCTTCAAGGGTTCTGTCCTTCATGCGGCACCTCCGGCTATCGACGCCGCAGATATGGTGCCGCGATCCGTGTTTGGGGCGTCGCCCCGCGCTTAGGAGATCGCACGCAAGAACGCGACGGCCGCGACACCGCCGATCACGCCGATCAGCAGGCTTCGACGCCACGCCACGAGCCCGATTACCAGGAGCGCCGCGAGCGGCTCGGGACCATGGGTCAACGTGCCGCCCGGCGCGAGGACGGCAGGTCCGACGAGCGCAGCGATGATCGCGACCGGCAGCGCCTCCAGATACCGCGACGCCGGCGCGGGCAGGCGAACGGGAAGCGTCACCGCGAAGGGAAGCGCGCGGACCATGTACGTGACGAGGCCCGACCCGATGATGGCCGCCCAGATCATCGCGGCCGCCCGACCGCGAGCAGCGGCGCGACGGCGCCGGCAAGGATCACGGCGACCGTCGACGCTCCCGCGAGGGCGAGCGCGCCGGCAATCGCGACCGCGGCAAGCGCGACAGCGACGTCGGTCGCGCGGCGGATCGCAAGCACGACGATGCCGACGAACGTCGCGGTGATCGCGAAGTCGATGCCGAAGCGGCGCGGCTCGCCGATCGCGCTGCCGATAGCGATGCCGGCGATGGTCGACGCATCCCAGAGGATGTAGAGCGAGACCGCGAAGGTCACGTAGTAGGCGAGGCTGCGCCCGCCGCGACGGAAGTAGCCGGTGGCCATTGCGAAGCTCTCGTCGGTGAGGAAGAACGCCGCGGCGAGACGCCGTGCGCGCGAGAGCCGAGCGAACTGGGGCCGCAGCGACGTCGCCATCAGCACGTGACGGAGGTTGAGGAAGAAGACCGTCGCGACGACGACCGGGAATGCGGCGCTCGCCGCGAACAGCTGGACCATCGCGAACTCCGACGCCCCGGCGAACACGATGATGCTCATCGCGGCGATCTCGATGGGCTCGAGCCCAGCCTGCCTCGCCACGACACCGAATGTCGCGCCGGTGACGAGCGTCGTCCCGAACACGGGCCAGCCCTCCGCGAGCGCGAGACGTCGCGGGTCGTGACCGCCAAGGGCGCTCAGGCGGGATCGGCCTCGAACTCGGCCAAGCGCTCGCCGCGCTCGACCTGCTGTCCCTCCCGCGCGAGCACCTGCGTCACGATGCCGTCGGCCGGCGCCTCCACGCGGAGCTCCATCTTCATTGCCTCCACCACGAAGAGAAGATCGCCACGACGCGCACGGCGGCCCGATGCCGCGGCTATGCCCACGACCACTCCGGGCATCGGAGCCACCACCTCGGCACCCGCCGTCGTCTCGACGTTCCGTTCGCGCGGCGCGAGAGACAGCTCGAACGTGGTGCCGCGGCAGACCGCCCACATCGTGTCTCCGCTGCGAACTGCGACGGCGGGACGATCGTCGATCCGCCAACGGCCGACGTCCCCGTCCGCCCGCACCTGGTGCTCGCCGACGGCGAACGGCCCGCGCCCACGGACCGCGAGGGCGGTGTCGTCGAGCACGACCGTCGTCTGGACGTCGCCCCCAAGGCGCCATCCACCGTGTTTTGCCCACGGATCGCGCGGATCGCCACCCCCGTACAGCTCCGCGGCGCGCGCCGCTGCCGCTAGGGCGTAGACCTCGCGCGGTGCCCGCTGTCGCGCCGGGACGAGCGTGGCGAGCTCGCGTTCGACCAGCTCGGTGTCGACCCTCCCCTCGCGCATCGCCGCGGTGCGCAGCAGTGCCAGGAGGAATTCGCGGTTGGTCCGCACCCCTAAGACGTCGGAACGTTCCAGCGCGCGCTCGAGCTTCGCGAGCGCACCGGCGCGCGTGTCGGCGCGCGCGATCAGCTTCGCGATGAGTGGGTCGTAGCTCGTCGTGACGAGCGACCCTTCTTCGTAGCCGGAGTCCACGCGGACGTCTTCGTCCCACCGCAGGTACGCGATCCGGCCGGCCGAAGGCACGAAGCCGGCGGAAGGATCTTCCGCGTAGAGGCGCGCCTCGACCGCGTGGCCGCTGGTACGGGCGTCCGTGCGCGACAGCGCCTCGCCCAGCGCGATTCGCAGCTGCTCTTCGACGAGGTCCACGTTCCACACGAGCTCGGTGACCGGATGCTCGACCTGAAGTCGCGCATTGACCTCGAGGAAGAAGAAGCCAGCCGCATCGACGACGAACTCGACCGTACCGGCGTTCCGGTAGCCAGCCTCGCGCGCGATGGCGACCGCGGCCTCGGCGAGCGCGCCGCGCTGCTCGCTCGTGAGCGCGGGCGCCGGTGTCTCCTCGACGATCTTCTGGTTGCGCCGCTGCGCGGAGCAGTCCCGCTCGCCGAAGCTCAGGACGTTGCCGCGGTCGTCGGCGGCGATCTGCACCTCGAGATGGCGGGGTCGCTCGATGAGCCGTTCCAACAGCAGCCGCTCGTCGCCGAAAGCGGCCGATGCCATCCGCCGGGCACGCGCGAGCGCTTCACGTAGTCCGCGCTCCTCACGCACGCGCTGCATGCCGATGCCGCCGCCACCTGCGACCGGCTTGAGCATCACCGGATAGCCGGTGGATCGCGCGGCCGAGATGAACGCGTCGTCACTTTGATCGTCTCCTCGATATCCAGGGAGCACTGGCACACCCGCGCGCTCGGCCGCCGCCTTCGCCGAGGCTTTGTCGCCCAACATCTTCAGCACCTCCGCCGGAGGTCCGACGAAGCCGAGCCCCGCCGCGGCGACCGCGTGGGCGAACTGCGGTGATTCGGCGAGGAACCCGTAGCCCGGGTGGATCAGGTCGGCCTTCGTCTCCTCCGCCGCCGCGAGGATGCGGTCGATGGCGAGATACGACTGGCGCGCGGACGCCGGTCCGATCCGCACCGCCGTATCCGCTTCACGGACAAAAGGCAGCCCGGCATCCGCGTCGGAGTACACCGCGACGCTCTTCATTCCCATGCGACGCACGGTCCGAAAGATCCGGCGCGCGATCTCGCCGCGGTTCGCGACGAGCACCGTTGTCACCAGCGCGGTTCGCGCCGCTCGAGGAACGCGCGCATTCCTTCCTGCCCTTCTTCGCTCACGCGTACCTTGGCTATCCGTTCGATCGTCAGGTCGAGGACGTCGCGAGGCTCCCGCCCATCGACTTCGCGAACGAGCCGCTTCGCGGCGCGGACCGCTTCCGGTCCCGCTGCGAGGATCGCCTCGATCACGCGGCCGACCGCCGCGTCGAGGTCGGCTGGCTCGACCAGGCGCTCCACCAGACCGATCTCGTGAGCCCGCTTCGCGTCGATCCGCGAGCCGGTTACGAAAAGCGCGGTCGCCCGCGCGGGGCCGACCTTCCGGACCACGTAGGGCGAAACGACCGCCGGCAGGATGCCCAGACGCGTCTCGGTGAACGCGAAACTGGCGTCTGACGAAGCCACGGCGATGTCCGCGACCGCAACGAGACCCGCGCCGCCTCCGATCGCGGCACCCTGCACTCGTGCGACCAGCGGCATCTCGAGCTCGTAGAGCGACCGATACATTTCGGCGAGGGCGCGCGAGTCGGCGCGGTTCTCTTCGAGAGTGAAGCCGGCCATGCCGCGCATCCATTCGAGGTCGGCGCCGGCGCAGAAGGTGTCACCCTCGCTCTGCAGCACGACGACTCGCGTCGTGCGCTCGACCTCGCGTGCCGCGGCGGTCACCGCGCGGATGAGCTCCGCGTCGAACGCGTTCTTGCGTTCCGCCCGCGAAATGGTGATGCGCGTGACCGAGCCCTCGACCGTCGAGCGGATCACGCGCGCTCCAACATCTGCACCTGCCAGAAGATCCCGCGCCTGGACGCGGCCTCGCGCAGTCCGGCCTCGCGCGCGATCGCGACGATCGCGGCCGGCTCGTGGAAGAACACGCGGAAAGGCCTACGGAAGGTGGCCTGCAGAACGCTCGCGACGCGGACGCCGATCCGGATCCACCAACGATCGGCCGGGAACGCGAGCACGAGCCACCGCCGCGTGTGGTCGGCGGCGGGCCGCACCAATCCCGGCATGTCGGGATAGCAGCACACGACCTTGTTGAGGATGACCGCGTCCGCGGGATCGATCCTCGCCGGTTCGCGAGCGAAGTCCGCGAGATGATGCTCGATCCGGTCGTCGACACCGAGCTCCGTCGCGAGCTCGCGCGCGGTGCTTTCGTACGCGGCGGAGATCTCGACGCTCGTCGCGCGTGCCGCGCCGGCGCGCAGGAGCTCGACCTGAAGGTCGCCGATGCCTCCGCCGATCTCCAGGATCGTCGCGCCGCCGATCCCTCGTGCGATCAGCAGATCAGCGATCGTGCGCGTTTCACGCGTCAGACCTTTCCGGCGGTACCGGCGCACGTCGGACGCGGCTCGACCCGCATCGAAGACGCCGCTGAGGCCGTTGGGATCGCAGCAGGACGTCACCGGTCGAACTCTAGACTTCGCGTCGATTTCGAGGAGGGATGCGCATGACCCAGATGGCAAATCACTTCCGCTTCCACCGCCCGCACCTGCATCTGCACTCGCCGTTCGGCGACGACTGGTTCGGGCGGCGCGCCGAGTCGTTCGCGCGCTTCTTCGGGACCCCGCGCTATCTGCTGATGCAGACGGTCTTGGTCCTCTGCTGGATCGCCCTGAACGCAATGGGGACCTTGAGGTCCGACCCGTATCCCTTCATTCTCTTGAACCTCTTGTTCAGCACCCAGGCCGCCTACGCGGCGCCGCTCATCCTCCTCGCGCAGACCCGGCAGGCTGACCGTGAGAAGGCACACGCAGAAGCCGACGCGCGGCACCGCGAGGAGATCGCCAAGGCCCAGCTGGAATTGCTCGCTCAGAACACCGACATCACCGAACAGGTCGCGCGCCTTGCAGCACAGATCGAGATGCTCACGCGCGAGATCCACGGAAAGCTGGTTCAAGACCAGCGCGCCTAGCGTCGTGACGCGTCCCGCTCTGTCAGGGGTCCTCCTCGCGGGCGGGGCCTCGCGGCGCTTCGGCGCAGACAAGCGCGTCGCGCTCTTCGACGGCAAGCCGCTCTTCCATCATCCGCTGCGCGCCCTCGCGGCCGTTTGCGACGAGGTCGTTGTGGTCATCGCGCCGGATCATTCCGCGCTGTCGTTGCCGGCGGAGGCGCGAGGGGTCCGCGTCATCCGCGATCCGATCGCCTACGAAGGCCCTCTGGTCGGCCTTCGAACGGGCCTCGCCGACGTCGCCGGCTCGCGCGCCCTCGTGGCCGCCGCCGACATGGCTCGCCTGAGACCACCGATCCTCGCGCTGCTGCGCGACCGACTCGGCGAGGGCGGCCACGCGGCCGTCGCGCTCGCCGATGCCGGCCGCCTCCGCCCGCTGCCGGTCGCGCTGGACGTGCCTCTCGCGCGTGCCGAGGTGGCGCGCCTTATCGAGCGTGGCGAACGACGGCTGCGCGCGCTGGTCGAGGCGCTCGGCGCCGCGACCATCCTTGAGGCCGAATGGGCGCGAGTCGATCCGACCGGCGAATGGCGGATCGACATCGATGCGCCGGACGATCTATCGCGTGGCTAAGCGGAGCGGGCCTCGAGCTTGTCGAATGCGCGGCCGATGTCCTCGAGGATCTCCGCGTTGAGGTCGGCGGCGAGGGTGTAGCGGACGACGTTGCCGTTCCGCGCCGGCCGCACCACGTCGGCTTCACGCAGCACGCGGAGGTGCTGGCTTGTCGCCGAACGTGAGCGGCCGAGCACACGTGCGAGATCGCTGGCCGCGAGCTTGTTGTCGCGGAGCGCTCGGACGATCTTGAGACGGGTCGGGTCGCAGAGGACATCGAGCAGGCGTCGCATCCGCCGTTCCGATGGCGGCGAGAGCGACTGCCGTTCGGCCGTCGCAACCGCAAAGGGATCGATCGGTTGAGGGATGGGTTCCATGGTCGAACCTCGAACGAACAAGTCGTGCTTCGCGTGGCATCTGATGCATCGACCATGCCCATCCGGGTGCGCTTGAGCGACCGCGAAAGTTGCGCGTCCGTTACGTAGCCCGTATGCCTCGCTCCGTGGCGAAGGTCGTGGTGCTCGATGACGACCGGGTGATGGTCGAGCTGCTACGGACCGTCATCGAGGACGAAGGGCATCAGGCCGTGTCGGCAGTTCAGATGGACGATGTCCCCGCGAGCGTGCGGGCCGATCTCGTCGTCAGTGACCTCATGCCGTTGACCTCGTACCGCGCGGATGTGGCGCGCCAATGGGTGCGAGATCTCCACGACCGGTTTGGCGTACCCGTCGTGGTCGTCACCGCGCACAAAGACGCACTCGCGGAGCCTGATCGTCTGGGGGCTGACGCGGTCATCGCCAAACCGTTCGATGTCGATTCGCTGGCCGCGACGATCCGCGCGCTCCTCGCTTAAAGGTCACATGCGAAAAACGCCGTAGCGCACTTCCTCGATCGGCGCATGCCGTGCCGCCGCGAGCCCGAGGGCGAGCACGGTGCGCGTGTCGAGTGGGTCGATGATGCCGTCATCCCAGAGGCGCGCGGTCGAGTAGTACGCCGAGCCCTGCGACTCGTACTGCTCGCGGATCCGGGTCCTGAACGCCTCGCGGTCGGCATCGTCCTTGAACGTGCCGACGAGCGAAAGGACAGTGGCGGCCTGCTCGCCCCCCATCACGCTGATGCGGGCGTTCGGCCACATCCAGAGTTGTCGCGGTGAGTACGCTCGCCCGCACATGCCGTAGTTCCCCGCACCGAACGACCCGCCGATGATGAGCGTGAACTTCGGCACGGTGCTGCACGCGACCGCGGTCACCATCTTCGCTCCGTCCTTCGCGATCCCGCCGGCCTCGTACTCCTGCCCGACCATGAATCCCGAGATGTTCTGAAGGAACACGAGCGGGGTGCGGCGCTGGTTGCAGAGCTCGATGAAGTGCGCGGCCTTGAGCGCGGATTCGCTGAAGAGCACGCCGTTGTTGGCGACGATCCCTACGGCGAAGCCTTCGATCCGCGCGAAGCCGCAGACGATCGTCGTCCCGTAGAGCGCCTTGAACTCGTGGAAGCGCGAGCCGTCGACGATCCGCGAGAGGACCTCGTGGACGTCGTACTGCGTCCGTATGTCCTGGGGCACGACGGCGTAGAGGTCCCCGGGGTCATTGGTGGGTGGCTCGGGCTCTTCGCGATCGTCGCCCCAGAAGGTCGGTCGCACGCCCAGGCGGGCGACCATCTCGCGTGCGATGGCGATCGCGTGAGGATCGTCGAGCGCGAGATGGTCCGCGACGCCCGAGACGCGGGTGTGAACGTCCGCGCCGCCGAGCTCCTCGGCCGAGACGTCTACTCCGGTCGCCGCCTTCACCAGCGGCGGCCCACCGATGAAGATCGTGCCCTGGCCTTTGACGATGACCGTCTCATCGCTCATCGCGGGAACGTACGCGCCTCCCGCCGTGCACGAGCCCATGACCAGAGCGAGCTGTGGGACCGCGGCCGCGGAAAGGCGCGCCTGGTTGTAGAAGATGCGCCCGAAATGCTCCCGGTCGGGGAAGACCTCATCCTGCCTGGGCAGGAACGCGCCGCCCGAATCGACAAGGTAGAGGCAGGGCAGCCGGTTCTCGAGCGCTACCTCCTGCGCGCGCAGGTGCTTTTTCACGGTCAGCGGGTAGTAAGACCCGCCCTTGACGGTCGCGTCGTTTGCGACGATCACGCACAGCTGCCCGGAGACGCGACCGATCCCGGTGATGATCCCGGCTCCCGGCGCTTCGTCGTCGTACATGCCGAAGGCGGCGAGCGGCGAGAGCTCGAGGAAGGCCGTGCCGGGATCCAGTAGACGCTCGACGCGCTCGCGCGGGAGCAGCTTCCCAGATTTGGTGTGCCGCTCGCGCGCGCGCTCCGGTCCGCCCAGTCGTGCCATCGACGTGCGCTCGCGCAACTGCGCGACGAGCTGCCGCATGCTCTCGCGATTCGCCTCGGCCGCCGAGCCGTGTGTATCCACGGTCGTCCGCAGGACGGTCACGCGCGTAGTATCGGCGTCAGACAACGTGGGAGGGGTTAGATGACACCGGAACTCGACCGTCGGAATTTCCTGAAGCTCGTGGGCGTCACGGCCATCGTCGCGTCGTGCGGCGGGGCTTCGACCGCCTCGCCTGCACCGTCGACCGGCGGGACGGCCAAGGCGACGGGCCGCATCTCGATCTACTCGGCGCTCAACGAGTCGACCAACAACCAGCTCTTCGCCGCCTTCACTCAGGCGACCGGCGTGCAGGTCGACGTGCTGCCGCTTGCCGCCGCCGGGGAGCTCCAGACCCGGATCACCGCCGAGAAAGCGAGCCCGAAGGCCGACATCTTCGTCGGCGGCTCCAGCGAGTTCCATGACCCGCTGGGCAAGCAGGGACTGCTCGAGCCCTACAAGTCGCCCAAGGCGTCCGCGCTGAAAGCCGAGTTCAAGGAGGCGAGCGGCAACTGGACGGGGTGGTACACGGGCATCTTCGGCATGGTCACGAACTCCGGCGAGATGACCAAAGCGGGACTGAAAGCCCCGACATCATGGGACGACCTGCTCGACGCGAAGTGGAAGGGCAACCTCGTGCTTCCTGACCCAGTAAAAACAGGCGGCGGCTATATCTTCATCGCGACCCAGATCTTCCGCTTCAACCGGGACGAGGCCAAGGCGATGGACTACATGAAGAAGCTCCATACCAACATCCGGGCGTACATCGGCACTTCACCCGCAGCGATCGGCGAAGTCTCGGGCGCGAAGGCGGCTGGCGCGCCGAACTGGGCGCACGACATTCTCACCGAGAAGGCGAAGAATCCGGCGGTCGATCTCTCGGTGCCAAGCGACACCGGCTTCGAGGTGGGTGCCGTCAGCATCGTGAAAGGCACCAAGAACCTTGCAGGCGCGCAGGCGTTCGTCGACTGGGTATTGACGCCGGAGGCGGGGGCCTTGAACGTCAAGCTCAGCAATCGCGGCTCGACCCTCGAAGGTGTCGCATCCGCGCCTGGAGCCCCGACGCTCGCGCAAGTCAAGCTCGTGAATTACGACCGGCAGTGGGCGACCGATAACAAGGACCGCATCCTGAAGCTCTGGCAGCAAGCGGTGGGCATCCAATAGACATCAGCGCGTAAGTAAGATGCGCAGCCTGCGGCGCGAGCCGGCACTCCTGCTCGCGCTGCTCGCTGTCATCGTCCTGGTGCTGCTCTTCGTCGTGTACCCACAGGTCCAGGTGGGGGTCGCCCCGGGGTTCAGCGGCTATCTGTCGTTCCTCGAAGGCGGGACGTGGCGGATCCCGCTCCAGAATTCGCTCAAAGTCACGGCGCTCTCGACGACGACCGCCGTGCTGCTCGGGTTCGTATACGCGTACGCGATGGTCTATTCGCAGATGCGGTGGAAGGCTTTCTTCAATCTCATCGGGATCCTGCCGCTGCTCTCGCCGCCGTTCGTCGTCGCCGCGTCATACCTGCTGTTGTTTGGGAACCGCGGGATCATCACCTACGGCGTATTCGGACAGTCGCCCAATCCGTACGGGATCACCGGCATCTGGGGCGTCCAGACGATCGCGTTCTTTCCATTCGCCTATCAGCTGATCGCCGACGTCCTCTCGCGCAGCGACGCGCGCATGGAGCAGGCGGCGCGAAATCTCGGAGCGAGCCCGTGGCGGGTCTTCTGGACGGTGACTCTTCCGCTCTCACGCCCGGGACTCGCCGCGGCCATCCTGACCACAGCGATCTACGTCCTCGAAGACTTCGGGAATCCCCAGCTGCTTGGAGGGTTGGTCACCGTCCTCCCGACGCAGGCGTACAGCCTCATCTCGGGATTCGGTGACTACACGAGCGCGGCGGCCGTCTGCACCATCCTTCTCCTACTCGCGCTCGGGCTCTACGTGGCGAAGATCCGGCTGGATGGAGGGCGGTCGTTCGTGACCATCTCTGGCCGCGCGTCGTCGATGCCTCGTCCGCCCGTTCCGGCGGCGCTCAGCTGGGCGTGTTTCGTCGGCTGCTTGGCCCTGGCGGGGCTGATCCTCCTCGTCTACGGCACGCTGCTCGTCAGCGCCCTAACGTTCGCGTTCCCGTACAACCTGAGGCTGACGATCGAGCACTTCCAGTACGTCGCGACTGGCTCCAATGGTGACGCACTCCGGAACACGCTCTTCTTCAGCGCCGCGGCGGCCGCGATCTCTGCCGTCTTCGCGCTGTTTGCGGGCTGGCTTGTCCAGCGGGGCGAGTGGCCTGGCCGCAGGCTCCTCGACTTCCTCCTGATTATGCCCGCCGCGATCCCGGGGATCTTCTTCGGGATCGGATATCTGACCGCCTTCAACCAACCGTGGCTGGACTGGGTCGACCGCAGCTGGCTGATCGTGCTGGCGCTCGTGTTCTGGAACATTCCCGTCGGGTACCAAGCTGCCGCTGCTGGACTGCGACAGATCGACCGCTCGATCGAAGAGGCCGCGACGAGCTTGGGCGCGTCGAAGCTCCGCGGATTCTGGGACGTCGTGCGACCCATGCTCGGCGGCTCGCTGCGCGTCGGTTTCGTCACGACGTTCGTTCGGGCGGTCACCACGCTCTCGCTCGTCATCTTTCTGTTCACCCCCCCGACGACGGTCGCAACGATCCGGATCTACCAGCTCGTGAATGACCTTGACTGGGGTGGGGCGGCGGCTTTCACGGTCGCGGACATAAGCCTGGCCATCGTCGCGTTAGTCGTCTTCGCGTTCCTGGCCCGCGGTCGCCTCGTGCTTGGGGCGGCGCGTGCCTGAGACCGCCCACGTCCAGGTCTCGCACCTCACGAAGCGCTTCGGCGGCGTGACCGCGGTAGACGACGTCACGTTCGACGTCCCGAAGGGAGCATTCGCGACGCTTCTCGGCCCGTCGGGCTGCGGCAAGACGACCACGCTCCGCGTGATCGCGGGTTTCTATGACCCCGACGCTGGCGACATCCGCATCGGCGGTCGCCGCGTGAACGACCTGCCGGCGCACCGGCGGGGCACGGCGATGGTCTTCCAGGACTACGCGCTGTTCCCACACATGACCGTGCGCGACAACGTCGCCTATGGCCTGCGCGTCGCGCGCGTGAAGGCGAACGAGCGCGACCGAAGGGTGAACGAGACGCTCGCGTTCGTCGGTCTCCAGGGGATGGGGGAGCGCTGGCCGAACCAGCTTTCCGGGGGGCAGCAGCAGCGCGTCGCCGTCGCGCGCGCGCTCGTGATCGAGCCGCAGGTGCTTCTCCTCGACGAGCCACTCTCGAACCTCGACGCCAAGCTCCGCGAGCAGCTGCGCGTCGAGCTGCGGACGATGCAGCGCCGGCTCGGCATGACCTTCGTCTACGTGACGCACGATCAGGAGGAGGCGCTCTCGCTCTCGGACTGGATCGCGGTGATGAACCAGGGGAGGGTCGAGCAGGCCGGCGATCCATGGGAGATCTACTACCACCCGCGCACGGCGTTCCTCGCGGACTTCGTTGGCGCGGTCAACCTCGTGCCGGCCCGCGTGACGGAGCTCGCCGACGGTGCGGTCACGGTGACGTTCGGCCCGCATCGCGCGGCGGTCCGCCGGCCGCGCGAGACGGCCCTCTCTGTCGGGCAGGACGTCCGCCTCTGCGTCCGTCCGGAGAGCTTCACCATCGCGGCGGCCGGCGCCGTGCCGAACGGCATCACCCTCTCTGGCTCGGTCGCGCGCCGCGCGTTCCTCGGCGACACCATGCGGTACTGGGTGAAGGTCGACGACCGCGAGTGGATCGTCGATCAGCCCGATCCCGGCGCGGGCGCGCCCCTGGACGGCCCCGTCTCGCTCTCGCTCCGACCCGAGCGCGTCCATGTCATCCCGGATTAGCTCATCGACGCGGCGCGCGTCCGCGGCCGCGCTCGTCCTCGCGACGTGGGCGTGCGGAACCGCGGCGTCCGGCAACGCGGCGATCCAGAGCGATTTCGCCGAACACCGCTCCAGCGTCGAGGTCACCGCGAACGGCCAGGTCACGAGACTGCTCACCGACGAGCACGGACCCGAGGGCACTCATCAGCGTTTCATCGTGCAGCTCGGGGGTATGACGCAAACCGTGCTCATCGACAACAACGTCGACATCGGCCGGCGCGCGGCGGTCGCCGTCGGCGACGCGGTCACCGTGCACGGCGAATACGTCTGGAACGAACAGGGTGGCCTCATCCACTTCACCCACCACGATCCGGCGCACACGCACGAGGGCGGATGGATCGAGGTCGATGGCGTCCGGTACGAGTGATGGCGCGGGGTTAGACGTCGATCAGCGTCCCGTCCACCGCGTACTCGAGGGCGACCTCATCGAGGTGCTCGAGAGTGGTCGCGCCAAGGTGCGTGAGGACGATCCGCTTGGCTCCCAGCTCCTCTCGGTGAGCCATGAGCTGCTCGTACGAGATGTGCGCCGGATCCTCACCGGACCAGTACGACGCCTCGCAGATGAATAGGTCGGCGCTGCGGGCGACCGGCACCAGGTGCTCGCTCCAGCGGGCGTCGCCCGAGTACGCGATCAGCTTTCCGCCGACCGCGACCCGCAGTCCGTGTGGCTCGGCGAGCCGGACGTGGCGCACCGGCAGGGCGGTCACGTCGGCGCCGCCGAGCCTTGTCGGCCGCTCGCCGAGCACGACCGTCCGGAAGGGATACGCAAGGGCGATCGGCCCGAAGAAGTCGGGGTAAAGCGCCTGCTCCGCGGCCCGAAGGCGCGCCTCGAGCGACGGCGGTCCTCCGACGACCAGTTCTCGTTTGCGCCCGCCGAAGTGCTGCTCGATCGCGAAGTAGGCGATCCCCCCGAAGTGGTCGCCGTGAAGATGCGTGACCGCGATCGCGTCGATCGACTCACAGTCGACGTGCTTCTTGATCGCCGGCAGGGCGGAGCCGCCGCAGTCGAGCAGAAGTGACACCCCGGGTGCGGTCACGTGGATCGCGGCATTGGCCCGGCCGCCGTCGCTGAACGCGTTGCCGCTGCCGAGGAACTGGACTCGTACGGTCACGCGATCTCGTACAGGCCGACCGGACGGCGTTCGTGGTGCGACCGCCGCGCGGCGAGCCCCATCCGCAAGGCCTCCATCCCGTCGACCACGGTGCAGGGGTTATCCGCCTTGCCCTGAGCGAAGCGCAGGAAGTGCGTGAGCTCCGCGCGATACGCGTCGGCGAAGCGGACGAAGAACGTGGGGTACGCGGGGCTCGCCAAGCGCGGTGCGTCGCGCTCCACCGAGACCATCGGCGTGCGCGGATCGAGGCCGATGGCGATCGTCTCCTTCGCCGCGTGGATCTCGACGTGAATGTCGTACCCAGCCTCATTGTGTCGAGAGGCCTCGAGCAGACCGACGATCCCGCCTCGAAGCTTGAGCACGACACCCGACGTCGCGACATCGCCCCACTTCTCGTACTGCGGGAACCCGAGCGTCGACCCGGTCGCATAGAGCTCCTCGACCTCGTCGCCGAAGATCCAGCGCGTCATGTCGAAGTCGTGGATGAGCTGGTCGACGAACTGTCCGCCCGACGTCTCGATGTATGTGTCGGGCGGAGGTAGCGCATCGCAGCTCGTCATCTGAAAGCTATAGACCGTGCCGAGCTCGCCGGCCCGGACGCGCCTGCGAGCTTCCTGGAATCCGGCGTCGAACCGGCGCTGGAATCCGATCTGGACGCGCCCGTCGGTCTTCGCGACGTGCTCGACGACGGTCTTCGTCGCATCGAGATCGAGCGCGATCGGCTTCTCGCAGAACACCGGAAGGTGGCGATCGAGCGCGCGATGGATCAGCTCGGCGTGGGTGCCGGTCGGCGTGACGATGACGACCGCGTCGGCGCCGGTCAGCGCCTCCTCGACCGTGGCCGCGTGTGTCGCGCTGAGCTCCTTCGCCACGGAAGCCCCGCGCGACGCGTCGGCGTCGTTGATCCGGACCTCGGTGATCCCGGGAAGCTCCTTGAGGACCTTCGCGTGGAACGCGCCAAGGCGGCCCACGCCAAGGATCGCGACCTTCACTCGGACGCGACTCTAAACTGCGAAGTCCTTCGACGCTGATGAAGCTCGCCGCCGCGCCGATCTCCTGGAGTGTCTGCGAGGTCCCGGGCTGGGGCGCGCAGGTGACGAGCGATCGCGTCCTCGCCGAGGCCAAGGCCCTTGGGTTCCACGCGCTGGAGTCGGGGCCGCCGGGGTTCTTCGAGGAGAGCCTCGACTACGTGGGCGCCCATGTCGCTTGAGGTCATCACCATGGGCAGGGTCGGCGTCGATCTTTACCCGGAGCAGATCGGTGTCCGGCTTCCCGAGGTGCGCTCGTTCGCGAAATCCCTTGGGGGGAGCGCGACGAACGTCGCCGTCGCCGCCGCACGGCTCGGTCGGCGATCGGCGGTCATCACGAAGGTCGGGAACGATCCGTTCGGGGATTACGTCCGCTCGGCCCTCGCCGGTTTCGGGGTCGACACGCGCTGGGTCGGAACCGACCCCGCGCTGCGGACGCCGCTCGTGTTCTGCGAGATCTTCCCGCCTGACAACTTCCCCGTCTACTTCTACCGCGAGCCGAAGGCGCCGGACATGAACATCTCGCGAGACGACCTTGACTTTGGCGCGATCGCCGACGCAGCGGTCTTCTGGACGACGGGCACCGGCCTCTCTGACGAGCCGAGCCGCAGCGCCACCATCGCGGCGCTCGATGCCCGACGGAGACGCGAGGTCACGATCCACGATCTCGACCATCGCCCGCACCTCTGGAAGGAGTCAGCAGATGCGCCCCGTTGGGCGCGCGAAGCCGTCCGCCGCGCCACGGTCGTGGTCGGCAACCTCGACGAGGTCGAGATGGCTACAGGATCGCGCGAGCCGACCTCGGCGGCCGGTGTGCTCCTCGGGCTCGGAGTGCACCTCGCGATCGTCAAACGCGGGCACGAGGGGGTCTACGCGCGAACGGCACGCGAGGAGGTGAGCGTGCCGCCCGTCGAGACGGCGGTGCTGAACGGCCTTGGCGCGGGCGACGCGTTCGGCGGCTCCCTTTGCCACGGCCTGCTTGCGGGCTGGCCGCTGCGAAGAACGCTCGAGGTGGCGAACGCCGCCGGTGCGATCGTCGCGTCGCGTCTGGCCTGTGCCGATGCGATGCCGACGTTCGGCGAGATCGAAGAGCTGCTCGGCAAGAAGGTCCCGCTGTGACGCGGCTCACGATGGCGCAGGCCCTGGTTCGGTTTCTCGCGTCGCAATACGTCGAGCGCGACGGCGTCGAGCAGCGATTCTTCGCGGGCGTCTGGGGAATCTTCGGACACGGCAACGTCGCGGGGATCGGCGAAGCCCTGTACGAGCGTCCGGATCTTCTCCCCTACCACATGGCGCGCAACGAGCAGTCGATGGTCCACACGGCGTGCGGCTACGCGCGTATGAAAGATCGCCTCGCGACCTTCGCATGCACCAGCTCGATCGGTCCAGGGGCGACCAACATGCTGACCGGAGCGGCGCTCGCGACCGTGAACCGCTTGCCGGTCCTGCTCCTGCCGGGGGATGTGTTTGCGTCGCGCATACCCGATCCCGTCCTGCAGCAGGTCGAGGTCCCCGCGCGCGGAGACGTCTCGGTCAACGACGCCTTCCAGCCGCTGTCGCGCTACTGGGATCGGATCGCGCGTCCCGAGCAGCTGATCCCAGCGGCGCTGGCCGCGATGCGCGTGCTCACAAGCCCTGCCGACACCGGCGCGGTCACTCTTGCGTTGCCCCAGGACGTTCAGGCGGAGGCGTACGACTACCCGGAGGAGTTCCTGGGGAAGCGGGTCTGGCACGTGGATCGCCGGCCCCCGGCGCCGTCGGCGATCGCGCGGGCCCTGGATCTGCTCGCACGCGCGAAGCGGCCGCTCGTGGTCGCGGGCGGGGGCGTCATCTACTCGTGCGCATCGGCCGCGCTGCGCGCATTCGTCGACGCGACGGGGATCCCCGTCGCCGAGACCCAGGCCGGAAAGGGCTCGCTCCCCTACGACCATCCCTCCGCGCTGGGTGCGATCGGCGCGACCGGGACGTCCGCCGCGAACCGCATCGCGGCGGGCGCCGATGTGGTCATCGGGATCGGGACGCGCTGGAGCGATTTCACGACCGCGTCGAAGTCAGCGTTCCAGGATCCCGGCGTTCGGTTCGTAAACGTGAACGTCGCCGAGCTCGACGCCGCAAAGCACGCGGGCGTGATGGTCCTGGCCGACGCGCGCGAGGCCCTCGAGGCGCTCTCGCGAGGCAGCTATCGCGTTGCGCCGTCATATCAGGAGGAATGCGCGAAGGTCGCGCGCGAGTGGGACGCGGAGGTCACGCGGCTGTACGACCTCGGCCGGGCTCCGTTGCCGGCCCAATCGGAGGTCATCGGCGCCGTCAATTCGTTCAGCGCGCCGACGGACGTGGTGGTCTGCGCGGCGGGCTCGCTTCCGGGCGAGCTGCACAAGCTGTGGCGGACCCGCGATCGCAAGCAGTACCACGTCGAGTACGGGTACTCGTGCATGGGCTACGAGATCGCCGGTGCGCTCGGAGTGAAGCTCGCCGCACCGGAACGCGAGGTGTACTCGCTCGTGGGTGATGGCTCTTACCTGATGCTGAGCGAGGCAATCGTCACCTCGCTCCAGGAGCACGCGAAGCTCATCGTCGTCCTGTTCGACAACCACGGATTCGCCTCGATCGGCGGCCTCTCGCGTTCGCTGGGGATGGATGGCTTCGGCACTCAGTTCCGGTTCCCGAAGGAGGGCTCGCGCGGCACCGATAAGGAGAGGCAGCCGGCGCCGTACTTGCCGACGGATCTGGCCGCGAACGCGGCGAGCCTCGGCGCGCAGGTGATCAAAGCGCGCTCGGTCGCGGAGGTGCGTGAGGCGCTCGTTTCCGCGAAGAAGGTCGATCGGACCGTCGTGATCCACGTAGAGGTGGATCGCTATGCGGGCGTCGGCGACTACGGATCGTGGTGGGACGTCCCGGTCGCCGAGGTCTCCGAAACGGCGAGCGTCACCGAGGCGCGCGAACGATACGAGAAGGCGAAGCCGCGGCAGCGCCGGTACTTGTGACCTCGTCTTTGCTGGTGCGCGCCGAGGACCGTCGCGTCGCCATTACGCCGGCGACCGCCGGCTGGAAGTACGTGAGCTTTTCCGCGACTCGCGTCGCGAAAGGCGCGCGATTCGTCGTGTCGACCGAGGAATCGGAGGCGTGCCTGGTGATCCTCTCCGGTCGCTGCTCGATGCGCATCGGGATCATCAACTGGCCCGAGGTCGGCGAGCGTGGATCACCATTCGACGGCCCGCCGCACGCGGTGTACGCCCCGCCAAACACCAACATCGAGCTGCGCGCGGTCGGCGGCGACGTCGAGTTCGCGATCGGATCCACGGCGGCGACAAAGGGGGCACGGCTGCGGCACATCAAGCCCGCCGACGCCCGACGTGAGGTGCGTGGATCGGGGGCGATGGAGCGGACGATCCACCACATCCTCATGGAGGACGCGCCCGCGGAGGCGCTGCTGGTCACGGAGGTCGTGACCCCCGCCGGACACTGGTCGAGCTATCCGCCGCACAAGCACGACACGAACGATCCGCCGACCGAAACTCAGCTCGAGGAGATTTACTATCACCGGCTTCGCGATCGCCGCGGGTTCGCGTTGCAGCGCGTCTACACGGCGGATCGCTCGCTCGACGAGACCGTGGTCGTCGCCGACGGCGATCTGGTGCTCGTGCCGCGGGGCTATCACACCGTGTCCGCAGCGCCGGGGTACGAGCTCTACTACCTGAATGTGATGGCCGGTCCGGTGCGCAAGTGGTGCGTCACGTTCGACGCCGAGCACGAGTGGCTGCGCCGCTAGGGCGCGTGCGCGCGGTCCTGTTCGATTGGGGGGACACGCTCTTTCATGCGCCGCATGCGCCGGAGGTCATCGTGTCGGCAGCCCGCGAGGCGGGCGTCGGCGTGAGCGAGGTCGACGCGCGCGGGTTGTGGGATGAGATCTGGACCGCTGGAAAGACCCCCGAGGAGATAGGGAAGGGTCGCGACCTTTCGCCCGAGGCGCACCGCCGCGTGTGGATCGATCTCTTCGCGCGCGCGGACCGTGTCGCGCCGGGGCTATCACGCGCGCTCTACGAGCAGGTGATGGACCCGCACTCGTGGGTGCCCTATGCGGATACGGGACCCGTCTTACGCGAGCTTCGCGCCCGCAGGCTGCGCATCGGGGTGGTGAGCAATGTTCCTGCGGACCTGCGCCCGGTGTTCGCGAAGCACAGGCTGGACTCCCTCGTCGATTCGTTCACGCACTCGTTCGAGGTCGGTGCCGAGAAGCCCGACCCCGCGATCTTCCTTGCGGCGGCGAAGTCACTTGGGGTCGCGCCGAACGAGACGCTCATGGTCGGCGATCATCCGGTCGATGCGGGCGCGGAGCGCGCCGGGATGCGCGTGTTCATCTTGCCGGGGGAGATCGATGGGGAAGTGCGAGGGCTGAAGCGGGTCGTCGACCTTGTAAAATGACTGGCTACTGCGACCCCGGGGCGATTCGAACGCCCGACTTCTTGCTTCGTAGGCAAGCGCTCTATCCGCTGAGCTACGGGGTCTTAGCCACATTCTAGGTCATGCGCTCGCGGCTCGTGCCCTATAACCACCCTGCGCGCGAATAGTCCTCCGTCGATGGCAGTTCGCACACCGGACCTCGCACTTCTCGACCTCGGCCGCGACTTCATTCCACGTCGCCGCGCGACGAACGAGCGTCGAGATGTCGGCGAGCTTGTCGCGCCGATGATCGAAATCGAGCACTCGGGGGTCGTCCTCGCCGCAATCCACGCAGTGGTGAGTGTCAAAGTATGCGCGTACCGCTTCGACGAAGACCGAACGCCGTCCGGTGCCGTAGCCGATAACGCGACGTGCTTGTGGCGAGCGCGATCTCACGTACCAATCGTGCGAGGCTTCACGCTGGCATGACCGGCAGATCGCGTGGCGAGTTCCAGCGCTCATCGACCGATAGGGAAACTCTGCGAGCAGCTTATCGTCTCCGCAGACCCGGCATCGTCTTTTTGCCCAGCTGATCGAGACGCAGCTGTTCGGCTCGCCGAAGTGATCGAGGGGTCCGCGGTCTCGCGATTGCGAGCCATCGCTCTGCGGTCTTTCGGCGATGACAGTTTGCGCACCGAACCTCGCACTTGAGCATCTCTCCAAAGATGCGAGTCCATGTATTGCCTCGCGCGATCAGCGTCGCGACGTCGGCCGTCTTGCCAGAAAGATGGTCGAATTCCAACACGACGATGTCCGACTCGCTGCAGTCCA
Source organism: Chloroflexota bacterium (assembly GCA_005889075.1). GTDB lineage: Bacteria > Chloroflexota > Limnocylindria > P2-11E > P2-11E > 3-1-20CM-2-70-9. Next base: position 22,166 of record VBDQ01000040.1, read on the forward strand.
CGCAGGGGTGCTCTTGCAGGAACGAGATCATTCGAAGGCGGTTCTCGGTGCGATTGCGCATGG
>VBDQ01000002.1 GCA_005889075.1 Chloroflexota bacterium
GGGTGCCCTTGAAGAACCAGATGTGCGACACCGGCGACGCGAGCTGGATGTGGCCCATGCGCTCGCGGCGCACCTTCGCGCGCGTCACCTCGACGCCGCACTTGTCGCAGATGATCCCCTTGTAGCGGATGCGCTTGTACTTGCCGCAGTAGCACTCCCAGTCCCGCGTGGGACCGAAGATGCGCTCGTCGAAGAGCCCGTCCTTCTCCGGACGGAGGGTGCGGTAGTTGATGGTCTCCGGCTTGGTGACCTCGCCGCTCGACCACGTGCGAATCTGATCCGGCGACGCGAGCGAGATGCGGATCGCGTTGAACTCGTTGACTTCTAGCACTTATTCACCTGATTCCAACCCCGAGATGTTGATCCCGAGGTTCGGCTCGTTGAAGGTCGCGTCCTCCACGAAGCGGATGGCTTCCTCGCTGTCGTTCAGGACCTCCACGGAGAGCCCGAGCGACTGCAGCTCCTTGATGAGCACCTTGAAGCTCTCTGGCACTCCAGGCGGCTGAATGTCCTCGCCCTTCACGATGGCCTCGTACGTCTGGACGCGGCCCATCACATCGTCGGACTTCACCGTCAGGAGCTCCTGCAGGATGTAAGCGGCGCCGTACGCTTCGAGCGCCCACACCTCCATCTCGCCGAAGCGCTGACCGCCGAACTGCGCCTTGCCGCCCAGCGGCTGCTGAGTGATGAGCGAGTAGGGCCCCGTCGAGCGTGCGTGGATCTTGTCCTCGACGAGGTGGTGCAGCTTCATCATGTAGATGTAGCCGACGGTGATCGCCTGCTCGAAGGCCTTTCCGGTGCGTCCGTCGCGGAGCGTGATCTTGCCGTCCTCGGGGAGGCCGGCCTTCCTCAGCTGCTCCTTGATCGCCGCTTCCTTCGCGCCGTCGAAGACCGGCGTCGCGACGTGCATTCCGAGCGCCTGCGCGGCCCAGCCGAGGTGCGTCTCGAGGATCTGGCCGATGTTCATCCGGCTCGGCACGCCGAGCGGGTTGAGCACGATGTCGACGGGCGTGCCGTCCGGAAGGAACGGCATGTCCTCGACCGGAAGGATCTTGGCGATGACGCCCTTGTTCCCGTGGCGCCCCGCCATCTTGTCGCCGACGCTGATCTTGCGCTTCTGCGCGACTGCGACGCGGATCATCTTGTTCACGCCCGGCAGCAGCTCGTCGTTGTTCTCGCGGCTGAACACCGCGACGTCGACGACCTTGCCGTGCTCGCCGGACGGCAGCCGGAGCGAGGTGTCCTTCACCTCGCGCGCCTTCTCGCCGAAGATCGCGCGAAGGAGCCGCTCCTCGGCGGTGAGCTCGGTCTCGCCCTTGGGCGTGATCTTCCCGACGAGGATGTCCTGCGGACCTACCTCGGCGCCGATGTAGACGATCCCGTTCTCGTCGAGGTCGGCGAGCGCCTCCTCGCCGACGTTCGGGATGTCTCGGGTGATCTCCTCGGGGCCGAGCTTGGTGTCGCGGGCCTCGGCCTCGTACTTCTCTATGTGGATCGACGTGAACTTGTCGTCTTGGACGATGCGGTCGCTAAGGATGATGGCGTCCTCGTAGTTGCCGCCCTCCCAGGGCATGAAGGCGACGAGGATGTTCTGGCCGAGCGCGAGCTCGCCCTCGTCGGTCGAGTAGCTGTCGGCGAGGATCTGGTCGGTCTGCACGCGGTCGCCGACCGAGACGAGGGGCCGCTGGTTGAAGCACGTTCCCTGGTTGGTGCGGACGAACTTCTGCAGGCGGTAGCGGAAGGCGTCGCCCGAGTCCTCCTCGACCCAGATCTCCGTCGCACTGACCGAGCGAACGACGCCCGGCGACCGCGCGACGACGACCTGTCCAGAGTCACGCGCGGCGCGGTACTCGATCCCAGTCCCGATGAGCGGAGCCTCAGGGCGCACGACCGGGACGGCCTGACGCTGCATGTTCGAGCCCATGAGGGCGCGGTTGGCGTCGTCGTGCTCCAAGAACGGTATGAGCGCGGCGGAGACGGACACGATCTGCTTCGGCGACACGTCCATGTAATCGGCCGTCGCCGGCGAGGCCTCGTGGTATTCGTCGCCACGGTGCACCTGGACGCGCTCGTCGAGGAAGAAGCCACCCTGGTCGAGACGCGCGTTCGCCTGCACGACCGTCGCGAGCTCCTGTTCGTCGGCGGTCAGGTACACGATCTCGTCGGAGACGCGCGACTTTCCGCCGCCGTCGCGGACGACGCGCCGGAACGGCGACTCGATGAACCCGTACGGGTTCACCCGCCCGTACGTGGCGAGCGACCCGATCAGTCCGATGTTGGGACCTTCAGGTGTCTCGATCGGGCAGATGCGGCCGTAGTGGCTGAAGTGCACGTCACGGACGTCGAATCCCGCGCGCTCGCGCGAGAGGCCACCCGGACCGAGCGCCGACAGGCGGCGCTTGTGGGTGAGCTCGTCGAGCGGGTTCGTCTGCTGCATGAACTGCGAAAGCTGCGAGCCGCCGAAGAACTCCTTGATCGCGGCGACGACCGGCCGGATGTTGATGAGCTCCTTCGGCGTCGCCTTCTCGGGCTCGACGATCGACATGCGCTCACGCACCACGCGCTCCATGCGGAGCAGGCCGACGCGGAACTGGCTCTGGATGAGCTCGCCGACCGCGCGCACGCGGCGGTTGCCGAGGTGATCGATGTCGTCGGGAGAACCCTTGCCGTTGTTGAGCTCGACGATCCGCCGGACGATTCGCACGAGATCGTCATGGTTCTCGAGCGGCGGCTGTCCGTGGACCGAGCACTGCACGAACTTCGTCGTGAGGGTACGGTGGGACATGTCCAGATCAAGGCCGAGCTTGCGGTTGAGCTTGTAGCGGCCCACCTTCGCGAGGTCGTAACGGCGGAAGTTGAAGAAGAGCGACTGGACGAGACTGCGGGCGTTGTCGATCGTGGGCGGATCGCCAGGGCGCAGGCGCTTGTAGACCTCGACGAGGCCCTCGTTGGTGTTGGTGGTGGGGTCGCGCTCGAGGGTCGACTCGATGTACTGATGCTCAGGGTCGCTGTCGACGTCCGTGAACAACGCGGAGATCTCCTCGTTCGAGTTGTACCCGATCGCGCGCAGGAGCGTGGTCACGGTGAGCTTCCGCTTGCGATCGACCTTGACCGAGATGACGTCCTTGTTCGAGGTCTCGAACTCGAGCCACGCGCCGCGGTTCGGGATCAGCTTGGCGTAGAAGAGCCGGCGGCCTGTCGTCGGGTCGTCGACGGCCGTGAAGTACACGCCAGGCGAGCGCACGAGCTGCGAGACGACCACGCGCTCGGCGCCGTTGATCACGAACGTGCCCTTGTCGGTCATCCACGGAAAGTCCCCGAGGAACACGTCCTGTTCGGTGACCTCGCCGGTCTCCTTGTTGACGAGCTCGACCCTCGCCCAGAGCGGCTTGCTGTAGGTGAGGTCCTTGGTGCGGCACTCCTCTTCGGAGTACTTGGGCTCGCGGTACTCGCTCGAAATGAACTTCAGGTCGAGGTTCTTTCCCGTGAAGTCCTGGATCGGCGATATCTCGGCGAACAGCTCGGCAAGACCCTCCTCGCAGAACCATTTGAAGGACACGAGCTGCGTCTCGATGAGGTTGGGAAGCGGGAGAACTTCCGGTAGCGACGCGAAGTTGCGACGATCGCGGCCGGACGGAGCGACCCGGTCGAGGGCTACGGACATGGGTGGACCCTCCTCAGGGCTGATGGCTGGACAGGCGGATAGACAGAAGGGGATGGACCTGTGGCAACGGGGTCAATGGTATTCCGGACCCTACCGCTTGGTCAACAGGCCGGAACCGCTGACTGTCAGCCTGTCGCCGTTCCGTGTCAAGGGGTCAGTTTCGCCCGATACATTCGGCTCGATGGTCATCGAAAAGCGGCTCTTCGAAGCCCTCGGGGGGGAGTGCGAGCTCTACGCGATCGGCCTACCGCCCGAGCGTCTGGCGACCGCCGAGGCCTGGGTGCACGCGATGCACGATCGGCTCACCCGGTTCACCGCCCACTCCGAGCTCTCGCGGTTCAACTCTTCCGCCGGCGATTGGGCCGAGGTCAGTCCATTGCTCGAAGCGCTCCTCCGCGAGTGCCTGCGCGCGCACCAGCTCTCGGACGGCCTCGTCAACGCGGCGGTTCTTCCCGCGCTTCTCGCCGCGGGATACACGCGAACGTTCAGCGAAGGGCCGACCGCGGCGACGATGACCGTCCGACCGCCGTCGCTACCCGAGGTCCTCGAGGTCCGATCGGGTTCCGCGCGGCTACGACCCGGCGCCGCGATCGATCTCGGCGGGATCGCGAAGGGCTGGCTCGCCGACCGGCTTGCCGAGGATCTCGGTGAGAACGTCCTGGTGAACCTGTGCGGCGATCTCTTCGCTCGCGGTGTGGGCGAGAGCGGCGAGGGCTGGCCGGTCGGAATGGGAAGCGACACCGTGCTGCTCCACGACATGGGCGCGGCGACGAGTGGGACCCGCAAGCGGTCCTGGGGAGAGGGACTTCACCACTTGATCGATCCGCGCACCGGAGTTCCCGCCGCGAGCGACCTCAACGAGGTCTCGGTCATCGCGCGGACCGGCGCCGACGCCGAGGTCTTCGCCAAGGCGGCGCTCCTGCTTGGATCTGCCGCGGCGCCGGAATACCTGCGCGCACACGGCGCTCTCGGGTGGCGACTTTCACCCTGAAAACACGAACCGGGACCCCTCCCCTGGGGTCCCGGTCCGGCACCTTTCGCGAGCCCGCCGATCAGGGCGCACTCGCGCGGAGAACGATATCGGGAGGCCATCCGCTTCCAAAAATTGTTTCAGGACGTCACCGGGGAAGAACGAAAAGAGGCCCGAAAATCGGGCCTCTTTCGCATCTCCGGGGGTTGAATTACTTCAGCTCGACCGTCGCGCCAGCGTCCTCGAGCTTCTTCTTGACCGCCGCCGCCTCGTCCTTGCCGATGTTCTCCTTGACCGCCTTGGGTGCGCCGTCGACGAGGTCCTTCGCCTCTTTCAGGCCGAGCCCGGTGAGCTCCCGGACCGTCTTGATGACGTTGATCTTCGACGCGCCGGCCTCCTTGAGGATGACCGAGAACTCGGTCTTCTCCTCGACCTCCGCCGGAGCCGCGGCACCCGCTGCGCCACCCGCCGCGGCGACCGCGACCGGCGCGGCCGACACGCCCCAGCGGTCCTGCAGGTACTTGCCGAACTGAGCGATCTCGAGGATCGACCAGGACTCGAGCTCGCCCGCGAGCTTGTCGAACTTGGGGTTGCCCACCGTCTCCGGTGTCGCAGTTGCTGTCGCCATCGTCTTCTCCTTCTTATTGCGAACCGCGCGCCTGGAGCACGCGGACGAGATTTCCCTGGGCCGCGGTGAGCACGCCGACCATCTGCGCGAGCGGAGCCTGCAAGCTGCCGACGATCGTCGCCTGAAGCTGCGGCCGGCTCGGGAGCCGCGCGAGCGAGGTGACGTCGTCCGCGCTCATCGCGCGGCCGCCGATGAGCGCACCGAGGATCCGTAGGGCCTTCAACGTCCGCGCCTCGTCGACGAGACTCTTCGCGAGATCGACCCCGTCGCCGTCGCCGATCGCGACCGCCGTCGGCCCGGCGAGGAGCGAACGAAGGTCGCTCTTCCCGGACTGCTCGGCCGCGCGCGCGAAGAGGCTGTTCTTCACGACGTGGTACTCGATGCCGCGCGGGCGCAGCCGGCGGCGCAGCTCCTGGAGCTCACCCACCTTGAGCCCGCGGTATTCGGTGACGACGAGCGAGACCGACCCGGCAAGCTCTTCTGCGAGACCTTCGACCTTCTTTGCCTTGGCCGGGATCCCGCCGCCCTTCCGCTTGACCTTGGGTCCCGTCTTGATCTTCGCCAAGAGCGCCTCCTTCCAACGAAAACGCCTTCGTTTCCCTACCTCTGGGACACGAAGGCGTCAGACGGCTGAGGCCGTCACTGGCTTGCCTCCGCAGGCTCGAGCTTTCGCCCGAATTACTCCCTAGGGAACCGGCGATCTCTGGCTATCGAGTTGTCGTGATGATCAGTCTACCTAATGGACGACTCGATAGCCGAACTTGCTCTTCGCAGGGGCTGTGCCCCTGCAACCCCATCGCCTCTCCACCGACGGGGCTGTGCCTCTGCAACCCCCAGGCTTAGGTACCTGCTCTTATGAACTGAACGACCGCGTCGAGCGTAGGCACATAGCCATCCGTCGTATCGACCTTGAGCGTCGGGGAGCCGAGGTCGATCTCGAACTCCTGAGCGCTGGGCCACTCCTGCTCGAGGATCACCCGATCGAGATGCACTGGGTGTCGCAAACCAGCGGCGCCGCGTGCGGTGAAGCGCTCCCGGCAGAGTGCCTCCGGCGCGCCGCAGAGCACGACCCGCGTATCTGCGATGCGAGCCAAATCCCGAAGCCACGTCGTCGAGCGATCGCGGTGAAAGTTCGCTTCGAGGATCACCGGCGCCCCGCTCGAGAGCGTGCGTATCGCGACGGCCCGCATGACCTCAAAGGCGGCCGCGCCGAGCTCGCGGGAGCGCGCCCGGTCGCCTGCGCCCAGGACTTCTGCGAGCGACTCCTTTATGTCGTCCTTGGTGACGACCGCGACCCGAAGCCGCGCGGCGAGCTGAAGGGCGAGCGTGGTCTTCCCGGATCCCGGCGCGCCCCCGACGAGAATGAGACGAGGGGCCGACGCGATCCTAGCTACCTGCGCTCCCCGCGAGCTCGCTCACCGTGCTGAGATCGAGCTTGACCGACGGACCCTGCGTGCTCGTAAGGTGCGCCGCACGGATGTACGTTCCTTTGATCCCCGCCGGCCGGGCACGGTTGACCGCGTCGATCAGCGTGGCGAGATTGCCCACGATCTGCTGCTGGCTGAACGATGACTTTCCGACGATCGTGTGGATGACTCCGGTCTTGTCCACGCGGAACTCGACCCGGCCGCCCTTCGCATCACGGACCGCCTTGCCGACATCGAACGTCACGGTGCCCGACTTCGGGTTCGGCATGAGCCCGCGCGGACCGAGCACACGGCCGAGCCGACCCACCTGGCCCATGAGGTCCGGCGTGGCGACGGCAACGTCGAAGTCGAGCCAGCCGCCTTCGATCCGCTTGGCGAGGTCCTCGGCCCCGACGGCATCGGCGCCGGCCGCCTGGGCGTCGCGCGCCTTGTCGCCTTGCGCGAAGGCGATGACCCGCACCTTCTTGCCTGTCCCGTTCGGCAGGACGGCGGCGCCCCGGACCATCTGATCAGCGTGCTTGGGATCGACGCCCATCCGGAGATGCAGCTCCACTGTCGTGTCGAACTTGGCCTGGCTGGTGTCTTTGACGAGCTTGGCCGCCTCGTCCGGCGGGTACTCGCGCCCGCGCTCGATCTTCTCCGCAAGCGCCGTGTAGCCTCAGTTTAGCCGCTGATCTCCACGCCCATGCTGCGCGCGGTGCCTTCGACCATCCGCATCGCGGACTCGATCGAGTTCGCGTTCAGGTCGGCCATCTTGATCTCGGCGATCGAGCGCACCTTCGCGCGCGTGATCTTCCCCACCTTGTTCTTGTTCGGCTGTCCTGAGCCCTTCTCGATGCCCGCCTCCTTGCGGATAAGGTCGGCCGCGGGCGGGCTCTTCGTCACGAACTGGTAGGAGCGGTCCTCGTAGACCGTCACGACCGCGGGCACCACGCTGCCGGTGAGCGAGGCCGTCCGTTCGTTGTATTCCTTTATGAACTGCCCCATGTTGATGCCGTGAGGGCCGAGCGCCGTACCGACCGGCGGGGCGGCGGTCGCCTTTCCCGCGTTGATCTGAACTTTGACGACCGCCTTGATCTTCTTGGCCACTATTTCACCAGCTTTTCGATCTGCAGGAAGTCCAGCTCCACCGGTGTCTCACGGCCGAAGATCGAGACGAGGACCTTGACCTTGTTGCGTTCGGGGTTCACTTCGTCGACGACGCCATGCAGATCGGTGAACGGACCGTCCGTGACGCGCACGGCCTCGCCCTTGGTGAACGCGACCTTGTACTTGGGCGCATCGAGCTTGATCTGCCGCAGGATCCCGCGGACTTCGCCGTCGGTGAGAGGGGTTGGCTTGTTGCCGCTACCGACGAAGCTCGTGACGCCAGGTGTGTTGCGAACGACGTACCACGAGTCGTCGCCCATGATCATCTCGACGAGCACGTAACCGGGGAAGACCTTGCGCTCGACCGGATGGCGCTTGCCGTTCTTGATCTCGATCTCTTCTTCCGTCGGTACGAGCACCTGGAAGATCTTGTCGCCCATGTCCATCGAGCTGATGCGGTGCTCGAGGTTCGTCTTCACCTTGTTCTCATACCCGGAGTACGTGTGGATCACGTACCAGCGTTGTCCGGTCTCGACCTCTTCGGGTGTTGGAGCCGGCGGCGCCCGCGGAGCCTCGACGACGGCGGCTTCCACGACGGAGGGAGCAGGCTCGGCCTCAGCAACGGCTCCGGCGCGGCGCAGAACGGTCTTCGCCTCGTCGACGGAGACTCCTTCTTCGGCCTGCGCGCTACCCAGGAACGCGCGCGCCGCTTCGGCGGCGGCCTCATCCGAGAGCTTGGCCGCATCTACTTCGTCCGGCGCCGCCGTCGGCTCGCCCACGCCTTGCTCCTCCACCGGTTCGTTCCGGACCTGGCTTGTCTCCTGGGGCTCTTGCGGTTCCTCGCGCTCCTCGCTCATGACTCTCCTTATGGGACGCCCGGTGTCGGGCTCGCTCCCGGTTGGTTCAGGAAGCCGCGGTTCACGGTCAGCTCGAACAGCTTGTCCGCGCCAAGGATGTACAGGGCGACGATCGCCGAGATCACGATGACGATCGCGGTGAGACGAATGACCGTCTGGCGCTCCGGCCAGGTGACCTTGCCGAGCTCCGACCACGATTCCTGGGCGAATCGAACAAGACCGACGTTCGCCTGGCGCGCAGAACCTCCGAGCCGTTCACGGACCGCCATCAGCGCGGCTCTGCACGGCGGGAGAGACTCGAACTCTCAACCGCTGGTTTTGGAGACCAGTGCTCTACCAGTTGAGCTACCGCCGTAAGACCAGAGGTCTGGCCGAGCCCCTTCTCAAGCAATTATCGCGTCTCCTTGTGCGCCGTGTGCTTGCGGCAACGCGGGCAGAACTTCGAAAGCTCGAGGCGGTCGGGGTCGTTCTTGCGGTTCTTCGTCGTCGCATAGGTGCGCGACCGGCAGGTCGAGCACGCAAGCGTGACGATCGGGCGGTTGTCCTTCGGCATTATTCGAGCACCTTCGTGACGACGCCCGCGCCCACGGTGTGCCCACCTTCACGGATGGCGAAGCGGAGCGCGTCCTCGATCGCGATCGGCGTGCCGAGCGTGATCTCGAGGTTGACGTTGTCGCCGGGCACGACCATCTCGCGACCGTCCGGCAGCTTGACCTCGCCGGTGACGTCGGTCGTGCGGAGGTAGAACTGCGGACGGTAGCCGGTGAAGAACGGCGTGTGCCGGCCGCCTTCCTCCTTGGTGAGCACGTAGCACTCGGCGTTGAAGCGGGTGTGCGGTTTTACCGAGCCCGGCTTCGCGACGACCTGGCCGCGCTCGATGTCGTCTCGCTCGAGGCCACGCA
>VBDQ01000041.1 GCA_005889075.1 Chloroflexota bacterium
AGTCGACCCTCTCGTTCCTCGGCCTCGGATTCCCGCCCGACGTACCGACGTGGGGACGCATCCTCTTCGACGCGGAGAACTTCATCGAGATCGCCCCGCACTGGGTGATCTTCCCGGGCTTCCTGATCTTCATCACCGTACTGTCGATCAACTATGTCGGTGATGGGCTCCGCGACGCGCTCGACCCGCGCAAGACCTGAACCGGCGCGATTCGGGCGACGCCTCCCGCGGTCCTTTTACGCCCGGGGAACCGCGCTGGTCGCGCGTGATCTCCTTGGAAAGACCCTCGTCTACGATGGCCCCGCGGGCGTGCGCGCGGCGCGGATCGTCGAGGTCGAGGCCTATCTCGGCCTGCGCGATCCGGCCTCGCACGCGTATCGAGGTCCGACGCCGAGGACCGCGCCGATGTTCGGGCCACCCGGAAGGAGCTACGTGTACTTCGTGTACGGGATGTACCACTGCCTCAACGTCGTGACCGAGCGCGACGGCGTCGCCGGCGCCGTGCTACTGCGGGGGGCCGAGCCGATCGCCGGCGTTGGCGCCGATCCGCGCGGCCTCGCGGGACCCGGCAAGCTCGCTCGCGCGTTCGGACTCACGACCGCCAACACCGCGATGGACCTCGTCACCTCGCCCCTCACGATTCGCGAGGCTCCACCGATCCGTCCCTCACGCGTCGCGCGGAGCGCGCGCATCGGTCTGCGTCAGCACGAGACCACCAACAAGCCCTGGCGGTGGCACGTGATCGGATCGCCCGGGGTCTCGCGTTGAACGCCGGCGCTCTCGCGCGCCTCGAGCTTCCGGCGGTCCGCGCGCTCCTCGCCGAACGCACCGCGTTCGCGCCTGGCCGCGAGCTCGCCGAAGCGCTCGCGCCGACGGCGGACCTCCGCGAGGCGGAGCGCCTGCACGATGAGACGGCGGCCGCGCGCGACCTCCTGCGGGCGAATCCGTCCACCGGGCTGCGCGGCGCGCGCGACATCCGCGATTCGCTCCGCCGCGCGCGTCTCGGCGGAGCCCTCGACCCCGAGCAGCTCCAGGAGGTGGGCGACACCATCCGCGCGGGAGAGCATCTGTTCGCGGACGTGCGCGCCTACCCCGCGCTGGCCGCCCGCGCGCGCTTCGCCCGCCCTCCGAGCGACGTCGCGGCCGCCATCGAGCAGGCGATCGGCACGACCGGCGAGGTCCTCGACCGCGCGAGCGCGCGGCTCGGATCCCTGCGCGCGGACCTGCGGGCGGCGCAGGCGCGGTTACAGCAGCGCCTCGACAACCTCGTTCGGTCGCCGGACCTCGCGCGTCTGCTCCAGGACCCGATCGTGACCCAGCGCGGCGGCCGCTACGTGGTCCCGGTCAAGGCCGAATACCGCGGCGCGGTGAAGGGCATCGTCCACGATCAGTCAGCGAGCGGCCAGACCGTGTTCATCGAGCCGCTAGAGATCCTCGAGGCGAACAACGTGCTCCGCGAGGCTGAGCTCGCGGAACGTTCGGAGGTGGTGCGCATCCTCGATGAGCTCTCGCGCCGAGTCGAGCGCGCGGCGGACGACCTCGAAGCGGTCACGACCGCGCTTGGCGCTCTGGACCTCGCGCTCGCGAAGGCTTTTTACGCCGACGCGCTCGAGGCTTCGCGCCCAGCGCTGAACGCCGACGGGATCCTCGATCTCATCGACGCGCGCCATCCGCTCCTGGTGGAGCAGGGAAGTGTCGTCGGAATCGACGTTCGGCTCGGCGGCGACGTCACCATCCTTGTCATCACCGGCCCGAACACCGGCGGTAAGACGGTCACCCTCAAGACCATCGGTTTGCTCACGGTGATGGCCGCATGCGGCCTGCAGATCCCCGCCGCTCCAGGAAGTCGAGTGGCGATCGTCCCGCAAGTCTTCGCCGACATCGGCGACGAGCAATCGATCGCCCAATCTCTCTCCACCTTCTCGTCCCATCTGCGCAACGTCGTCGCGACGCTCGCGGACGCGAATCGCGGAGATCTCGCCCTGCTCGACGAGATCGGCGCCGGCACCGATCCCGACGAAGGAGCGGCCCTCGCCATGGCGGTGCTCGAAACGCTGCGCGAGCGCGGCGTCCTGGTGGCGGCGACGACGCACTACCCGGAGCTCAAAGCGTTCGCGTTGAGCACGCCGGGAGTGCGCAACGCGAGCATGGAGTTCGACGCGGAGACACTGCGGCCGACGTTCCGGCTGCACCTCGGTCTGCCCGGCGCGTCGAACGCCTTCGCCATCGCCGAGCGTCTCGGCTTGGACCGTGCGGTCCTCGGACGGGCGGACGCGCATCTCTCGGAGCTGCATCGGTCGCTCGAGCGAACGCTCCGGGAGGCAGAGCGACAACGGACGGAGCTCGCCGCAAAGCTCGAGGAGGCGCGCGTCGCGGCGGCCGACGCCCAGGCCGCGACGACGGACGCCGAGCGAGACGCGGCTCGCGCGCGCGATGATGCCGAGCGCGCCCTGCGTCGCGCACGGGCCGAGGCAGACGAGCTCATCCTCCAAGCCCGCCGCGCTTTACGCCAGGCCGAGGAGGCGCGCGATCGCGCGGCGAAGCGGAATCTGGTCGACGAAGCGCGGGCCGCGCTGGCCGAAGCCGAGGCGGCCCGGGCGGCGTCGACTCCCGCGCGGCACGAGGAGCGAAGGACCCTCCCGATCGCCATCGGGGCGCCAGTGCATGTCGAGGGCGTCGCCGAGCCCGGAACCCTGCTTGCGATCGACGATCGTGGCATCGCGGACGTCGCTGCCGGGGCCCTGCGCCTCCGCGTCCCGGCGGCCCAGCTTCGGCCCGCCCCCGAGCGCGACGAGGCGATCCACTCGGAGCGACCGGTCGTCCGCGGATCGGCGCCGAGCGTCCCACTCCAGCTCGACATCCGCGGGGCGCGGGCGGAAGAGGCTCTCGCCGTGCTCGACCGCTATCTCAACGACGCCGCCGTCGCCGGCGTCGAGCGGCTGCGGATCGTGCACGGCAAGGGGACCGGCGCGCTGCGGACGGCGATCCGAGCCGCGCTCGCAGAACACCCGCTCGTGCGCTCTCAGGAATCGGCGGGCCCGGCTGAAGGCGGCGACGGTGCGACGATCGTGAGGCTCTAGACGAGCCGTCGCACTTCGACGCCGATCCGCGCGAGGTCGCGCGAGAGGGAAGCGGCGTCGCGCTCGATGAGTCCAAGGTCTGCGAGCTGCACCGCCATGCTCGGATGGATCTCGATCTCGTGAGGCCGCACCCAGCGAACCTCGCTGTCCGGCTCGGCCACGGCTTTTCCTGAGAGGCCTTCGCCTCGATACATGTGCAGCAGGATGTGAAAGCCACCCGGCGGCACGCTGCGTACCTCGTAGAGCGCCGCGAGGCGTAGCTCGCGGGCGCGATAGCCCGTCTCTTCAGCGAGCTCTCGCGCCGCCGCGTCGTCTAGCCGCTCGTCGCGCTCGACTGTCCCGCCGGGTAGGAGAAAGGCGCCCGCGAACGGACCGGTGGTCTGCTTCACGACGAGAATGCGACCGGCGGTGGGATCGACGCAGGCGACGATGGCTCCGACGTCGGGGCCATCCGACATGCGGTCTAGGGCTTCTTCGTCGGCGTCGGTCGCGGCGTCGGCAGCGGCGCCGGCGTGGGGCAGGGGTCGGGTGAGACCAGGTTCCACGAGTACCGCCCGTAGGCGAACTGGCCGGCGATGGCCCCACGGATCCACTGATCCGTGTAGCGCTGGAAGGTATCCGGCGCGCGAGGATCCTGGATCTTCATCGCGATCTTCGTCGTTCCATCCGTGGCGGGGCACCCCGGCACGTACCAGTCGTCCTGCTTCGCCGGCTCGGTGCCCTTGATGAACCACTCGCTCATCGAGAACGGCGTGAGGCTCGACGGGGATAGGCCCGAACCGAAGCCACCGAAGGCGCCGGGCGCTGAGACGATGGGCGCGCTGACGACGTTGGCCGGCCGCGGCCAGTCGCTGGCGGGCGTGTCCGCGAGGACTTCCTTCATGTAGTCGCGCCAGAGCTGTCCTGGTCCCATCGCGCTGAAGAAGTCGTTGTGGCTCATCTCCTCGTTGTTCGAATTGCCCATCCAGACCCCGGTGACCATCGTCGGCACGTAGCCCACCGAGTACACGTCCTTCAAGTTGTCGGTGGTACCGGTCTTGAGCGCGGCGACGCGACCGATGTTCGTCCACGAGCCGAAGATGAAGTCCTTCGACGGCTGCGTGGTGTCCTTCAGGATGTCGGTCATGATCCACGCGATCCCCGGGTCGAGCACGCGCTTCTGCTCGTAATCCTTGTGCTCCCAGACGACCTTACCCCGCGAATCCTCGACCTTGAGGATGTAGGTGGGAGCGATACGCGTGCCCATGTTCGCGAGCACGCCGTAGGCGCTCGTCATGTCGACGAGGTGGACAACCTGCGCGCCAAGCGTGAGCGAGAGACCGACCTTGCTCGGATCGATCTCCGTGGTGATCCCGAGGTCGTGAGCGGTCTGGATCGTGTCCTCGATGCCCGAGTACTCCGCGAGGAACCGCACCGCGGGCACGTTGCGTGACTCGCGGATCGCTTGACGCATCGTGACCGGGCCGTGGTACTGGAGGTCTGCGTTCTCCGGGCAGTACCCGCACGCGCTCGGGCTCATGCGCGTCGGATCGGCCTTCCCGGTGAAGTCGGTGCGCGCGTCGATCACCACGGTCGCCGCGGTCGCGCCCTTCTTGAGCGCGGTCACGTAGTTGAACATCTTGAACGAGGAGCCTGGCTGGCGCAGGCCGATGCCCGCGACGTCGTACTGACCCTGCACGCGCGGGTCGTCGCGGTTGTTGTAGTCGACGGAGCCGACATACGCGACGACCTCACCGTTGCGCGGATCGATCGACACGAGCGCCGCGTTCCAGACATTCTTCGTGTGCAGCTCCTCGACCCAGTCCCGCACCTGGCGCTCGGCGATCTGCTGCTTCGTCATGTCGAGCGTCGTCGTCACCTTGTAGCCGCCGCGCGTGACCGCAGCCTCGTCGCCGCCCAGGATCGCCGTGAGCTGGTTGCGTACCTGGAAGACGAAGTGCGGCGCTTTGATCGTCGCGACCGGCGGCCCGGCGACCCTGATCGCTTCGCCCTTCGCGGCTTCGGCCTGCTCCTGGGTGATCGTGCCGGTGTCCAGCATCTGGTCGAGCACGTAGGCGCGCCGCGCGGTCGCGCTGTCCAGATTCTCGGCCTGCGTCGGATCGAGCACGGACGGCGCCTGCGGCAGCCCAGCGAGGAGCGCGGCCTCCGCGAGCGTGAGCTTCGAAAGATCGGTCTTTCCGAAATAGGTCAACGCCGCGGCTTTGATGCCGTAGGCCTGGTTCCCGTAGTAGATCTGGTTGAAGTAGAGCTCGAGGATCTGCTCCTTCGAGTACGTGCGCGTGACCTCGATCGCGAGGATCGCCTCGCGGATCTTGCGCTGCAGGCTGACCTCGCCGCCGACGATGCGCTGCTTCACGAGCTGCTGCGTGATCGTCGAGGCACCACCCTGGCCGCTGTCGCGGTGCGTCACGTCCGAGATGGCGGCGCGAACGATCCCGAGCAGGTCCACGCCGGGATTGGTCCAGAACGATTTGTCCTCGGCGGCGACCGTCGCATCGACGACGACCTGCGGGATGTGGTCGTAGGTCACGATCTCGCGGTTCTCGTCAGAGAACTGGTAGAGCAGCTGCGTGCCGCTGCGGTCGTACACCTTGGTTCCCTGTGCGAGCGGATCCTTCGCCAGGTCCTGCGGCGACGGGAGGTCATCGGTGAAATAGGCGAGGGCTGATCCCGCACCGACCACCAGGAGCGCACCGGTCGCGAACAGGAGAGCGAGCAGACCCGACGGCAGGACGAGGCGAAGACCGCTGAGCGCTCCGCCGCTCCGGCGGCGCTTCGAGCGATATGCCCCGCGCCGGAGCGCGTGGTCGTGCGTCGTTCTCGATCGCGCGATCACGCAATGCTAACGGCCTCGGAGCCTATCCTGTGACCGTGCCGGCGCCTGTTCCAGCCAAAGAGCTCGACGAATTCCTGTCTCGTGCGGTCAGCGGCGTCAGCGTGCTCGGCGATCTGCGCAACCAGCTCGCTTCGGGCGAGCGTCAATTGCGTATCAAGCAGGGCTTTGACCCGACGGCGAAGAACCTGCACCTCGGTCATGCGATCTCCCTGCGCAAGCTGCGCAAACTCTCGCGCTGGGGCCACGAGATCGTGCTCATCGTGGGCGACTGGACGACGCAGATCGGTGACCCGACCGACCGCGATCTCTCGCGGCCGCTTAAATCGCGCGACGAGGTGCTCGCGAACGCACAAACCTACCTCGATCAGTTTCATCTCGTCGTGCCCCGTGAGAACACTCGCGTCGTGCTTCAGGACGAGTGGTACGGAAAGTTCGGCCTGCGGGACGTCATCGAGCTTGCTTCGCGCTTCACGGCGCAGCAGATGCTGGCGCGCGAGGAGTTTCGAAAGCGCATCGAGAAGAAGACGCCGATCCCGATCAAGGATCTGCTCTATCCGCTCCTGCAGGCCTATGACTCGGTCGCGATCGCGGCCGATGTCGAGTTCGGCGGGACCGATCAGCTCTTCAATATCCTCGCGGGCCGCGAGCTGCAGGAGATGGTCGGCCAGCCACCGCAATCGGTCTTCATCGTCGAGCTCCTCGAAGGCCTCGACGGCGACCAGATGCATAAGTCGAAGCCAGCGACCGCGATCTGGCTCACCGACCCGCCGAGCGAGATCTACGGCAAGGTCATGTCGATCGACGACTCGCTGATGCCGCACTACTACGAATGGGCGACCGAGCTCCCGATGAGCGAGGTGCGCGCGACGATCGAGGCGCTCGCAAGGAAGGAGCTGCACCCCCGTGAGGCGAAGCGCAAGCTCGCGCGCGCGATCACCGCGGAGCTCCACTCGGTCGCCGCGGCGGAGGAGGCGGAGCGCGAATTCGATCGCGTCCACAAGGAAGGCGGAGCGCCCGAGGACATGCCCGAGGTCACCGTGGCGATCGATGGCGCGAAGGAGATCGCGATCGTCGACCTTCTGGTGCTCGCGAAGCTCCGACCGAGCAAGGGCGAGGCACGCCGGGCGGTGGACCAAGGAGGCGTGACCGTCGACGACCACAGAGCGACGCTCGACACCAAGGTCCCGGTCAGCGGCGCGCCGGTCGTGCGCGTCGGCAAGCGTCATTTCGCGCGAATCCGCTTCCGGTGACGAGAGATTGGGGGCGCTACGCGCCGGGGGCCCCTGCCCCCGCGCCCCCCAGCCGGCGCAAGGTCGTCGTGGCCGTGGTTCCGTTCGGGGCGCGCGGACGCGACTCGGGCGCGGGGGCTATCGGGCGGCAGCTGGCGCGGCGGCTCGTGGACCGTTTCGCCGACGGAGCCGCTGAGCTGCGACCGGTCTTCCTCGTCGCGATCCCGGAGGAGCAGTCGGACGCCGGCTACCTCGTCTTCGGCTCGACCCCCGACGCCGCGCTCGCCGCGAGCTACGGGCGTTCGCTCGGAACGAGCCACGCGCTGACCGGTCTCTACCGCGACGACGGCGATCGACGCGACCTCGATGCGACGCTGATCGAGGTCGCCACCGCGAAGGTCTTGGCGGAGACGACGCTCACCATCCGCGAGGGCGAGCTTCACAAGACAGAACGCGACCTCGCCGCCTGGCTGGCGCAGTCGCTCGGCGTAGCCGAGCCGGCCGCCGAGACACCCTCGTACAACGAGGGTGCGTACGTCGAGCTCCTGCGCGGCCTCGACGAGGAAGTCAACGCGACTCTGCTCCGCTCCGGCGCGGTCGGCGCGGAGCAAGCGGCTCGGGCCAGAGCGTTCGATCACTTCGTCGCAGCGTTGCGATCTGACCCGTCATGTGCGGCAGCGGAGGAACGACTGCTCGTCCTCACGGCGGAGTCAGTCGAGCGCGGAGACGAGGCCCGTGCCGCGCGAGCGCTCGAGGAAGCGACCGAGATCCGGCCATCCTCCTGGCGAGCTCAATACCTCCTCGGGCAGCTGCGCGTCGCGATCGGCGAAACGAACGCCGCGATCGTCGCGCTCGAGCATTCGCACGCGCTCCATCCGCTGCGCGAAGCGGACCTCGTGTCGCTCGCGGAGCTGTACGTCGCGGCGGGGGCGCCGGGGCAGGCCGCCTCGCATCTGCGTCGCGTGGCTCAAAACAGCTCCTCGTTCGGACGCGCCCAGGAGCTTCTCGGGCTGATCGCAATGGCGGCGGGAGATCTGCCGAAGTCGCGGGAGCACTTGGCTCGCGCGGCCGCTGCCGGGCTCGATACCGCGCGGTTGGAGCTCGTGCGGCTGGACGTGTCGTTCGGCCATCTGGAGCACGCGAAAAGCGAAGTCGACACGCTGCTCGCGTCCGCGACCGGACCCGACGTGATTGCCCGCGCCCGCCGGCTGCGCCTTGGCATAGAGCGGCCGGACCTGGAGGACGACCTCGAGCGCGCGGGACGCGCAGCGCTCACGGCGGAGGGCCGGGCCCTCGACGAGGCGCGAAGCGCGTTCGAGCGCGTCGTCGCGTTCGATGCGGCGGTGTGGGAGGCGCACTTCGGACTCGGGTTGGTCGCCCGCAAGCGTGACGATCATCCGGCCGCGGCAACCGCGTTCCGCCGCGTTCTCGAGCTCGTTCCCGAGCAGCCCGATGCGCTCCACGAGCTCGGGGTCGCGCTCCTGGCATCGGGGTCGGACGGCGACGCCGTTCGCCTCCTCGATCAAGCCGCGACCCTTCGGCCTCACGACGCCGCTTATCTGGCCGACGCGGGTTTTGCTCATCTTCGCGCGGGCGACCTCCGGGCGGCGCGGGACCGCCTTCGGCTCGCGACCGCGATCGATGCCGCCGATCCCCTCACGCGCGCGTATCTCGAAGAGCTCGAGCACGCCGAGGCCGCGAGCGCCAGGCCGAATTGACGAAGCGCGTCATCATCCTCGGCGGCGGCTTCGCCGGCCTTCACCTGATCCGGCGGCTGGAGAGGATTCTTCGCAAGGCCGAGGCCGATGTCACAGTGGTCGATCGGCAGAACTATCACCTCTTCACGCCGCTGCTCTACCAGGTCGCCACCGGCGAGCTGCCACCTCACGCCGTCGCGTACCCGCTGCGCGATGCGACCGCACCCATCGGCTACCGCTTCGTACAAGCCGAGGTCGATCGGATCGATCTCGCGTCGCGCGCGGTGCATACGGTGGACGCCGACCTCTCCTATGACCATCTCGTCATCGCTGTGGGATCGGTCACGAACGACTACGGGATCCCCGGGGTCCGCGAGCACGCGGTCTCCGTGAAGTGGCTCGCCGATGGCGAGGATCTCAAGCGGCGCATCCTCGACACGTTCGAAGATGCCGCGACGATCGCGGACCCGACCCGCCGCCGGGAAGCCCTCACCTTCATCATCGTCGGCGCGGGTCCGGTCGGGGTCGAGCTCGCGAGCTCGCTTCGCGATCTCATGGACCACACGCTCAGACGGATCTATCCGTCGATCGACTTCAATCGAGATGTCACGATCCACCTGCTCGATGGCGCCGATCGGGTGATTCCGCAGATGAACCCGCGCCTCTCGCGTATCGCGATCCGGCGGCTCGAGCGCCAGCGCGTGAACGTGCTCCTGCGAACGCTCGTCTCCGAGATCGGTGAAGGCTGCGTGCGCACCAAGGACGGCGCCGAGCTGCGCGGGCGGACGATCATCTGGTCGGGCGGCGTCAAGATGAACCCCCTCGTCGCGTCGCTCGACCTGCCGAAGGCGAAGGACGGCCGGCTCATCGTGGACGCGACCTTCCGCGTCGGCGGTCGCGATGACGTCCTCGCGCTCGGGGACGCGGCCTATTTCGAGTACCAGGGACGGCCGCTGCCGCAGCTCGCGCAGGTCGCGGTGCTGGAGGCGCCGGCGGCGGCGCGGAACGTGGCCGCGCTGGTGCGCGGCGAGCCGCCGAAACCCTTCGTCTACAAGCGCAAGGGCGACCTCATCGCGCTCGGGCGGACCCAAGCCGGCGCCGAGCTCGCCCGGTTCGGCGGGCTCGTGCTGTCCGGCCTACCGGCCTGGACCGTGTGGCGAGTGAACTATCTGATGCAGCTCCTGGGCGTGCGGAATCGCGGCACACTCCTGGTGGAGTGGCTGCTTTCGTATTTCGCCGGCCGCCTCGTCGCCAACACGCCATGACGATGCGCGAGCGCGTGCTCTACCACCAGATCCACCCGCTCAAGCTTTTCGCCGACTTCTCGAGCGCGATCATCGCGATCGATCTCCTCTGGCAGCACGCGCTCGTATCCGGTCTGATCATCGGGTTGCTGCCACCGATGTTGGTGTCGTTCGCGATCATCCAGGAGGTCGACCTCGAGCGGTACCGGCGGAGCGGCATGGGTGCCTACCTGCGCCGCTACATGACGCCGACGGTGCAGGCGCTGCGGCTCTTTGGCGCGCTCATCGCACTCTACGCGTCGTGGTACCACGTGCCCGCGGGCATCATCGGCGGCTTCGCCCTTGTCGCGGCCTGCTGGTCGTACGGGATCCTGCGGGCGTGGGCGCGCTGATACCAGACCTGCGGAACACGTCGCGCCGTGCTAGCGCGCCGCCGCCGTCTCCTCCGTTTGCCCCTCGTGCGCCGCGATCACCTTCTGCGCGATGTGCGACGGGCACTCCTCGTAGCCGAGCAGCTCGGCGCTGAACGTCCCGCGGCCGCCGGTCATCGAGCGCAGGTCCGTCGCGTAGCGGAAGGTCTCGGCCATGGGCACGTGCGCGCGGATGCGCTGCAATCCCGCGCCGGTGCTCTCCATCCCGAGCACGCGTCCGCGCCGCGAGTTGAGATCCGCGAGCACGTCGCCCATCTGGTCTTCCGGGACCAGCACCTCGACGTTCATGATCGGCTCGAGGAGGAACGGCTGCGCTTCCTTCACGCAGTTCTGGAGCGCGAGCGAACCCGCGATCTTGAAGCTCATCTCGCTCGAGTCGACCGCGTGGAAGCTCCCGTCGTACAGGGTCGCCTTGAAGTCAGAGAGCGGGTACCCGGCGATGACGCCCCTCTCGGCGGTCTCGCGGACGCCCTTCTCGACAGCCGGCCAGAAGTTCCGTGGTACCGAACCGCCGACGATGCGCGTCGCGTAGACGACGCCCGATCCCGCGGGCTGCGGCTCGATCTCGAGGAAGACGTCGCCGAACTGACCGTGGCCGCCGGTCTGGCGCTTGTAGCGGCCTTGCGCCTGGGCCTTCGCGCGGATCGACTCGCGATAAGGCACGCGGGGAGTCCGCATGTCGACCTGGACGCCGAACTTGTTCTTGAGGTGGTGGACGGCGACCTCGACCGCCGATTCGCCGATCGCGGAAAGGATCGTTTCGTGCGTCGCATCCTCGCGGCGAACATGGAGCGTCGGGTCCTCGTCGGTGAGCTTGTGGAGCGCCGTCGCGAGCTTGTCGAGATCGGCTTTGCTCGATGGCTCGATCGCTACGGCAAACGACGGCGGTGGGAACTGGATCGCGTCGTAAAGGATGACGGCATCCTTGTCGCACAGTGTCGCGTTCGTGGTGGTCGCCGTGAGCTTCGGGATAGCGCTGATATCGCCGGCGCCCACCTGGTCGGCGAGCTCCTGCTCCTTGCCGCGGAGATAGAAGATCTGGCCGACGCGCTCGGTCTCCTTCTTTGTCGCGTCGTAGATCTGGGTGTTGCCGTGGAGCGTCCCGGAATAGACGCGGACGTAGCTCAATTTCCCGACGAACGGATCCGCGAGCGTCTTGAAAACGAAGGCCGACAGCTTCTCGCTCGGATCGACCTTGCGCGCGACCTCGTCGCCACTTGGGGAGCGGCCCACCACCGTGCCGATCTCTGCGGGCGAGGGGAGCATCTCGCGGACCGTGTTCAGGAGCGCGGCGTACCCGACGTGCTTGTGGGCCGAGGAAGCGACGACCGGCACCACCTTGCCCTCGCGCACGGCCGCATGTAGGGCGTCGCGAAGCTCGTCGTAGCCCATCTCCTTGCCGTCCAGATAGCGGGTCAGGAGCTCCTCGTCCGTCTCGACGATGGCCTCCACCAGCTGCTGGCGGTACTGGCCGACCCGTTCGGCCTCCTCTTTGGGCAGATCCGCGACCGGGTCCTTCGGGCCCTTGAGCATCTGGCCGTGGAGCAGGTCGATCGTGGCGGAAAGCTCCTGGTGCTCACCGACGGGCACATGCAGGGGAACGACGCGGGTGCCGTAGGCGTCGCGAAGCTGCCCCAGGACCTGATCGAAATCGGCGTTTTCGCGATCCAGCCGCCCGATGACGACGATCCGTGGGGTCTCGTCCTCTTCGAGCTGGGACCAGACCGTCTGGGTCCCGACCTGCACGCCGGCCGATGCGTCGACGAACACGATGGCCGCGTCCGCGACCCGCAGCGCGGCGTGTTGATCGCCCGCGAAGTCCGCGTAGCCGGGAGTGTCGAGGAGGTTGATCTTGTCGCCGTCGGTGGTGAACGACGCGATCGCCATGTTGATCGTGATGTGACGCTTCTGCTCTTCCGGATCCGTATCCAGGATGCTCGTGCCGTCGTCGACCTTCCCGAGTCGGTTCGTCGCTCCGACCGCATGGAGGAGGGATTCGACGAGGCTCGTCTTTCCCGATCCACCATGGCCGACGACGGCCACGTTTCTGATCTTCGTGGGCTCCGGTGATGCCATGAAGACTCTCCCCAGCGCGTGGTCCGTTGTTAGTATCACGCGCGGTGTCGGGCCACTCAAAGTGGAGTCAGATCAAGCGGCAAAAGGGCGCCGCCGACGTCAAACGCGGCGTCGTTTTCACCAAGATGACCAAGGAGATCATGCTCGCCGCGAAGGAAGGCGGCGCGAACCCCGACGGGAATTTCCGATTACGGCTCGCGATCGATCGCGCGCGCAACGTCAACATGCCGCGAGAGAACATCCAGCGAGCGATCGAGCGCGCGACCGCGGGCGGCGACGCCAATGCGCTCGAGAGCATCGTCTACGAGGGCTACGGGCCAGGCGGCGTTTCGGTGATGGTCGAGGTCGCCACCGATAACCGGAACCGGACCGTGTCGGAGATCCGTTCCGCGTTCACGCGTCACGGCGCAAAGCTCGGCGAGTCCGGCTCCGTCCAGTGGATCTTCGAGCAGAAGGGCGTCATCGAGATCGACGCAAAGGGCAAGGACGTCGATGCCATCGAGCTCGCCGCGATCGATGCCGGCGCCGAGGACGTCGAGGCCGAGCCAGGACTCATCACCATCTACACGACACCGGCGGCCTTCGAGCGCGTGAAGAAGGCGCTCGAGACGCAAGGCGTCAAGGCTGCCTCCGCCGAGCTCTCGATGCGCCCGTCGCAGACCGTCCGGCTCGAGGGCGAGCAGGCGCGCAAGGTCATCGGCCTGGTCGAGGCCTTAGAGGACCTCGACGATGTCCAGAGGGTGCACGCGAACTTCGACGTCCCCGACGAGGTGCTCCAGCACGCGTAGTCACCCGGTCATCCTGGGGATCGATCCCGGGACCACCGGCATGGGATACGCGTTCCTCGTCGCCGGCTCCGACCGCGCGACGCTCGTGGAGTGCGGGCTCGTCGACGTGCGGGCGAGCACATCCGCGGCGGAGCGACTGCTCGCGATCTCCGAAGCGCTCGACGCGCTCATCCGCCGTCATCACCCCACCGCCCTGGCCGTCGAGCGCCTCTTCTTCAACAAGAACGCGCGGACCGCGATGCGCGTATCCGAAGCGCGCGGCGTCGCGCTGCTGTGCGGCGCAAGAGCCGGGCTGGAGATCGCGGAGTACACGCCCCAGGACGTGAAGATCTCGGTCACCGGAGACGGACGCGGCGACAAGAAAGCCGTCCAACGCATGCTCCCGCGCCTCGTCGCGCTCGATACGCCGATCACGCAGGACAACGTGGCCGACGCCGTCGCGATCGCGCTGACGCACCTGCAGCGCGCACAGTTCGCTGCGGCGGTGGCGGCGGCGACATGATCGAGCGCGGGCGTGGGCGGGGGAGGCGAGTGGACTCTGTCGGCGCAGCGGGACTCGCCCGTCCGCACAGACGTAGCACCGTTCGCGCGGCGCAGGGCGAAGGGACCCGCGAGCACGATAGAGGCCCGAGCCTCAACCCGCCCACGCCCCCAACGAAATGATCGGAGCCGTCCGCGGATTGGTGATCGCGCGCGGTGCGGATCACGTCGTCGTCGAAGCGAACGGCGTCGGCTACAAGGTCTTCGTCCCCCGGCATCCGCAGCGCGACGAGGTGCTGCTGCACACGCATCACACCGTTCGCGAGGACGACCAGTCTCTCTACGGCTTCGAGACGCGTGACGAGCTGTCGCTCTTCGAGATGCTCATCACTGTCTCCGGCGTCGGGCCGAAGGCAGCGATGTCGCTCCTGACGACTGCGCGCCCCGCGGAAATCGCGGCGGCGATCGCGGCCGGCGATGCCACCGCCCTCGCGCGCGCACCGGGCGTGGGGAAGAAGACCGCCGAGCGACTCATCGTCGATCTCAAGGGAAAGGTCGCGAAGATCGGCGGCGACGGCGCGATCGGGGTCGGCCCGTCCGAGGACGATGCTCACGCCGCGCTCGTCGCGCTCGGCTACACCGCGGCGGAGGCGGCTACTGCCTTGCGCAACGCCCCTCCCAGAGACCGCGCCTCTACCGAGGAGCGGGTTTCCGCGGCTCTGCGGGCCGTAGGACGGCCGCTGGTCGCAGGCGGGTGACGGAAAGTACTACCCGGCTGGCGGGCCGCGGTCGCTGATGCGACCATCTACGCTGGCCGCCGCGCCTGAAAAGGAGCGTGCATGGTCGAATTCGTGAGGAATGAGGATGGCCAAGGGCTAGTCGAGTACGCACTCATCATCGCGGTCATCGCGATAGCCGTCATCGTCGCGATGGTTTTCTTCCGCGATCAGCTCAAGAACTACTTCTCGAGCATCGGAAATAACCTCACCTAGGAGCGGCGCGGCGGCCCCGCCCGCTCCCGCGCACCAGAGCCCCTCTACCCCTCTCGTTTGATATAGTTGTCCTTGGCGCCCGGGCTGGCCGGGGGCTGCGTCTGGCTCTGGAAAAGTGGGGCGACCCACTTTTTTTGTCGCCATTCGCGAAAGTGAAGAGAGGGGGAGCGCGCCATGAACCGAGAGCTCGTCACCGGACTCGCGCAGCTCTCCGCGGAGAAGGGTCTCCCCAAGGAAGTCGTCAGCGACATCATCGCCCGCGCGATCAAGCGCGCCTACGGTGATGAGGAGCACATCGACGTCAAGGTCGACGTCCAGACCGGGGCATTCAAGGTCTTTCTCCTCAAGACGGTCGTCGAGAAGGTCGAGGATCCGAAGATCCAGGTCCAGCTCGACACCGCGAAGAAGATCAAGCCGGATGCGCAGCTCGGTGATGTGATCCCATTCGAGGAGTCTGCCGCCGCGCTCGGGCGGATCGGCGCCCAGACCGCGAAACAGGTGATCCAGCAGTCACTCCGCGAGGCCGAGCGGGAGCAGGTCTTCGCGGAGTACGCCGACCGCGAGGGCGACATCATCAATGCCAAGATCGCCCACTTCGACATGGGCTCTGCGGTCATGGAGCTCGACCGCGGCGCGACGGCGATCCTGCCGCGCTCCGAGCAGGCGCCCCACGAGCGCTACTTCGCCGGACAAGCGCGCAAGGTCGTGGTCCTCGAGGTGCGACGTACCCTGCGCGGACCGCAGATCATCGTGAGCCGCGCGCACAAGGCCCTGGTGAAGCGGCTCTTCGAGCTCGAGGTCCCGGAGATCTTCCACGGACAGGTGGAGATCGTTGGCATCGCCCGCGAACCCGGCTCGCGTACAAAGATCGCGGTCCGCGCCCGGCAGCCGGGGATCGACGCCCGCGGGGCCTGCATCGGGCAGCGGGGCCTGCGGGTGCAGGCGATCGTCAATGAGCTCGGCGGCGAGAAGATCGACATCATCGAGTGGGCCGAGAGTCCCGAGCGGTTCGTCGCGAACGCGCTCGAGCCCGCCCACGTGGTCCGGGTGGATATCGTCCCCGAGGACAAGACAGCGTATGTCGTCGTGCCGGACCGGCAGCTCTCGCTCGCCATCGGCAAAGAGGGCCAGAACGCCCGGCTCGCGGCGAAGCTTACGGGCTGGCGGATCGACATCCGAAGCGAATCGGAAGTCCGAGCGGAGCTCGAGCCTGAGCCGGAGCCCGAGCCGGTCGCCGTCGCCGAGCCCGCACCCGCACCCGAAGTCGAAGAAGAGATTCGTCACGATCTCGTCGCCGAGGTCGAGGCAGAGTCCGCCGCGGCGGACGAGGAGGAGCTCGATGAAGAAGACCGCGCGCTCCTCGGAGCCAAGAAGAAGGAAAAGCGCCGCTAAGGCCCCACAAGGGCCGGCGCGGAGGCTTCCTCAGCGCACCTGCGTGGCCTGCCGGACGACGCGCGCGAAGCGCGAGCTGGTGCGCGTCGTACGCTCTCCACAAGGGGAGCTTTCGGTGGACCTTCGCGGCAAGGCGCCCGGACGGGGTGCCTACCTTTGCGCGGACCCGGCCTGCCTCGAGCTGGGGCTTGCAGGAGCGGGGGCAGGGGCCCCCGGGCCCGGAGGGACGCTGGCGAAGGCGCTCGAGGTGCCCATAGACACGCGACAAGCCGAAAAGCTGCGTGCGGAGCTCGCGGCGGCGGCAAAAGAACGGAGAGCGAATGCCTAAAGCACGACCGAGGCGAATGCCACCCCAGCGCGGACCGCGGCCGAAGGGTCGCCGCCCGCAGCGTCCGCCCGCCATCCAGCCGCTGCCGGAACAGCCCGCGCCGGTCGCAGTCGCCGAGGTCGGGACGGTCGTCACGCTGCCTAAGTCAATCGCAGTTGGCGACCTCGCCCGCGCGCTCGACCTGAGCGTGGTCGACGTCATCCGCGGTCTGGTGAACATGGGCGTCATGGCGTCGATCAACGAGACCGTCGACTTCGAGACGGCCACCCTCGTTGCGAACGAGCTCGGTATCGAGACGCGGGCCGAGGAGGAGATCGCTCCCGTTGCCGAGGAGGCCGCCGAGACGGTCGAGCCGGCCGGCGCGAAGCAGGTGCTCTGGGAGGACGTCGACCCGACCAAGCTCAAGACGCGGCCGCCCGTGATCACCGTCCTTGGTCACGTCGACCATGGCAAGACGAGCCTCCTCGACGCGATCCGCTCGACGAACGTGACCTCGCGCGAGGCGGGCGGGATCACGCAGCACATCGGCGCGTACCAGATCGAGCACAACGGCCGCAAGGTCACCTTTCTCGACACCCCCGGTCACGAGGCCTTCACCGCGATGCGTGCGCGCGGCGCGCAGGTCACGGACGTCGCGGTGCTGGTCGTCGCGGCCGACGATGGCGTACAGCCGCAGACTATCGAGGCGATCTCGCACGCGAGGGCGGCGAAGGTCCCGATGGTGGTCGCGCTGAACAAGATGGATCGCCCCGACGCGAATCCCGACCAGGTCAAGTCGCAGCTCGCTGAGCACGGCGTGACGATCGAGGAGTACGGCGGCGATACGCCGCTCGTTCCGGTCTCCGCGCGTACCAAGCAGGGGATCGAGGACCTCGTCGAGGTCGTCTTGCTCGTCGCCGACGTGAACGATCTCAAGGCGGATCCCGATCGCCCGGCGATCGGCCGCGTCATCGAAGCCCACCTCGACAAGGGCCGCGGTCCCGTGGCCACCGTGCTCGTGCAGACTGGGACGCTCGAGCGAGGAGACCTTGTCGTCGCCGGCACCACATTCGGCAAGGTCCGTGCGATGGTCGACGACAAGGCCAAGACCGTTGGCCGAGCGGAGCCATCGCGGCCCGTCGAGATCCTCGGCCTGCCAGAAGTGCCTGAGGCCGGCGACGTCATCCGCGCGGTAGCCGACGAGAAGACCGCCAGGGCCCTCGTCGCGCAGAACGCCCGCGAGCGGTCGACCGGCGCCGCGGCCGAGCGTCCGGCGACGCTGGACGAGATGTTCGCCCAGGTCAAGGAAGGCCAAGCCAAGGAGCTCAAGATCGTGCTCAAGGCCGACGTGCAGGGGTCGCTCGAGGCGATCAAGGGCGCTCTCGCCAAAGTGCCGCAGGATCCGGTGATGCTCTCGGTCATCCACGACGCGGTCGGCGACATCACCGAATCCGACCTCACCCTCGCCGCCGCCTCGGGCGCCGTCGTCATCGGCTTCAACACGAAGATGGAAGCGCCCGCGCGCCGCGTCGCGGACGCGACCAAGGTGGACGTCCGGCAGTACAAGGTCATCTACGAGCTGCTTGACGACGTGCAGAAGGCTCTCACCGGGATGCTCGAGCCCGAGATGGTGGAGTCCAACCTCGGACACGCCGAGGTCCTTCAGATCTTCACGTCAGGGAAGACGACGATCGCGGGCTGCCGGGTCGTCGACGGCCTCATGCGCCGGGGCGCTCAGGCGCGACTGCTGCGCGGCGGCGCCGCCGCGTACGACGGGAAGATCGCGACGCTGCGGCGCGTGAAGGATGACGTCCGCGAGGTCAACGCCGGTCTCGAATGTGGGATCGTGCTCGAGAACCACAACGATATCCAAGTGGGTGACCTCATCGAGGCCTACGTCGTGCAACCAAAGCCACGTTGACGATGGCCGCATATAGGCGCGCGGATCGCGTCAACGCGCTCCTGCAGCGCGAGCTCGGAATGCTCATCAGCGAGGAGCTGCGAGACCCTCGCATCGCCTTCGCTACCGTCACCGCGGTCGAGGTGACCGACGATCTGCGCAGCGCTCGCGTGCACGTGAGCGTGCTCGGCGACGAGGAAACCCAGAAGCGAACGATGCTCGCCCTCGAAGACGCGAAGGCTTTTCTGCGCCGCGAGATCGGGGCGCGCACCGATCTGCGGTTCGTGCCGGAGCTGAGCTTCGCTCCAGACCATTCGGCCGAGCGCGCAGTCCGGATCGCCGGGCTGCTGAGGGAAGCGAAGAAGCAAGAGGGTCGATGAAAGAGATCGTCGCGGCGCTTCGGGCCGCCGGCCGGATCGCCATCGTGTCGCATCGCGACCCTGACCCAGACACCATCGGTTCTGATCCGCCGCCCAGAGATGTCGACCTCGTGGTGACGGTCGACTTCGGGTCGGTGGATCGGGCGAAGTTCGCGCTGCCGGCTGGGCCGAAGCTCGTGAACATCGATCACCATGCCTCGAACGACCACTTCGGGACGGCGAATCTCGTCGATGTCACCGCGGCGGCGAGCGCGGAGCTCGTATCGCGGGTCGTCGACGCGCTCGGCATCGCGTGGACGCCGGACATGGCGACCGCGGCCCTGGTCGGCATCATGACCGACACCGGCTCGTTCCAATTCCCGAGCACCGACGCGAGAGCCCTCGAGCGCGCAGCGCGGCTGCGCGAGGCGGGCGCAGACCTTCAGGCCATCACCTACAACATCTTTCGGAACAAGCGCTTCGAGGCCCTCAAGCTCTGGGGCTTCGCGTTCGCCCGGCTCGAGCGAGAACGTGGCGGACAGCTCGTGTGGACGGAGCTGCGCGCGGGGGACGTCGCGCGTGCCGGCGCGCGCGACGAGGACGTTTCGGGGCTGGTCGAGCAGATCGCCCGGTCCGCGGGGATGCGTGTCGCCATCCTCTTCAACGAACAGGACGGCGCAGTGAAGATCTCGTGCCGTACCTCGCAGTGGGAGCCGTCGGTCGACGCCGCGGCGCTCATGGCGCTCTTCGGCGGAGGCGGGCACGTGCGCGCGGCGGGCGCGCTGATCGCGGGCGAGCTTGCAGACATCCGTGTGCGCGTCCTCGAATCGTCGCGCGCCGCCCTCGACGCCGCCTCGGCGCGCGCGGCCGTCACCGCCTGAACGACACGCCGGCGCCGGCGGGCGTCCTCGCGGTCGACAAGCCCGAAGGCTGGACGTCGCACGATGTCGTCGCTCTCGTGCGCGGGATCCTTCACGTCAAACGCGTTGGCCACGGTGGGACTCTGGATCCGCTCGCGTCCGGTCTGCTTCCAGTCCTCGTAGGAGCCGCGACGAAGTTCGCCGAGCGCTTTCATGAAGCGATCAAGGTGTACGACGCGCGGGTGCGCTTCGGCGGCGAGACGACGACGGACGATCGAGAGGGGCCGGTCAGCCGTACAGCCGACGTGCCGCCATTCGACCGCGCCGCGATGGAGACCGCGCTCGATTCGTTGCGGGGCGCCATCCTTCAGGTGCCACCCTCATTCGCCGCGCTCAAAGTCGGGGGCCGTCCCGCATACGCGCGCGCCCGAGCGGGCGAGCAAGTGGTGCTCGCGGCCCGGCGCGTGCAGGTCCATCGCCTCGAGGTGATCGCGACCGATCCACCCGATGTCCGACTCCTCGTGGTTTGTTCGTCGGGAACGTACGTCCGCGCAATCGCGCGCGATCTCGGACGAGCGCTGGGCTCTGCCGCGTTTCTCGAGGGACTGCGGCGGCTGGCCGTGGGGGCGCTCGACGTCTCGAATGCGATCCCGGCGAGCGAGATGCGGGCTCGCGGTGCGGTCGCGCTGACCGAGTCGCTCCGCCCAACAAGCGACGACCTTCTGGCGGTCGATCCGCGGTTCCTCGAGCGTCCGGCTACGATCGTTGTCGCGGGGGACGCGCACCGATGATCGCGAAGGCTCTCGAACGCTTCCTCAAGTGGGCGCTGTGGGCGTGGCGCGACCTCTCGCTCGATGCCAAAGTCGTCGCCGGCTTCGGGGTCGTCAATTGGCTGCTGCTCTTCGCGAACCACACGACCGTCGCGGCGACGCGCGATGTCCCGCTGTGGGAGCTCTTCCCGCCCGGCGCGGACATGGTCTTTCTCGTCGCATGCGGGGCGCTGGCGTTCAGCTATGCGGTCCGCGATCGGCGTAGCGGTCCTCGCTTTACGACGCGTGCGCGGGTCGTTCACCTCGCGGCGATCGTGACGGCGTTCGTGATCGTGCCGACGATCGCCTCGATCGTCCTTCGCGAGACCGGCAAGCCGTACAGCTATATCCACGACGGCGCACTGATGGTCGAAGAGGCGGCGCGCAAGCTCCTGCACGGCATGAATCCGTACGTGGCGGATTACCTCGACACCCCGATGTTCTACTGGCCGATGATCAACAACCCGGCCCTCTATCACCTCACGTACTTCCCGTTCATGTTCCTCGTCACCACGCCGTTCGTGTGGCTCTTCGACCATGTCGGCGTCATCTGGGACCAGCGGTATCTCTATCTCCCGGCCTACATCGGATCGCTCGCGCTCGTGCCGTTCCTGGTGCAGGGCGCCTCGCGTCGCCTCGCGATGACCGCGGCGATCGCGCTCAATCCGCAGCTCTTCCCGTTCGTGGTCGAAGGACGCAACGACTTCTTCGTGCTGTTCTTCCTCTTCGCCGGCCTTGCGCTGCTCATCCGCGAGCGGCGCACGGCGTCGTCGCTTGCCTTCGCCGCCGCAGGAGCGGCCAAACTGCATGCGCTCCTCTTTCTGCCATTCGTCGCCGTCTACTTCGTCGCCACGCGGCGACCGCGGACCGTGGGTGACGTCGCCCGCGGGTTGCTGCCGACCTGGCCGGCGGCGCTCTTCCTGCTTGCGACGTTCGTACCGTTCCTGGTGAATGACTTCGGCGCGTTCTACGACGACGTCGTCCGCTACAACGCCGGCGGCGCCGCCTGGACCTATCCGATCTCCGGCATGGGCTTCTCGGCGCTCCTGCTCACGATCGGTGTCATCCCGTACCGCCAGGCGGACTTCCCGTTCGCGGCCATCGAGATCGCGGTCGCGACCCCAATCGCCGCCTGGTGGCTCGTTCGCCTCTGGCGACAGCCGACGATCGCCACGCTGCTCGGTGGTTATGCGCTCACGCTCCTCGCCTTCCTCTTCTTCGGACGGTATTTCCAGGGGAACTACCTCGGGTTCATCGGTGCGGTCTTCACGCCGGTGCCGTTCCTCGCCGCTGGTCGACCGCAGCGTGTGCGACGGGTCCGGGAGGCACGCGTCGGGCGCGTCCGGGGCATCGCGGCTGCTCGCGGGTCCCTTCGGCCCGGCACGCCGGCCGTTCCCGCACCCGTCCTCGCGGCCGGGCCGAGTCCCGCTGCGCTCCGCGACGCCCCATCCGCGCCGTCGGGACCACCGCTGCCCGGTCCGGCTCCCGCACCCATCCCGGTTGCCCTCGACGTCGAGCCGCCGCTCGCCGAACCCTCGGCCGCGGGAGCGGCCTCGGCCGACTAACCTCGGCGCATCAAAGCGCTTCGCGATTTCGCGGGCTGGCCGCCGGGCCCGATCCATCTGGCGATCGGCGTGTTCGACGGTGTCCATATCGGCCACCGCGCGCTGATCGCGGAGCTCGTGGGCGGGGCGCGCCAGCGGCGCGCGACTCCGGTCGCGGCGACGTTCGACCCGCTTCCGATACAGGCGCTGGCGCCAGGCGCCCCGCCGTCAGCGCTGTCGGATGTCCAGCAGCGCGTTCGGCTCCTGCGGGAGGCGGGTGCGGACGCCGTGGTCGTCTTTGGCTTCGATAAGGAGTTCGCAAGCCTCAGCGCGGATGCGTTCATCGACCGGGTCCGGGGGGCGTGTGATGTGCGCCGCATCGTGGTCGGGCCGGATTTCCATTTCGGGCACCGCGCGGAGGGCGACGTCGAGACGCTGCGCGCACGCGGCGTGAGAGATGGATTCTCCGTGGAGGTGATGCCGCCGATGGAGGTCGATGGCGCCATCGTCAGCTCGACGCGAATCCGAAATCTTCTGCTCGCGGGCAAGGTGGAGGCCGCCGCGCACCTTCTGGGCCGCGCCTATGGCATCCGCGGGCGGGTCGTGCACGGCGCGCGGCGCGGGCGCGCTCTTGGATTCCCCACGATCAATCTGGCACTTCCACGCGAGCGGCTGCTGCCGCGCGACGGCATCTACGCGATGTGGGCGGAGATGGGGGAGGGTCGGTTCAAGGCGGCGGCATCGCTCGGGGTTCGTCCGACGTTCGGCGGAGGCGAGCGCGTGCTCGAGGCGTACCTGCTCGACTTTGGTGGCGACCTGTACGGCGAGGAGGTCGAGGTGTCGTTCGTGAAGCGCCTTCGCGACGAGATCGCGTTCGCGAGCCCGGCCGAGCTCGCGGCGCAGATCGCGCGCGATGTGGAGGACACGCGACGGGCGCTCGATGGCTGAGCTCGGGCTGGTCGAATGGGATGGAGTTCCGCGGCCCGCCGTTCTGTTCCGGTGGTCAAAGAGAAGCGGCACCATTGCCATCTTTTCGGTGATTACCGTGGGCCTGCTCGGGGTGGTCGGATTGGCAACGAGCCGAGGACTGGGCGATCGGTTACTCGCGAGTCTCTTACTTCTCATCTCGCTCGCTGGCCTCATTGGATCGCTCGGTATCCTTTGGGGCACCCGCTTCATCGCTCTGCTCCCGCAAGGAATCCTTAAACGCGACTTACCTGGCTCGACCTTCGTCGCGTGGGACACCATCGAGGCAGTTGGTCGCTACCGGCTCTCATGGCAGAGCTGTCTCGGTCTGCGTACGCGAGAGCCTCCGCGGGTTGAAGGGCGTTTGGCCGTGGTGATGAACCGTCTTGGCCGTGTCATTCGCGGCATGGACGGCGGATTCGACGTCGGTTATGCGCTCTGGACGATGGACGACGGCTCAGAACTCGAACGGCTCGTCAAGCGATGCGTGGCGGATCCAAGCGCACGCGGCTCGCTCGGCCAAACCCTGGCCGATCCATGATCGTCCTTCGCTACGAACCCGTCGTCGAATGGGAGCAACTTCCGGATGGTTACTCGCATCCCGACGTCGCCGCGGTCGCGGTCAATTCGCGTGATGAGGTCTACCTCTTCTGCCGCGCCGAGCATCCCGTGCTCGTCTACGACCGTGACGGCCGCTTCCTGCGCTCGTGGGGCGAAGGGCGGTTCTCGCTGCGGACGCACGGGATCACCATCGGTCCTGACGATTCGGTCTATTGCGTCGACGACGGCGGCCATTCGGTCCGTAAGTTCACTCCCGACGGGGGCCTGCTCCTTACGATCGGGCCGAGCGGAATGCCGTCGGACAGCGGCTACGACGGCAAGACCCTTGCGACGATCGCGCGGGGCGCGCCTCCGTTCAACCGGCCGACGAACCTCGCGGTGACAAAGAACGGCGACCTGTACGTCAGCGACGGGTACGGCAACTCCCGCGTGCACCGCTTCACGTCGCGCGGCGACCTTGTCCTGTCGTGGGGCGAACCCGGCAGCGGCCCAGGCGAGTTCAGGCTGCCGCACGGGATCGGCGTCCATGACGATGGGCGCGTCTTCGTCTGCGACCGCGAGAACGACCGGATCCAGATCTTCGATCCCGACGGCGTCTACCTTGGCGAGATCGTCGACGTCCAGCGCCCGACGCAGCTCGTGTTCCGGCACGGCCTCATGTATGTCGCCGAGCTCGGCTGGCGCGCGGGTCAGCGCTCCTTCCGCAACGGGCCCATCGCGCGTGACCTGCCGAGCCGGATCAGCGTCCTCGATCAATCGGGGCGAGTCACGGCCCGGTTCGGCGGCGCCGACCCATGCGCACCGGGAAGCTTCTGCGCGGCCCACGGGATCGCGGTCGATGAGGAGGGCGACCTCTACGTCGCGGAAGTCACCTGGACGATCGGTGGGAGCGCCGGTCTGGTCCCGCCGGACTGCCACACATTCCAGAAGCTCGTCCTGTCGCGATAGTGCTTCAGTTCCAGCGGTTCGGCGGGATCGCGAGCTTGTGCGGAGGATCTCCGGCCGGCCGGTCACGATCACGACTGGCACGTCGAAACGCTCGTCGATCGACCGGGCCCAGGCCCGCACGGAGGCCACGTCCGGAGCGGTCACGACATCGGTCACCACGACGTCGAGCGCGGGCACGAAGGGGATCGGCTCCGGCAGCACGCTCTCGGCCACGCCGTAGCCATCCTGGAGGAGGGTCTGGGCGATGACGCGACGGGTCGCCGCGTCGTCCTCGATCACCAAAGCGATCCGCATGCACGCTGCTATGCAGCGGCGATGCCAGGCTCGACTAAACCGGAACGCTCCCCGCGTACCGCCGCGCATCGGCGATGTTTACCTCGTAAACGATCGTCGCCCAGGCGGGTCTGAAACCAAGGCGTGTATTGATCGCAAGCATCGGCGCGTTCGCGTCCGCATTACCGGTGCGGACCAGGGTCGCCCCAGGCCACTCATCGAGGACCCGCTCGAGCATCGTCGCCTTGAGCCATTTACCGATGCCGCGCCCGCGGTGGGTCGGTACGACCGCCGTGCCGCCCTGCCCGAGCAGGTGAGGCGTCAACGGGTCGTGGCTCATCTCGGTGAATCCCGCAGTGGCGCCGGTCGCATCTTCGATCGCCAGGAGCAGCCGCCGCAGGCGCCCGGTCGCGTTCCGAGACCGATCGAACTGGCGGATCAGGTCCGGGGTCGAGTGCCAGTCCTCCATGGCCTCTCCGCGTGGGGCGGTGTTCATCGTGTCGTAAGCGACGATGACGTTGCCCATCAGCTCCTCGGGGACGTCGCCGTCGATCCACACCAGGCGGTAGCCCGTCGGATCGAGCATCGCCCACTCGTGGACCAGCCCGCGATCGATCTCGGCGATGGGGACCTGGTTGATGTGCGTCCGGAGGGTCTCGTGAGCGCCGATCCGCCTGAGGAACGCCTCGCTGGCCGGCACGCGGTCGTTCGCCGCGAATTCGATCACGATGTCGTCGGAGCTGCCCGCGGCATTGACGATCTCCCGGAGCAGGCGCTTTGCGACGCCTCGGCGACGGTGCGCCGGCGCGACGTCGATGTTCGCGTCGCGCAGATGCTGGTTCGTGTCGGCCTCCCAGCGCGCGATGAAACCCCGAGCGACGAGCTGGCCCGCAGGCGCGCGGACGATCCACTCCCGCATCTTCAGGAACCCCGGACGATTGCGCACCCGAAGCGCGAGGACCTCGAGCGCGATCGGCGGCTCCTCCGGAGCGCGCTCGTGCGCGATCTCGTTCTGCAGATCGTTGAGCTCGCGAAGAAGCGTGTCGTCCGCGCTGGCGAGATCGACCGGTTCGATCCGGTACTCGGTCCGCTCGGATACAGCCATCTCCGGATGATGGCAGAGCGGCGCTCGCGCGGAATCATTAGATTCGGCACACCCATGGCAGCGCGCAATCCCCTCCGCTTTGGTCTCAAGTTCTCGCAGCAGCTCCATCCCATCGACGTGCATACCGACGTCTGGCGCATCGGCGACCAGGCAGGCTTCGATCACATCTGGCCGTTCGATCACCTCATCGCGCTCGGTGGTGATCCGAGCGCGCCGATCTTCGATGGCTGGACCGCGCTGGGCGCGATGGCCGCCATCACCACGCGCGCCCGGATGGGACTCAACGTCACCGGCAACCTGTACCGGCATCCGGGGCTCATGGCGAAGATCGCGGTGACTGTCGACCACCTCTCGGCTGGGCGCCTCGAGTTCGGCATCGGGACCGGCTGGAACGAACCCGAGTTCGCCCAGTTCGGCCTGCCCTTCCCGAGCGCCGGCGATCGCGTGCGAATGCTCGACGAGTCGCTCCGGGCGATGAAGCTGCTCTGGAAGGAGCCACGCGCGACGTTCAAGGGCCGCTTCTATCAGCTCACCGAAGCGATCGCGGAGCCCAAACCGATGCAGCGGCCGCATCCGCCGATCTGGATCGGAGCGAAGGGCCAGCGGATGCTGCGGCTCACCGCACGCCACGGCGACGTTTGGAACTCGAACATCCAGGGCTTCGACGAGACCGTCGCGGCGTCGCGCTACCTCGACGAGGCCTGCCGCAAGATCGGACGCGATCCGGCGACGGTCCGGCGCTCTATGAACGTGCGACTCGACGGTCCGGATGACACGCTCAAGCGCGCGGAGGCCGCGGTCAAGGCGGGGTTCAGCGAGCTGCTCGTCATGATCGGCGGTGGCGGGACATCGGCGACGCTCGATCCGCGCAAGCGCGCCGAAGCGGCGGCCGGATTGCTCCCGCGGCTGCGCGCCCTCGGCTAGCTCCTTACTTCTTGACCTTCTGCGCGAAGGAGTTGTCATAAAGGGCACTCACGTCGACGCTGTCCGTCGGCTTCACGTTCCCGCAGAGCGTCGTGTTCACCTTGCAGTCCTCGACGTTCATCTTGAGAACGTTCTGGGCGCCGGCGGTGTCGATGATCCCGTCCGCGGAGATGTAGCCCTTCGCGGCGTCGAGCGTCTTCACGTAGAGATCGAGGTCCTCGCCGGTGACCGTCTTCGGCAGCTTCGCGGCGATGTCCTTCGACGCCGTCGCCTGGATGAAGCGGTTCGTCTTTACAAGGGCATTGACCACGCGCTGCACGACGTCCGGGCTCTTCTGGATGAATTCCGCGGTGGTCACAGCCCCGGTGAACTGATAGGGCCCGCCGACGAGCTCGGTCGTGTCCTGGATGGTGCGGTAATCCTTGAGGATGAAACCTTTGTTCGCGGCCACGTACTGGGTGATGAAGGGGTCTGAGTTGATGCATGCGTCGACGGCCTTCGAGTCGAGGGTCGCGGCCATGGTCCCCGACCCGCAGGGCTTGAAGGTGTAGTCCTTGTCCTGGATGAGACCGGCCTGGTTCAACGCGTACGTCAGAACGACGTGCGTTCCAGATCCCTGCGAGGTCGCGCCGACGGTCTTGCCCTTGAGGTCCTTGAGCGACTTCACCGTGTCCTTGAGGTCGGCACGGACGACGATGGCGGCGCCTGGCGTGCGCGAGAACGCGACGACCATCTTCGTCGGCTTCCCCGCGATCTGCGCCTTGATGGACTGGTCCATCGAGTTGCCGGTGAAGTCGACCGAGCCCGACAGCAGCGCGGTCGCGGCGTCGTTGCCGGAGGACGCATAGTTCAGGGTCACGTCGAGGTTCTCGTCCTCGAAGTAGCCGAGCGCCTTGGCGAGATCCCACGACAGATAGTTGAGGGATGCGGCGGAGCCGATCGCGACCCGCACGGTCGCTCGGGGCGGCGTGGTCGCCGCGCCCGCTCCGGCCGCGGACGGCGACGGCTGGACCGTACCGCCTCCGCAGGCGGCGACGAGCAGGATGGACGCGAACGCGATCCCGAGCGGACCTGTCTTCATCGGTCTCCTCCCTAGTGCTCCCGGCGCGGCTTCCAGCGCGAGAACGCGCCCTCGACCCACTGCAGCGCGAAATCCAGGATCAGCGCCAGGACGGCGATGACGACGATACCTCCGAACACCCCGGTCGAGTCGAAGAATGCCTCCGCCGTCGCGATCCGCCGGCCCAGGCCGGCGTTGGAGCCGATGTACTCGGCGACGACCGCGCCCGCGAAGGCGAAGCCGGCGCTGGTCCGCAGGCTCGCAACGATCGCGCTGAAGGCTGCAGGGAGCAGCACCTCGAAGGTCACGTCGCGGCGCCGGGCCCCGAGCACGCGGACGTTGTCCACGAGCGTTTGGTCGACGTCGCGCACCGCGGTGAAGGTCGCGAAGAAGACGATGAAGAACACGAGCGTCACGCCGAGCGCCACCTTGCTCGCGAGGTCGATGCCGAAGGCGAGGATGAAGACCGGCGCGAGAACGAGGCGAGGGATCGCGTTGAACATCGAGAGGAGCGGATCTCCAGATCGAGGTCGGGCCGAGGCCTTCGCCGAACCACTGCGCGATACGAGCGATGAACAGCGACGGGCGCGAGTAGTAGAACTTGTCGAGCACTCCGAGCTGTCCGAGCACCTCCCAGGCGACCACGAAGAACGCGATCACGCCGAGCTGAACGAGCCGGATGAACCAGCCGCGCTTCGTGATCGGGACCGGCACGGGAGCGCTGAGGTCGAGCGCGGTCATGAGGCCTCAAGGCTGCGCTTGTACGAGCGCTCGACCTCGTCGCGAAGATCCGCCCACGCTCGTTCGTAGATGGCGACGAACTCCGGCGCGAACCGGATCTCCGTGACGTTTCGCGGCCGAGGCAGGTCGACCGGGTAGCGGGCCTTGATCGTGCCCGGCCCGGCGGTCATGACGACGATCTCGTCGGAGAGCGCGATCGCCTCCTCGAGGTCGTGCGTGATGAACAGGACCGTCTTGCCCGACGCTCCCCAGAGGTTGAGGAGCTCGTTCTCCATCAGGTTCCGGGTCTGCACATCCAGCGCGGAGAACGGCTCGTCCATGAGCAGGGTGGCTGGATCGACGACGAGCGACTGCGCGAGCTGGGCGCGCTTGCGCATCCCGCCGGAGAGCTCGTGCGGGTAGTTGTCGATGAACGGCGCGAGGCCCACTCGGGCGATCCACTCGCGCACCCGGTCGGCGTCACCGTGGCCGCGGAAGCGGAGCGGCAGCGCGACGTTCTCGCGAACGGTCCGCCAGGGCAGCAGCGCGTCGCGCTGGAAGATGAAGCCGACGTCCGTACGTATGCCGGCGACGCGCGTCCCGTTGAGGGTCACCTCGCCGGTCGTGGCGGGAATCAGGCCGGCGACGAGCGACAACAGAGTCGATTTGCCGCAGCCCGATGGGCCGACGACCGATACGAACCTGCCCGAAGGGATGTCGAGCTCGATCCGTTCGATCGCGAGGTACGGCCGTTTGCGCGGTGGCCGGTAAACCTTGGAGACACCATGCAGCGAGATAGCCGCGGCCACGTCGCGGGATTATCACCATGCTCCCGCGAGCCCGTCCGGGTCGCCCTGGCCCTGTCCGCTAGACTGATTTCGAATAAGAGATCCAAAGGATCACAGAAAGGACAACGGGTGCCGTCGGCGACCCTTCCCAACAAGACCGAGGTCATCGCAACCTACCGTCGCGATGCCAAGGACACCGGATCACCGGAGATCCAGATCGCGCTCCTGACCGAGCGGATCAAGCACCTCACCGAGCATCTACGGACCGCCCGCCACGACAATGCGAGTCGGCGCGGGCTTCTCACGATGGTCGGACAGCGCCGCCGGCTGCTCGCTTACCTCCACCGGAGGAGCCCGGAGCGATACCAGGAGATCATCGGGCGACTCGGGCTGCGACGGTGAGCTAGGGCCGCTTCGGCGGACGACCCCAGGAAACTGGGGTCTTTTCATAACGGCACCCTGAGAAAGACATGTCAGCGACTCGTTCCCAAGCGCAGATCAACGCGAAACCGTTCGTCTTCGAGACCGGCAAGCTCGCGGAGCAGGCCGGCGGCGCGGTCACCGTGCGGTATGGCGACACCGTCGTATTCGCGGCGGCGACGGTCTCGCCCACCGTGCGACCCGGCATCGACTTCTTCCCGCTCACCGTCGACTTCGAGGAGCGCCTCTACGCCGCAGGGAAGATCCCAGGCTCCTTTCCGCGGCGCGAGGGCCGCCCCTCCGAGGAGGGGATCCTCACCGCTCGCCTGACCGACCGGCCGATCCGACCGCTCTTCCCCAAAGGGTTCCGCAACGATGTGCAGATCGTCGTCACGCCGTTCAGCGCGGACCAGGAGAACGAGCCAGACATCCTCGCGGTCAACGCCGCATCCGCGGCGCTGGCGATCTCGCCAGCCCCGTTCGACGGTCCGATCGGCTGCGTGCGGGTCGGCACCGTCGACGGAAAGCTGACGCTGAACCCGACCATCCAGGAGCTTGAAGAGAGCGAGCTCGACCTCGTGGTCGCGGGGACTCGCGACGCGATCATGATGCTCGAAGCGGGCGCCAGGCAGGTGAGCGAGGAGCTACTGGTGCAGGCGCTGGAGCTCGCTCAGACCGGCATCTCCGCGCTCATCGATGCGCAGGAGGCCCTCGTCGCCGCATCCGGCAAGCCCAAGATGACCTGGACCGGCGAGAAGGTCGATCCGGCGAGGGAGGAGCGGATCGCCGCGTTCCTCGCCGACAAGATCCGCGCGCGCGTGCGCAATGCCGACAAGGCCATGCGCGAGCAGGGGCTCGACGAGCTCAAGCGTGAGGCGGTCGCCGCGCTCGTGCCGCTCGCGAAGGATGGCCAGCCGGCGGATCCCAACGCGATCACCGAGGCCGACGTCAACCTCGCCTTCGACAACGTGCTCAAGAAGGAGTTCCGCCGCGCGGTGCTCGAGGAGGGCCTCCGGCCGGACGGCCGCGGGCTCACCGAGATCCGCCCGCTCTCGATCGAGGTCGGGCTCCTGCCTCGGACGCATGGCTCCGCGCTCTTTCAGCGCGGGCAGACCCAGATCCTCTCGGTCGCGACGCTCGGCCCTTCCGGCGACGAGCAGATCATCGACACGCTTTCGCCGGTCGACTCGAAGCGGTTCATGCACCACTACAACTTCCCGCCGTACTCGGTCGGCGAGGTCCGGCCGCTGCGCGGGGCGGGCCGACGCGAGATCGGCCACGGTGCGCTCGCGGAACGCGCGCTCCTCCCGGTGATCCCGACGAAGGAAGAGTTCCCGTACACCATCCGCGTCGTCTCGGAGACGCTCGGGTCGAACGGCTCCACCTCGATGGCGTCGACCTGCGGCGCGTGCCTCGCGCTCATGGACGCCGGCGTGCCGATGAAGGCGATGATCGGCGGCATCAGCATCGGTCTCGTCCTCGAGGGTGGCCAGCACCGTCTGCTTACCGACATCCAGGGCATGGAAGACAACTACGGCGACATGGACTTCAAGGTGACCGGGTCAGATCGCGGCGTGACCGCGATCCAGCTCGACATCAAGGCAAAGGGGCTGCCGGTCGCCGTCATCCGCGAGGCCTTCCAGCAGGCAAAGGACGCACGCCTCTTCATCCTGAACGCTATGCGCGCAGTGCTGCCTGCCCCGCGGACGGAGCTCTCCAAGTACGCGCCGCGCATCGAGACGATCAAGATCGCGCCCGACAAGGTGCGCGAGGTCATCGGTCCAGGCGGCAAGATGGTCCGCCAGATCCAATCCGAGACCGGCACGACCATCGAGCTCGAGGACGACGGCACCGTGCGCATCACCGGCGCAAAGCCGGAGGGCCGTGAAAAGGCGCGAGCGATGATCGAAGGGCTCACCAAGGAGCCCGAGGTCGGCGAGGTCTACGAGGGCAAGGTCACCCGAATCATGGGAATCGGCGCCTTCGTCGAGTATCTGCCCGGGAAGGAAGGCCTGGTCCGGATCAGCGAGCTCTCGACCGATCGAGTGAACCGGGTCGAGGACGTCGTGAACGTCGGCGACACCGTAACGGTCAAGATCGCCGAGGTCGACCGGATGGGTCGAGTGAACCTCTCGATACGCGCGGTGAGCGAGGGCGGCGACGGGTATCAGGAGCGCCAGCGCGCGGAGCGGGCGCGCTACCAGGACCGGGACGAGCGCGGCGGGCCTCGACGAGGCGGCGGAGGCGGCTTCCGGCGCGGCGGACCCCCGCGCTAGCCCGCGATCCTTAGCCTGATCCTGCCGGCCTTCAACGAGGCCCGGCGCATCGAGTCGACGCTGACGCGCTGCGCGGAGTACTTCCGCGCACGCGCCGTCGAGGCCGAGATCATCCTCGCGGACGACGGCTCGAGCGACGCCACCGTCGACGTGTTCCACCGGACCAAGCTGGGCCTGCGCAGCGGCAGACTGAGCTTCAAGGTCCTTCATCTGCCACATCGGGGCAAAGGCGCGGCGGTGCGGGCCGGCGTCATGACC
The DNA here is from genome assembly GCA_005889075.1 of Chloroflexota bacterium. Classification (GTDB taxonomy): domain Bacteria; phylum Chloroflexota; class Limnocylindria; order P2-11E; family P2-11E; genus 3-1-20CM-2-70-9. Next base: position 32,324 of record VBDQ01000041.1, read on the forward strand.
GCGCGAGGCGATCCGGTGATCTTCCTCGATGCGGACCTGACCATCCCCGTCGAGATCCTCGATCTTTTCCACCACGCTCTGGCCACGGGGGCAGATATCGCGATCGCGTCGCGCTACGTCCCTGGCTCGATCGTGGACCGCCCGTGGTGGCGACGCATGATGGGTGACGTCTTTCGCGCCGCGGTGCACCTGGTCGTTCCGACGGACATCCGCGACACGCAGTGCGGCGGCAAGATGTACACGGCCGAGGCCGCGCGCGCCCTGTTCAGCCGGCAACGCCTCGACGGTTTCGCCTTCGACGCGGAGGTCTTGTTCCTCGCCAGGCGCGCGGGATACCGCGTGCGCGAGATCCCGTTCGCACTGCATCAGCGGAAGGACTCGCGCATCGACTTTCTCGTCGACACCCCCAAGATGTTCCGCGATCTCTTTCGCATCCGGCTGAACGCGATGCGCGGTCTCTACGGGCGATGAGCCTGGTCGTCACGGCGGACGACCTCGGTCTGTCGCCGGCGGTGACTCGCGGGATCATCGAGGCGCACCGTAAGGGGATCGTTCGATCGGCATCGCTCCTCGTGACGTTCGACGCATCAGCCGAAGGCGCGGCGCTCGCCCGGCGCGAGCCCGAGCTCGAGGTCGGCCTTCACATCGATCTCGTGGGCGGCACGCCGGTGAGCGAGCCGTCGGCGGTGCCGAGCCTCGTCGATCGCGAAGGGCGGTTCTGGCCGCTCGCTGAGTTCGCCCGCCGCGTGTTCACGGGCCGCATCCGCGCGGCCGAGCTTGCGTCCGAGGTGCGCGCCCAGGTGGCTCGCGCGCGCGAGTGGGGCGTCGCGCCGCTCGCGTGGGATTCGCATCGGCACACCCATCTGATGCCGCCCGTCGCCGGCGTCGTTGGACGTATCGCGCGCGACGACGGGGTGCGCTGGATCCGCCGGACGCGGTCGCCACGGTCTTGGACCGGGCCGAAGGAAGCGGCACTCCGCGCGGCGACGCTGGCATCGGGCCTCGCCTACCGCGGCATCGCCGGACCGACCTGGTACATCGACCTCTCGAGCGAGCGACCCAAGCTCGACGCCGCAGGCGTGGCGCTCCTCGCGACGTACGGCGGGATAGGGGAGCTCGGATCGCACCCTGGCTACGTCGACGACCGACTGGGCGCGGCTGACGGACTGGTCGAGCGCGAACGCGACCTGCGGCTGCTGACCGATCCGCTTCTGCGGACGGCGCTCGGCAACGAGACCCTCCGCTGGCGCGTGCCCTGATGCCGGGAGCGAGCACGAGCGCGGCCCTGAACCGCGCTGTCCACCGCTACCGCTCGGCGCCGGTCGTGGACCGGCTCTTCGTGCACGGCCGAGCCTTCCTGTCGGATCTCGCCTTCGTCGAGCGCTTCGTACCGCGTAAGGGGTTCATCGTCGACCTGGGCTGCGGCCACGGCCTTTTCGCCTGTCTGCTCCGCGAGGCCTCCGACACCCGCCGGGTCCTCGGGATCGACCTCGATGCCAAGAAGGTCGCCATCGGCCGCGTCGCGATCCAGGACACACAGTGGCTTCGCTTCGAGATCGGCGACATCGTCGCGCAGCCTCCCCCCAAGTGCGACGCCGTCACGATCGTCGACGTCCTCTATCTGCTTTCCTTTGCAGATCAGGAGCGCGTGCTCAGGAACGCTGCCTCGGCGCTCGGCGAGGGCGGTCCGCTCATCGTCAAGGCGCAGGAGCGCCGGACCGACCCGCGTTACGCCGTGACGTACGCGCAGGAGGTCGTTACGGTGACGTTGCTCGGCAGGACCCGCGGGGGCCGCGAGCGCTTCTTCTTTCCGACGCGAGAGGAGGCCTTCGCGATGTTCACGCGCTCCGGATTCGTCATGGAGGTCGAGGAGATGCCGCGGCGGCCCTACACGGACGTCATTTACCTCGCGAGAAAGGCTCCGGTCCGGACGCCCACGGCTCCATAATCCACCGCGAGTGCAGCACGCTGAGCTAGGCCTCGTCGCCGAAGAGATTCGCGCATGCATGGCGTGTCCCCTCCACCGAAGCGCCCGCCAGGCCGTGCCCGGCGAGGGTTCCGGAGAGTCGGGGATCTTTTTCCTCGGCGAGGCGCCCGGATACCACGAAGATGTCCAGGGAAAGCCGTTCGTCGGCGCCGCCGGCCAATTCCTCGACGAGCTGCTGGCCGGCATCGGTCTCGACCGCCGCAAGGTGTTCATCACCAACGTCGTGCGGCACCGGCCGCCGGAGAACCGCGATCCGCTTCCCGATGAGATCACGGCTTGCGATATCTGGCTTCGCCGGCATCTCGAGGTCCTTCGACCGCGGGTCATCGTCACGCTGGGCCGCCATGCGATGGGAAAGTTCTTCGTCGGGGAGTCCATCTCGCGGATCCACGGCAAGCCACGCAAGACCGCGGACGGGCTCGTCATCTTCCCGGTCTTTCACCCGGCGGCGGCGCTCCATCAACCGGCACTCCGCGATGCCCTCGTCGCCGACTTCGCGGCGCTCGCGCTCTTCCTCGCGACCGCGCCGGTGCCCAAGGAGGCCGAGAAGAAGCCGGCGGAGCAGATCACGCTCTTTGGATAAGACCCGGGCGTTCGCCCGGCCTGTACTGGAAAAGGTCATGAGATGACCTTTTCTGGTAAAGCTCCGCTGCGGATCATCCCGCTCGGCGGCGTCGGCGAGATCGGCAAGAACATGCTCGCCCTCGAGTGCGGCGACGACGTCATCGTCATCGATGCAGGCCTCATGTTCCCGGACGAGGAGATGCTCGGCATCGACCTCGTGATCCCGGACATCACGTATCTGCGCCAGCACAAGGCCAGAGTGCGCGGATTCGTCATGACGCATGCGCACGAGGACCACATCGGCGCGCTGCCCTACGTTTTGCGCGATCTCCTGGACGTCCCGATCTATGGCACCAAGCTCTCGCTCGGGCTCATCCGTACCAAGCTCCGCGAGCACAAGCTCGCCGAGCGCGCGACCTTCCGCGAGATCACGCCGGGCGAGCCGTTCCGAGTAGGCGCACTCGAATGCGACTCGTACTACGTGTGTCACAGCATCCCCGACGCGGTCGGGTTGACGATCCACACGCCCTATGGAACGGTCGTCCACTCCGGCGACTGGAAGTTCGACCACACGCCCGTCGACGGTCGGCAGACCGATTTCGCGCGGCTCGCGGAGATCGCGGCGAACGGCGTGCTCCTCCTGATGTCCGACTCCACGCGCGCCGAGGTGCCCGGATACACGCAGTCGGAACGGCATGTCGGCGAGCTATTCGACGCGATCATGGCGCGCGCTCCGGGCCGGGTGATCACGACGACGTTCGCATCGAACATCTCGCGCATCAAGCAGATCGTCGAGATCGCCGCGGCCTGGGGACGGCGCACCGCGATCGTCGGCCGATCGATGGAGAACTACACGAAGACCGCGCGCGAGCTCGGGTACCTCGAGTACCCCGAAGGATCGATCGTTCACCCGAACGAGATCACCAAGCTGAAGGATCAGGAGATCTGCATCATCACCACGGGGTCGCAGGGCGAGCCGACGAGCGCGCTCTCGCGGATGGCGCTTGGCGACCATCGGCACGTCGCGGTGAAGGACGGCGATACGGTCGTCATGTCGGCCACCCCGATACCCGGCAACGAGGAGCTGGTGTCACGGACGATCGACAACCTCTTCAAGCTGGGGGCCGAAGTTATCTACGATCCCGCGACGCGGCCGCACGTCTCCGGGCACGCGAGCCAGGAAGAGCTCAAGCTTCTCCTCAACATCCTCCGACCCGAGCATTTCCTCCCGATCCACGGCGAGTACCGAATGCTGGTGCGTCACGCTCGGCTCGCGATGGACGTCGGCGTCGCGCCGGACAAGTGCTTCGTGCTTACGAACGGAGACGTGCTCGAGATCGACGAGCGCGGCGCCCGGCTGGGGGAGAAGGTCCAGGCCGGCGTTGTCTACGTCGACGGCCTCGGCGTCGGCGACGTGAGCCACGCCGTGATGCGCGACCGGCTTTCGATCGGCAGCGACGGCTTCTTCATGGTCGTCATCACGATCGAGCAGCGCACGGGCAAGGTCGTCGCGGGCCCCGACATCGTCACCAAGGGGTTCGTGCCGGAGCAGGACGCCGGCGAGATCATCGAGCTCACCAAGCAGCGCGTTCTCGAGGGGCTCGCCGAGGCGCAGACCGGCGAGCATCTCGCCGAGGCGGCCGCGCTCAAGGAGACGATCCACTCGACCGTCGCGACGTTCCTCTATGAGCGGACGAAGCGGAGACCTATGGTGATGCCGGTCATCATGCAGGTCTAGCCAGTGAGTTAGAGGGAAGGGAAGGGAATGGCGAAGAGAGCCGCACGCTCCGCGCGCCACGGTGCAACACCCGCGATCGAGGCGCGGATCCGCGACGAGGTCGGCGCGATCGCGGTCGTGGCGTTCGCCCTGCTTTCGGCGGTCGCGCTCGGCTTCGACCAGGGTGCGCTGCTGCACTGGTGGCGCTCGCTGCTCTTCGACCTGCTGGGCTGGGCGGCGTTCGGCGTGCCGCTGGTGCTGGCGGCGGTCGCGCTCGAGCTCTGGTTCGGCTTCATCAGGCGCGAGACGGTGTTCCCGATCCTCGGCGGAATCGTGATCGTCGTCGCGCTCCTCGGGCTCACTCGTCACTACGCGCGCGACGACGTCGCCGGGGGTTACGTCGGCGGCGCCGTCGCCAGGGCGGCGGCCTCGCTCTTCGGCCAGATCGGCGCTCCCATCGCGCTTACCGCGTTGCTTCTCGTCGGCCTGGTCATCGCCGCGAACCGCACGATCGCCGAGCTCCTGGCGCCGGTCTGGCGGCAGCGCGCTGCCATCGGCGGCCTGCGCCCAGGAACGCTCATTCCCGGCGGCACCGCCACCCACTTCGACCGCCCCGCCGACGAAGCCGCCGAACAAATGCGGATCCACCTGCCCGACGACCGCTCGCAGCGCACCGCGTCCCCTTCGGCGGTGCAGGCTCCGAAACCCTCTCAACGCTCCGGAGACCCCCCGGCCTACGGCCGGATCCCCACCGCGCGGCGCGATGCGCCAGGGGCCCCTACCCCTGCCTCGGAGCCTGCACCGCCGGACGGCGCGCGTGTGCCCGCTGCTCGTGAGCCATTCGCCGTCTCAATAGCCGGTCTGGCCTCCGCTGCCGTCGTCGCCGAGGGCGTGTTGCACGCCGATCCGCCTGAGAGGCCCTGGGCGCTGCCCTCGATGGAGCTTCTGGAGGAGGGCTCGGCGGCGCGGGCGGGCACCGACGAGCTGCGACGCAACAAGCGGGTCATCGAGGAGACCCTCGCGAGCTTCGGCATCAGCGCGACCGTCGCTGACGTATTCGTCGGGCCGGTCGTTACTCGGTATGAGCTCAAGCCCGCGGCTGGGGTGAAGCTCAGCCGGATCGAATCGCTCGCGGACGATCTCGCGCTGGGGCTGGCGGCGCGCAGCCTGCGGATCGAGGCGCCCATTCCCGGCAAGAGCGTGGTCGGGATCGAGATCCCGAACCTAGCCATCGGCCTGGTCTCGCTCCGGGACGTCGCGGAAAGCGCGGAGTTCCGGTCTGGCGAGTCGAAGCTCACGGTCGCCCTGGGGCGCGACGTCGCCGGATCCCCGATCGTGACCAACCTCGCGAAGCTGCCCCACCTGCTGATCGCCGGGCAGACCGGCTCCGGCAAGAGCGTCTGCATCAACTCGATCATCACCAGCCTGCTCATGCAGGCCACCCCGGACGAGGTCCGGCTGATCCTCGCCGACCCGAAGCGTGTCGAGCTCACCGGCTTCAACGGCATCCCGCACCTCGTCGTGCCGGTCGTTACCGATCACGACAGGATCCTCAACGCGCTGTACTGGGCGATGGGGGAGATGGACCGCCGGTACCGCCTCTTTGCGCGGGCGACGGCCCGAAACATCGAGAAATACAACGAGTCGCGGACCGGGCCCGACCGCATCCCGTACGTGGTGCTGCTGATCGACGAGCTGGCCGACCTGATGATGTCGGCTCCGATCCAGGTCGAGAAAGCCATCACCCGGATCTCACAGCTCGCGCGGGCGACCGGCATCCATCTGGTGGTCGCGACGCAGCGCCCGTCGGTCGACGTCATCACCGGTCTGATCAAAGCCAACATCCCGGCTCGCGTCGCGTTTGCTACCGCCTCGGCGGTCGACTCCCGCACGATCATCGACATGACCGGCGCGGAGAAGCTTCTCGGACGCGGTGACATGCTGTGGCTGCCGCCGGACTCGCCCAAGCCGACACGCGCCCAGGGTGTGTTCGTCTCCGACGGCGAGATCGAGCTCGTGACCCGGCACTGGAAGCAGCAGCGCGAGCCGCGGTACGACCTCTCGATCCTCGAGGACAAGGAGCGCGCGCACGTCCGCGACGACGGCGGCGATGACATCGAGGACGAGCGCTACGAGGAGGCCGTCGAGATCGTCCAGCGTGCGGGCCAGGCGTCGGTGTCGATGCTTCAGCGCAAGATGACGATCGGCTTCGCGCGCGCCGGCAGGCTGATCGACATGATGGAGCAGCACGGCGTCATCGGACCGTCGCAGGGGCCGGGCAAGATGCGCGAGGTGTACGGGATGGCGCGCGGCGATGTCTAAGCTCGGCGAGATGCTTCGGACCCAACGCGAGAAGAAGAACATCACCCTCGAGCAAGCCGCTGGGGACACGCGGATCCGCGAGAAGTTCCTCAAAGCGCTCGAGGACGGCGACTACCAGTCTCTTCCGGGCGCGGTGTACACGAAGGGGTTCTTGCGCAACTACGCCGAATACCTCGACCTTGAGACCGATGAGCTGATCCCGCTCTACCAGCACGAGCGCGGGCAGCCCGAACCGCCACAGAGCCGAACGTTCAAGCCCTATCGCCCCGTCGTGCATCGGAGCTTGATCTTCCGGCCGGTCATCTTTTTCCCGGTCATCCTGCTCGCCGGCGTGGGTCTCTTCGTGGGCTACCTCTATTACCAGTTCACGACCTTCGCCACGCTGCCGCGGCTCGAGGTGACCCAGCCGGCGACCGACGAAATCGCGGCAAGCGGCGATCTCGTTGTGAGCGGCGTGACTGTGCCCGACGGGCGCATCACTGTCCGCGTCTATCCGGGTCCGGATACGTTTGGCGACATCAAGACGAGCAGGGATGGGTCGTTCACTACCACGGTCGCGCTCAAGCCGGGGGCGAACCACGTCGAGATCGAGGTCCTCGACGCCGCGGGAAAGACGAACCGGGTCGCGCGCACGATCCAGTACCAGGTCGCAGCGAGCCCGGCCGTCGGTCCGGCGCCGCAGCTCCTAATCGATCAGCCGGCTGCCGGCGTCACGCTGACCGACGTCTCGGTGCTCGTGAGCGGGCGCGTCGATCGTTCTGTCGCGCGCCTTTCGATCAACAACCTCGCCGTGTCCGTCAATCCCGACGGATCGTTCCAGAGCCGCTACTACCCGCCAGCGGGGCCACAGTCCTTCCGCGTCGTCGCGCAGACCGCGACGGGCGGCACCCTCGAGGAGACTCGCAACGTCGTGATCGTTTACACGAAGGCGGTCGTCAACGTCTTCGTGCGCGGGGGCGACACCTGGATACTCGCGACCGTCGATGGCACAGATGTCGATGGCGGACGCGTGTACCACGATGGCGAGACGGCGCTCTTCACCGGCAAGGAAGTCCGGATCCGCAGCGGCAACGGCGCGGCGACCCAGGTCATTCACAACGGGCAGCTCATCGCGAGCCTTGGACGTCCAGGGGAGGTCGTCGACCGCACCTTCAGGGTGCAATGAACGCGCCGACGCTCCTCGTACTCGCGCGAGGAATCCTCACTGTCCCGGTCTGCGCTCTCCTCGCGTTCCGCACACCCGAGACGGACCTCGCGGCGCTCGCGCTGTTCGCGATCGCGGCTACGACCGACGCGGTGGACGGGCCGCTCGCACGCGCTCGCGGCGAGGTGACCGCAAGAGGCGCCGCGATCGATCCACTCGCCGACAAGATCCTCGTCATCGGCACCTTATCCGCACTCGCTCTGCGCGGTCTCGCGCCACTCTGGGCGGTGACCGTAGTCGTGCTGCGCGAGGTCGCCGCGGTCTGGGCGCGCAGCCGGGCAGAACGGACGCTCCCGGCGACCGCGGACGGCAAGCTCAAGACGATCCTCCAGATGATGAGCACCGCGGGCCTGATCGCGGCCGCCGCACTCGGCGGCGCATTGTGGCGCACGGCCGCCGAGGCGCTCCTCGACGTCACTGTCGCGCTGACTGTCGTCTCCGGCGTCAGACTCATGCTCCGTGCCACCCAGACGCGCGCCGACGCAGGCTGAGCTCGAGGGGCGAATGAAGACGGTTCAGGCGCGGCTCGTTCGCCGCAAAGTGACCGTCGCCGTCGCCGAGTCCTGCACCGGCGGTCTGCTGGCGACGGTGCTCACCGCTCACGGCGGAGCGAGCGACTTTTTCCGCGGTGGTGCGGTCGTGTACTCGAACGAGGCCAAGACGATCTTTGCCGACGTCGCGCCGGATCTGATCCACGGGCACGGCGCGGTGTCCTCGGTCGTCGCTGGAGCGCTCGCGCGCGGCGCACGTGAGCGGCTCGGCGCGACGATCGGGATCGGCATCACCGGCATCGCCGGTCCGGGCGGCGCGACCCCGGGGAAACCCATCGGCCTCACGTACGTCGCGGTCGACAGCGATGCGCACAGCGCGGTGAAGAAATACGAGTGGCCGTTCGACCGCGATGGAAACCGCCTCGCGTCGGTGGGGGCCGCACTCGATCTTCTCGAGAAGGCGCTCGCGTGACGGTCGATCAGAAGCAGGCGCTCGCGGCGGTGTGGACGGACCGCGAGGCGGCCGCGTCGTATCGGTACCGGCCGCCCTACCCCGCGCCTACGTTCGGGCTGCTGCGTCGTCTCATCGTCGCGCCCAACACCGTTCTCGACGTCGGCGCCGGCACCGGATCGGTGGCGCGGAGTCTGCGGTCGTTCGCGGCGCGCGTCGATGCGATCGAGCCCTCGGAGGCCATGATCGCCGAGGCCCGCGGCCTTCCGGGTGGCGACGACCCGCTGATCCACTGGATCCACGGGACCGGCGAGACCGCTCGGCTGGCGCCGCCCTATGGGCTCATCACGTGCGGGCAGAGCCTGCACTGGATGGATCACGACGTGGTCATGCCCCGCTTCGCGTCGGCACTGGCGCACGGCGGCGTGCTCGCCGCGCTGGACCAAGACTGGGAATATCCGCCGACGTGGCGTGCGAAGCTCACGGAGATCATCCAGCGCTACTCGCCGCTCCAGCGGAAGCCCTTCTTCGTGGACCTCTTTGGCGAGCTCCAGACCCGTGGGCTGTTCGAACGGCTCGGCTCTCAGCGGACGTCAGTCGTGCCGTTCGATCAGTCGGTCGAGGACTTCATCCGCGCGCTCCAGAGCACCAGCACGCTCTCGCGCGTCACGCTCGGCCCGCGCACTGACGGCTTAGCCGCCGACGTGCGCGCGCTCTTCCGAAATCTCGGCATCGATCGCGTCGTGGTGCCCGTCGCCGGGAACGTCGTCTGGGGACGACCGCTGGCAAGGTGAGCGATGGTCCGGTCGGAGTCGGACTGCTCGGCCTCGGCACCGTGGGCTCGGCGGTAGGACGCGCCTTCGCGGACCGATCCCGGCGCATCGATGCGGCGGCCGGTCGGCCCGTGAAGCTCGTCGCCGCGGCGGTGCGGGATGCGCAAAAGCCGCGTGAAGCCGGTGACGTGCCGGTCACGACTGATCCTCATTCAATCCTGGAGGATCCGGAGATCGCCGTGGTCGTCGAGGTCATCGGCGGGACGGATCCCGCCGGCGAGCTCGTCCACGGAGCGCTCGAGAACGGGAAGCACGTCGTGACGGCGAACAAGGAGCTCGTCGCAAAGGACTGGAACGCGCTCCACGAAAGCGCCCGCCACGCACGGCGCGAGCTTCGGTTCGAGGCCGCGGTGGCCGCAGCCGTACCCGTAGTCGCGGGGATGCGAACCCTCGGCGCCGTCCGACCGCGCGTGCTCCGCGGCCTCCTCAATGGGACGACGACCTACATCTGCTCGCGCATGGAAGCGGGCAGCTCGTTCGAGGAGGCCCTCGCGCAGGCGACCGCAGCCGGTTATGCCGAGGCCGATCCGAGCAACGACGTCGATGGGCACGACGCCGCGTACAAGCTCGCGATCCTGATCTCGATCCTCGAGGGCCGTCACTACCATCCGGACAACGTTCGGCGCACGAGCCTGCGTGGCGTGGCGGCCGGTGGCTTTTCCGCCGCGGCCGCGCGCGCTGCCCGCATCCGCTACCTCGCCGTCGCCGACTTCGGCGATCGCGCGACGAAAGCACGCGTCGGGCCGGAAGAGGTCCCTGCCGACTCGCTCGAGGGCCAGGCCGCCGGACCGATGAACGTGATCACCCTCGAGAGCGACCTCGTGCCTCGTCTCGTCTGGAGCGGGCCGGGCGCGGGCGGCGACGCGACCGCCTCGGCGATACTCGGCGATGTGATCGCGATCGCGAGGGCTCGCGGATGACGCGGACCGTGCTCAAGTTCGGCGGGACCTCCGTCGCGTCGCCGACCGCCCTTCAGCGCGTGGCCGAGATCGTGAAGGGCGTGAAGGGAGAGCGCATCGTGGTCGTCTCCGCGACCGCCGGGACGACCGACGCCCTGATCGCGTCCGCGCGTTCGGCCGAGATGGGCGACGCGCACCAGGCGCAGGAGACCGTCCTCCGTCTCGCGGGCGAGCACAAGAACCTCGCCGCGGACGCGCTCGGTTTCGAGTCGGCCGACGTGCTCAAGGAGATCGCCGATCTCACCGAACGCGCGGACGCCCTCCTTCAGAGCGTCGCCATCCTCCGCGAATGCACCGCGCGAACGCTGGACGCGATCGTGTCGTACGGCGAGCGCATCAGCGCGCCGATCGTCGCCGCCGTGCTGGAGCACCGGGGCGTGAAGGCCGAGGCGCTTTCAGCCGAGGGCCTGGTGATCACAGATGACGCCTTCGGTCACGCGAATCCAAGCCTCGAGGAGACCCGCGCGCGAGCGGTCAAGGAGCTCGCTCCCCGCCTCAAGTACGGCTCGGTGCCGGTGGTGACCGGCTTCATCGGATCGACGGCCGAGGGAGTCACCACGACTCTCGGGCGCGGCGCCTCCGACTATTCCGCGGCGATCCTTGCCGCGGCACTCCATGCCGACGAGCTGCTCATCTACACCGACGTGAGCGGCGTCATGAGCGCCGACCCGCGCATCGTGAAAGGCGCCAGGCCGCTCACGACTCTTTCCTATGCCGAGGTCGCGGAGCTCAGCTACTTCGGCGCGAAGGTGCTCCATCCGCGCGCGGTGCTGCCGGCGGTGGAAGCCAACATCCCGGTCCGCATTCTCAACACGTTCGCACAGTCTGACGCCGGGACGACGATCACGAAGAAAGCGGACCAGGATGGGAGCGTCGTGAAAGCCACGACCTCGCTCGGCGGGCTTGGGTTGATCACTGTCCAGGGCGCTGGTATGAGCGGGGTTCCCGGGTTCGCGGCCCGCGTCTTCGATACCGCGGCGGCTGAACGCGTATCGGTGATGATGATCAGCCAGTCCTCGAGCGAGAACTCGATCTGCCTCGTCGTTCCTGACGAAGCGACCGACCGGCTTCGCAAGGCGCTCGAGCGGATGTTCAACGCCGAGCTGCGCCGCCACGACGTCGAGCGGATCGAGGTCGAACGCCCGGTCGCGATCGTCGCCGCGGTGGGGGAGGGGATGCGCGGTACCCCCGGCGTCGCGGCGCGCGTATTCGGAGCGCTCGGGAAAGCGTCGGTGAACGTGGTCGCTATCGCGCAAGGATCGAGCGAGCTGAACATCTCCCTCGTCGTCATGGACAAGGACCGCGAGAAGGCGGTCCGCCTCATACACGAGGAATTCCATCGCTGAGGACGCTCAACCACTTCAGCTATCTCGCTCTCGCTGTCGTCGTGGTGGTGCCCACGCTCCTGGCGGCGCTGCTCACGCTCGCGCCGGTAGGTGGAGCGGCCGTGCCGGCGATCGCCGCGACCGCTGTGATCGATCTCGTCGTCCTCGGTGGGATCTGGCTGGCGATGCGCCCCGGCGCACCCGACGTGCGTTCCGCCGCGGAGCTCGACCGATTCCGACACGCGGGCCGGCCGGTCCTCGTGGAGCTCTATTCGAATTTCTGCCTCATCTGCATGGCGACCCGGCAAGTCTTGAAGGCGGCGGCGACCAATCTCGGCGCTGACTGCCAGATCATCCGCGTCGAGCTGCCGACAGCCGGCGGACGCGAGATCGCCGGCGCGTATCGCATCCTCTACACCCCGAGCTTCCTGGTCTTCGACGCGCACGGTGATCTCGTGCGGACGATCATCCCCGACACGATCACGCCGCTCGCGAACGGCTACCGCGTCCTCGACGAGACCGGCGCGCTCGTCTCACGACTGCATCGGATCAGCGAGGAGGATCTCCTTCGATTGGTGCGACGGGCGGCCTGAGCCCGACCTGCGAGACTAGCCACGTGCGCAAGCGCAAAGTCGCGGTCCTTGGCGCGACCGGAACGGTCGGGCAGCGGTTCATCGGCCTGCTCGCCGACCATCCGTGGTTCGAGATCACCGCGCTCACGACAAGCGACGCGAAGGCCGGCCGGCGGTACGGCGACGTGGCGCCATGGCACTGGCCGGGCGGGATGCCGGACATCGCACGCGAGATGAAGCTCGCACCGACGACTGACGACCTCGATGCGGAGATCTGCTTCTCGGCCTTGCCGTCGGAGGCGGCCGCGCAGCACGAGGCGGCCCTCGCCAAGACCGGCCATCACGTGTTCTCCAACGTGAAGACGCACCGCATGGACGACGACGTTCCGCTGATCATCGCCGAGGTCAATCCGGAGCACGCCGACGCGCTCTCGGTCCAGCGCCAGCGCCGGAAATGGACAGGGTCGATCGTGACCAACGGCAACTGCTCGGCCATCGGGTTCGCGCTCGCCGCGGCGCCGCTTCACCGGTCGTTCGGCATCGAGCGCGCGGTTGTCACGACGATGCAGGCGCTCTCCGGCGCCGGCTACCCCGGCGTCCCATCGCTGGACGCGCTGGACAACGTCGTCCCTTACATCGCAGAAGAAGAAGAGAAGATGCAGCTCGAGACGCGGAAGTTCTTAGGCCGCTGGGACGGCCGGCGGTTCGTCGACGCGGACTTCGCGTTCTCCGCGCACTGCAATCGCGTTTCGGTCCGTGATGGGCACACCGAGGCGGTAAGCCTCACCCTGCGTGGCCGTCCCTCACTCGCCGATGCGGCCGATGCGATGCGCGCCTTCCGGGGGCGGCCGCAGGAGCTCGATCTGCCGACCGCGCCGGCCCGACCGATCGTGCTGCGCGACGAGCAGGATCGCCCGCAGCCGGTGCTCGACCGCGACGTCGAGAGGGGCATGGCAGCGGTCGTCGGTCGCTTGCGCGAGGATCCTGTCCTCGGGATCAAGTACGTCGTCTTGACCCACAACACGATCCGTGGCGCCGCGGGTGCGTCGGTCCTGAACGCCGAGCTGCTCGCGGCCGAGGGATGCCTGGGGAGTTGAGCGCAACAGCCGAGACCTTCGTCGCCCGACTCGATCGGGTGCCTCTGAACAGCTTCCACTGGCGGCTCGTGATCCTCGCCGGCATCGGCTGGATGTTCGACGCGATGGACGTCCTCATGCTCGGCTTCCTCCTCACCCCGATCCGGAACGAGTTCAAGCTTGACGCGTCGCAGATCGGGCTCGTCGCCAGCGCGACCTTCGTTGGCATGTTCATCGGTGCGGCGGCGTCGGGCCGGCTCGCCGACCGCTACGGCCGGCGGAGTGTGTTCTCGACGACCCTCGTCGTGTTCTCGGCCGGCGCGCTGCTCTCGGCGATCGCGCCAAGCTTCGGGACGCTGCTCGCCGCGCGCGTCGTAGCCGGCGTCGGCCTCGGCGGCGAGCTTCCGGTGGCCTCGACACTCGTCTCGGAGCTCTCGCCGCGGGCCAGCCGCGGCCGGCTCATCGTCCTGCTCGAGTCGTTCTGGGCGTACGGGACGATCCTCGCCGGGATCGTCGCGCTCACCGTCGTCGCGAATTTCGGCTGGCGCTGGGGATTCGCGGTCGGCGCCCTACCGGCTCTCTACGTCGCGTATCTTCGCCGCGCGCTTCCCGAGTCCCCGCGCTACCTCGCCGAAAAGGGCCGCGCGCCGGAGGCTGACGCCGTCGTGCGTCGCGTCGAGCGCGCGGGTGGGGGAGCGCTCTTGACGCTCGCGCCGGCGGTCGCACCCATCCGCGCCGGACGGACACGCATCACCGAGCTCTGGGCGTCGCGCTATGCGAAGCGGACCGCGATGCTCTGGATCCTTTGGTTCGGCGTCGTCCTCACGTACTACGGGATCTTCCTCTGGATACCCTCGATCCTCGCTGCGCGCGGCCTGTCGCAGGTGCGCGGGAATGAGTTCTTCTTCCTCTCGACGCTCGCGCAGGTCCCGGGCTACTTCAGCGCGGCGTGGCTGGTGGAGCGATGGGGCCGCAAGCCGACCCTCGTGACCTACCTGCTCGGGACCGCGGTCACTGCGTTCCTGTTCGGCAACGCCGGTACCGGGACCGACGCGTTCGTGTGGGCCGCGCTGCTCTCGTTCTTCAACCTCGGTGCATGGGGCGTCGTTTACACGTGGACCCCCGAGCTCTACCCGACTGCGGTCCGCGCCACCGGCGCGGGCGTGGCGGCCGCCGTCGGACGCGTGGGCGGGATCATCGGCCCCTACCTGACCCCCGTGCTCGTCCCGGCGATCGCCGAGTCAGGCACGTTCGCGGTCTTCATGGTCTTGCTGCTCATCACCGCGGCCGCGGTCGCACTCCTCGGTGAGGAGACCCGCGGCCGATCGCTCGAGGAGATCGCCCCGCCGGCGCAGGCGGCTTAGAACTTCGGCGGCATCGCCATCGGGGTCTCGCTCGGTGCCTTCTGCGCGCGCGTGTAGGCGGTCGAGCAGTTCCGGCAGCAGAACACCTTTCCGTCGACGTGCTGGACGCTCGACCATTCGGTGATCAACGTGCCGCAGTGGGCGCACTCTTCATCGGCCATGTGCACTCACCTCCGCCCCCTAGCGCCTGCACCGGCGGTGCCAAGCGCCTGGCGGGCTAGCGCGGCAACTCGTCGAGGAACCGCTCGGCGTTGCCATACGCGATCGCCTCGGCGACGTCGGGTGGAAGCTGCGCGAGCCACCCGCGGATGCCTCGGACGATCTGCGTGTACGCGTCCCAGCGCTCGTTGCCGGTGTACGTGCCGCCGACGGTCCAGGTATCGGTACCGACCATGAAGCGATCGCCGTACTTCGTGAGCAGCGCGCGCCACTTCGGATCGAGCTTCCCCTGCGGCGCCACGTCATCGCGGAGCGAGAGCTCCGTCCAGAGATTCGGCCACCTCGCGAGCAATGTGTCGATCTCCTCGGGCGTGGCGGTGACGCCCGCATGCGCCCATAGCACGACCCGGTCCGCACCGACGACCCCGAGCAGCTCGGCAACCGCGCGCGCATCCGCATGGGGCTGGAGAAAGAGCTTCTCTCGCGCGGCGAACGCAAGAACGCTCTTGACGACCGGCAGTCCCGTCTGACCGACCAGCAGATGGAACTCGCCAAAGCCACGATGCATGCCCGGCCGATATGCGGACTGGACGTACGCGACGATGGTGCCATCGCGTGTCCACGAAAAGACGTCGCTCCCGTTCCGGTAGGGCCCGAGCATCGGAACGATGCGATCGCCCATCACCGCCTTCAGGCGGAACGTGCCCTCATCGGGCGCGCTCGACACGAGCGCCGAACGGACGCCGACCGAATCCATGACCGCCGCGATCTTCTCCGGCGGATAGGCTGTCCACGACTCACGGCTGTAGTGCAGATGCGCGTCGAAGATGGGCATGAGGCCGAGCGTCGATGACGGCGAGGGCGAAGGCGTGGCCGCCGGCGTGGGGAAGGAGGTAGCCGCCGCGGACGCGCTCGGCGTGGGCGTGACCACCGCAGCCGGCCCGCCGCAGGCGGCGAGCACGACGAGCGCGAGGATCAGAGCACGTGCCATCACGCCCTAGGGTGCCACGGCGTTTTCCCTTCCAGATGGCGATCCAGTGGCGTGGACCGGTCCCCGACAGCAATTACAGCGTGGGGCGTGAAGGAAATGCCATCACTTTGATCGTCGACCATTGGACCGTGGTCATGTTCGAGGCCGCGATACGCAGGTTCCTGAATCCCGCGAGCATCCTCTCGGCACACTATGTGATCGGCCAGGACGGCAGGATCGTCCAGCTCGTGAGCGAAGCCGACACGGCGTACCACGCGGGCAGGTTCGACGTGAACTTGCGGTCGATCGGCATCGAGCACGAGGCAGGTCCCGCGATGCCGCCGTCGGATGCCTTGTACGCCGCGTCAGCGCAGCTTCACGCCGAGATCGCGAGCCGCCACGGCCTCGCGCTTCGGGTCGGAACGACCGTCTTGCCACACCACGCGATCGTGCCGACGGAATGTCCCGGAACGCTCGACCTCGACCGCATCGTTCGCGAAGCACGGCAAGCAGAGGAGGAAGACGACATGTTCACCGAGGCTGACCGCGCCAAGCTCGACCGTATCTATCAGCATCTCGAGGCCTACGAGCCGCTCACCTGGACCAAGCGCCTCCAGCAATGGATCGCGAGGGCCTTCCGTACCCAGTTCCCGGAGGCGGATCTCGGTGGACCAGACGTGGAGACCGGCCAGCCGTTCAAGGGCTGACGCCGTCAGCGAGCCCGACGTCGCGGCGTGCTGAGATAGTGGTGCCAGAGCACGCGCGCCGCGACGGCTCGCCACGGCCGCCATGGCCTGGTCAAGCGCTCGATCCGCGCCGCATCCGGCAGCGCGCGCAGGCGCTTCACCTCGCGAAGCGCGCCAACGAGTGCGAGATCGCCGCTGGGCCACACATCCGCGCGGCGGAGCGCCATCAAGAGATAGATGTCCGCGCTCCACGCGCCGATTCCTTTTAGCTTGATGAGCTCGGCGCGTGCCGCGTCGTCGTCCAGCGCATCGAGTGCCTCCGGATCGAATTCGCCCTCGACGATGGCCCGCGCCAAAGACCGGATGTAGGACGCTTTCTGCCGGCTTACCCCGGCGCCCCGCATGGCCGCATCGTCAACGGTTACCACCCGTTCGGGTGTCATGGCGCCGGCCGTCGACGTGAGGCGCTCGTACGCGGCACGCGCGGACGCGAGCGAGACCTGTTGCTCGAGGATGATCTGCACGAGCGTCCCGAATCCCGAATCGCGCCCCCAAAGCGGCGGCGGTCCGAAGCGCTCAACGACCGCGGCGAGATCGCTATCACGCGTGCCGAGCTCGGCGACTGCGACTGCGAGGGTTTCAGCGCTGAGAGTTGTGATCCCCATCGAGGGCTGTCCCGGCCGCTCACGCCACAGCGGGGAAAGAGGGCGGGCTCTTGCTGGCACCGCTGATGCAGCCAGCGGAACGCGCTTTCTCATTTCGCCGGAGGTATTTCGCATGGCATGCTCGCGCGCCTTTGTGCGCGGCACGGGCGCTCTTTCGCCGGTCATCGTGATCGTCCTCGTGGCGTCTCTCGCTCCATATCTCGGCGCGACCGCAGCCGCGGCGGCGGTCATCCCTTCAGGCACCGCGGTCGTCTCTGCCGCCCCGCCGACCGCGACGTTCAACCCTAACCTGCTCCTCACCGGAAGCAGCAGCGCGGCCGAGCCGAGCATCCGGACCGACCGGTTCGGACAATCATTCGTGATCGGCCCGACGGG
>VBDQ01000003.1 GCA_005889075.1 Chloroflexota bacterium
CGTGCGCGGATTCGCCGCGGTAATACCAGAGATCGGAGCCGCACACGCACCCGAGTAGGACGCGGACCATAGCGTCGGTGGGCGCACTGATCACGGGGTCGGGCCGCTCTCCGACCGTGATCGAGCGCGGTCCGCCGAAGAGGGCTGCACGCATGCCTAGGGCCTCCTCGAGCGCGATGGACGAGGCGATGCCGAACGCGCGTTTTCGCGGGGCACGACTCGCAGCGTCGCTGACCGCGCCCCCGGGGTGAGGACGCTGTTCACGATGTTCGCTGCATAGCGGCGGTATTTCGTGCGGTACGCGCGATCGACCTCGTCACCGAGCGCGGTGTCGGCCTCCACGAAGGTCACATCTCTATCCACGCCGCCAGCCTGGATGCGGCCTTCATGGCGCGCCTGTGTTCCGCGGAACCACGCACCGGTCGGGCCCTTCACCGATCGGACGTACAGATCATCGCCGAGACGGACGACCCACACGGTCACCGGCTTTCGGAGCGTGCCATCGCGTCGCACCGCCGCGATCTCCAGCTCGTCCGCCGACGCGATCCTCTCGAGCTCGCCACTGGTCCATGCGCTCACCGACGGGCCTCATCAATCGACGGCGCTGCGCGGTACTCATCATCGACGACGTGCGCACCCCACGTCGCGCTATTGCCTTTCCCGTCGACTTCGACCATCGAGAGATGCGTCATGAAGCGCGTCGGCGCGGCGCCATGCCAGTGGTCCTCGCCTGGCTCGAAGAAGACGCGGTCGCCCGGACGGACCACCTCGATCGGCGCGCCCCGCCCCTGCACGAGACCAACGCCTTCCGTGACGTAGATCGTCTGTCCGTTCGGATGCGTGTGCCACGCAGTTCTCGCGCCTGGCGTGAAGTGGACGCTGTTCGCGCTCAGACGCGATGGACCTGTCGGCGTCGCGATCGCGTCGATGTACGCCGCGCCGGTGAACCACTCGGGCGGGCCTGGTGTGGTCTCGATCGTGTTCTTGGTGATCCGCATGGTTTCACTCCTCGATGTCCATGCTCGATCGCTCTCGCCAGTCTGCGCGTAACCCACCGCCCTCTGCCGTGATGTCGCCGAAACTGGGCTCTTCTCATCGGCGCCCGTGTCCGCTATGAAGCGGCGACGGACAACGAACCGCACACCTCGTCCGCGGCAAACGGCCGCCGAGCCCGCCTTGCCTGGGCGCTGCTGCTGGTCATCGCGACGGCCGTGGCGCTTCCTCCGCTTTGGAGTTGGGCCGCCCTCGTAGGGTCCCGCACCCTGGCGCTCTACGGCGACGGAGCGATCGCGCACGCCGGAGCGTTGATCGCTCGCGGCGCGGATCCATACGGGCAGCCAGCGCCGGGCACGTTCGTCGCCGCGATCTATCCCCCGGTCGCGTACCTCGCGGTGGCGGCCGGGGAGGGCTTGGGCCCGTTCGTCGGGCTGCGGATCGCCGCACTCGCCGCAACGATCGCCACGGCCGTCATGATCGCAACGCGCGCGCTCCCGGCGCCGCTGAGCGCATTTGCTCTCGGGATGGCGTACCTCGCGACTTACCCAGTGCAGCTCTGGGCAGGCGTCCACCGACCCGACGACCTCGCGGTCCTGTTCACCTCCGCCTCGGTGATCGCGGCAGGACCGACCTGGCGCCGCGCCGCACCGGCCGGCCTCCTCGCGGGACTTGCGATCTTCACCAAGCAGACGGCCCTTCTCCCACTCGCCTTTGGGCGTTGTTCTTCGATCCTCTTGGCCTGCTCGTGCACGTGATCCGTTGGAATGTCCTTCCGTACTCCGTGCCGGCGGCGCTCGCCTTCGCCGTGATCGCAGTCGTCACGCTGGGGCCCGCGGCGATCGTCGCGCTCCGTACCGCGTCCGGACGAATGCGGGCCTATGTGATCGGCGCGATCGCCGTCGTGCTGCTGGCGGGCAGGGACGGATCGTCGGTCAATTTCTTGCTGGATCTTTCCGCGGCGAGCTTCATTGCCCTGGCGTCCGCGCCGAGCCCCAGAGGGCCTCGCGTGCCACTGGTCCTCAGCGCCCAGATACTTTTCGTCTTCGCGGTCGTCACGTTCGGCCCGTTCCATCCCGAGGGTCTCGCCCCGGTGCAGATGAGCGCATCGGTGTCCGCGGCGCTCTCAGCGCCGGGCCATTACCTCACCGAGGACGCCGGCATTCTTGTGGTGCGGGGGATCGAGCCGGACGTCGACGATGTCTTCATCTGGTCGCACCTCGTCGCGGGCGGAGTCATCGCGGATGCGATCACTCAACGCGTCTGCGCGGGGGACTTCGCTGGCGTCGTCTCTAGCGTTCCGCTGGACGAGCTTGACCGCTGGCCCGTGCAACGCGAGCGCTGGCTGCCCGCGCTGGCACGTGCGGTGGTCGCGCGATATCGGCTCGCCGAAGGCCTTCCCGGCGCCTATCGCTACGTGCCCGCGATGGGGGGTTCCTGCTGACCTGGAGCTCGAGGAGATACGCCTCGCGCTGTAGCACAAGGCGTGATTCAGACTTGGGCCGTGCGAACGAGCCGCCTCGAGGCCTTCAGCGATGGCGTCTTCGCGATCGCCGCAACGCTCCTTGTCCTCGAGCTGCGCGTGCCCTCGGACACAGCTGATCTCGTCGGTGCCCTGCTTCGCCTCTGGCCTGCGTATGCCGCCTACCTTGTGAGCTTCCTCACCATCGGCATCATCTGGGTGAATCACCACACGCTGCTGGAGCACTGCAAGCGGGTGGACCGTTGGTTTCTCTACCTGAATCTCATGCTGCTCATCGCCGTCGGGATCGTTCCCTTCCCAACGTCTCTTGTCGACCAGTACATCCTCTCGGACCGCGGCGCGACCGCGGCACTGGTCGTGTACGGGCTTGGCGCAATCCTGATCGCGATCGCCTTCAGCGGGGTCTTTTTCTACGCGACGCACGATCAGCGGCTTGTGGGCGACAGGGCGGCAGCCCGTCGAATCCGTGCGGAGGGCCGGCTGTTTCCGATCGGGTTGGGGACATACGCCGTGGGCATCGCCCTCGCGTTCGTCGCACCGATCGCGAGCCTCATCGTCTACGGGCTCACGGCGCTCTTTTACGCGTTCCCGATCCTGCCGCTCGCGTCACGCGATGGCCGTTAGAGCGCGACGGCGATCCGGAGCCCGGCCAGTTGCCGGGCTCCAAAGACCACCGCTAAGGCGCTAGCGCTTCGATCCGACGCGCTGCTTTTCCGCGAGGATCTCGGCGAGCCGGTCGTATGTTTCGTTCGCGCCCGACTCCATGCCGCTGCTCAAGACCGCGTCGCGGTCTTCTTTGCTTGCGAACACCGAGCGGACCCGGACACGCGTTCGTCCGTCGCCGATGTCCTCGAGCGTCAAGGTGTCCACGCTGATGTGGCCCGCCATCGGCTCGAACTCGAAGGTCTGGACGACACGCTCAGGCGGGACGATCTCGCGGTACTCCCCGTTGAACCAGAACTCGTTCCCGTCCGCGGCGCGGTTGGCGTAGCGCCACTTGCCGCCCACGCGGACGTCCATCTTGTCGACGATGGTGCTGTAACGGCGCGGCCCCCACCAGCGCGGGATGAGGTCAGGGTCCAACATCGTCTTGAAGACCAGCTCACGGGGTGCGTCGAGGGTCCTCGTCATCTCGAGCTCGCGGTCCGAAGGCAATGTCACCTTGAACTTGCTATCGCTTGCGATCACGGCTTTTCTCCTTGTTCTTGATCTCGTGCAGGACCTCGTCCAGTCGGTCGAAGCTCTCCTCCCAGAATTCGCGATAGCGCTCGACCCACTCGTCGGCCGCCCGCAGCGGCGTGGCATTCAGGCGGGCCGGCCGCCACTGGGCTTCGCGTCCCCGCTCGACGAGCTTTGCGCGCTCGAGCACCTGCAGATGCTTCGAGACCGCCGCAAGGCTCATGTCGAACGGCTCGGCCAACTCGGTCACCGAGGCCTCCCCCTTCGCGAGGCGGGCGAGGATCGCCCGCCGCGTGGGATCGGCGAGGGCCGCGAACGTCAGGCTGAGCGTGTCGGTTGTCTGGGCCATCGTGTATTCAACCATATGGTTTAATACAGCCGATCGCGGCGCATGTCAAGACCGGCACTCGCCAGAACCACGGCGTCGTCGGACCGCCGTTAGAAATGGCCCGTGCGGGTCATGTGGGCCGTGCTGGCGCTCGTTCTTGCGTTCGCCTTCATCGTCGGCGGCCGCGCCGCGTCGGCCTACGGAACGACCGACTTCCATTGCTTGTGGACGGCGGCACGAATGCTCATCGATGGCGCCGACCCGTACGACGAAACCGCGTGGTCGGCCGCGATAGGCGGGCCGTTCGTTGATCCAGCCGGATTACTGCGATCGGCGCCGTGTCCGGGGCGCTTCGGTTACCCGCTCACGACGGCCCTCGCATTCGTGCCGCTTGCCGCTTTGCCCGAGGGGCTCGCGGCTTATCTCTGGGAGGCTCTGCTCATCCTCGCGACGGTCGTCGGGGCCATCCTCCTCTGGCGTGCGGTCGACGGACCACCACGAGCGCTGGCGACGTTCCTCATCGTGATCATCGCGTCGGAGCCGTTCTGGCTCACGACCACGACCGCTCAGTTCGGGGGCGTCATGGTGGGCCTTCTGGGCGTTCTCGCGCTCGCGACGTCGCGTGGGCGCGAAGTGAGCGGCGGCCTCGCGACCGTTGCGCTTCTGTTGAAGCCACACGTGACGTGGCTCGTCGCCCTGGTCGCCGTTGGGCGGGCGTTCGCGCAAGGATCGAGGCGGGTCATCGCGACCGTGCTGATCGCGGCGACCCTGCCTCTGGGTCTGAGCGTCGCGATCCGGCCGTCGTGGATAGCGGAGTGGATAGGGGAGCTCTTCTCCAACCGACGGGAGATGCTTCCCGATCAGGCGACGGCATGGGCGCTCGCCCAGCGCCTGTTCGGCCACGAACGACTCGGCGCCGTGCTGATCCTCGCCGTGCTCGCGCTCGTCGCGGTGGTCGTTCGCAGGGCCAAACTCCGATCGGTCGCCGTGCTCGGGCTTGCGGCCGCCGGGACGCTCTTAGTGGCTCCGTACGCGGGCAGCCACGATCAACTGATCCTCGCCTTGCCGTGGGCGATCGTGTTCGCCGAGGCTATGCGCGCGACCGACCGCATCCTTCTTGTAGGGCTTCTGGTTTGTGCGTCGCTCGTCCCGTGGGTCATCGACGCCTACTCCGTTGGCACCGCACCGGGCGAGCCGGCGGCCTGGATCGCGGTTGCGGCGACCACGATTCTTCTCAGCTTCGCCTTGGCGAGGCGCCGGAGCGTCGAGCCGGCCTGATCGAGCGCCCCGCTGCGCCCTTGACATTGCCTGCGAACTCGGTTATTAACCATCTGGTTATTTAACCTGAAGGTGAATCAACTGGTATGCCGGCGGACCACCTGAGCGCCACGTTCGCGGCCCTCGCCGACCCGACGCGGAGAGCGATCCTCGCCCGCCTCGCGAAAGGCGACGCGCCGGTGAAGGAGCTCGCGAAACCGTTCGACATGACCCTTCCGGCGATCTCGAAGCATCTCAAGGTGCTCGAGCAAGCCGGCCTCATCTCGCGCGGCCGGGACGCGCAGTGGCGGCCGGCGCGGTTGGAGGCCGCCCGCCTAAAGGAGATCGACCATTGGGTCTCGCGCTACCGGCGTTTCTGGGAGCTAAGCCTTGACCGTCTCGATGACTACCTACGCAAAATGCAAAAGGGGGACAAGAACGATGGCCGCGACGACTAAGACGCAGGGTCGGATGCCGACGCAACGGGTGATGACTCTCACGAGGACGCTGAACGCGCCGCGCGATCTGGTCTGGCAGGTCTATACGCAGCCCGAGCACATCGTGCATTGGATGGCCGCGAATGATTGGACGACTCCGTCCGCACAGTCGGATCCGCGGACAGGCGGTCGCGTCCGCATCGAGATGCGTCCCCTCGAGGGCGGCGAAGGCTTCTTCTTGGAGGGCATCTACGAGGAGGTCGTCGAGCCGGAGCTCATCGTTCTCGCGATAGGCGACGGCCGGATCTTGCGGACGACGCTCGAGGACGCCGGACCAGGCAAGACCACGATCACGCTCAGCTGGGAGATGGCCAGGGAGGAGGAGCTCGAGCGCCAGGGCTACACGCAGATCCTGGACAAGCTCACGGCGTACCTCGCCGACCGTCGACCGAACAAGCCCGAGATCGTCCTCACCCGCGTCATCGACGCGCCGCGCGAGCGCGTCTTCAGGGCGTGGACCGACCCCAAGCAGCTCAAGCATTGGTTCGGCCCGCAAGGCTTCACGATCCCAAGTGCCGAGTCCGATCCGCGACCCGGCGGGACGTTCCGCGTCGTCATGCGGTTCGCCGAGGGTGATGGAAAGGACTATCCCTCGACCGGCACCTACCGCGAGGTCGTGCCACCCGAGCGGATCGTCATGACCATGGCCGGCCAAGGCGCCGAGGGAAGCATCGACGACAGCCTGCTGACGGTGACGTTCACCGAACGAGCGGGCAAGACGCTTCTGATCCTCCATCACACTGCCGGCGCATCTGGGAAGGAGCTCGGGGGCGCCGCGCAGGGCTGGACCCAGAGTCTCGACAAGCTCGCGAAGTTCTTGACTAGCCGCGCCTGAGCCTCAGCAGCCAGCGCTCGCGCCGTGCCGCAAGCGTCGCCAGCTCGCGTCTGGCTGGCGACGCTTGCCACGACCCCGAGGAAGAAGACCGCGGCGTGCGGCGGCGCACTGCACGAAGGCGCGAGCGAGCGATGGCTTGTCCTCGTCGCGCGCACGGATTCTGCTACCGAACGGGTGCATCGATGTCATACAGGGAGGCCCATACATGGCCATCGAGACGAAGCAGGAGGTCGTAGGCGACAAGGCCCACGAGCATCGACATCCCGCACAGGTCCACACGCACGATCACTGGCACGTCACGCACGAGCACACCGGCGGCCCGATGGGCGAATTCGCGCACCGCTCCCACTACCACGTGCACGAGCACGACCACGCCGGTCTCGTTCACGGGCACAAGGACCGCCCGGAAGAGGACGAGCGCAAAGCCCATGAGTCCGTCGCCCACATTCACGACCACGGAGCGCCGACGAACGACCGCGGACGCTGACGACTTCGATCCGCTTTCCTCGGTCGGTCATCCTGCTCGCGTTCACCAGCTTCTTCGCCGACGTCTCGACCGAGATGCTCTATCCGGTGCTCCCGCTTTTCGTCACGAGGGAGCTCAGGGGTCCGGCGAGCGTCGTCGGCGTTATCGAAGGCGTCGCCGAGGCGACGCAGAACATCGTGCAGGGCGCGTCCGGGTGGGCGGCGGACCGGCTGCGCCGCGATAAGCCCGTCGCGCTCGTGGGCTACGCGCTGGCGGCGCTCGCCAAACCGTTCATCGGCCTTTCCACCGTCTGGCCGCAGGTCCTCGTCGGACGGTTCGTGGATCGCGCCGGCACCGGGATCCGCTCGGCGCCGCGCGATGCGCTCATCGCGGGCTCGATCGAGGAGGCGCGTCGCGGCTCCGCCTTCGGACTTGAGGGATTCGGCGACAACCTCGGCGCTGTCGTCGGGCCGCTGCTCGCTGCGGCGCTGCTCTATCTCCTCAACGTCGATCTCCGCGTCATCTTCCTCGTCGCGGCGATTCCCGGACTCGTCGCCTTCGCGCTCGTCACCAGAGTTCGCGAGCCGAAGCGATTCGAGCGAACGTCAGGCGGACGCCTCACCATCCGGGAGATTCCCGCGAGCTATTGGCGCTACCTGATCGCGGTCGGCGCCTTCGCGATCGGCAATGTGAGCAGAGCCTTCATGATCCTCCGCGCGACCGACGTCGGACTCGCGCCGGAGCGAACGCTTCTCGCGTACGCGGGCTACAACCTGGTCGCGGCGCTGGTCTCGTATCCCGCGGGCGATCTCGCGGACAGGCTCGGTCCAAAGCGCGTGCTCGTTGGCGCGCTCGCTGTCTTCGCGATCGCGTTCGTGGGCTTCGCAGTCGCGTCGAACGGGTTGGCGGTCGCGGTCCTGTTCGCGCTGTACGGCGTCCATCAAGGGACGTTCCGCGCGGTCGGCAAGACGCTCGCGGTCGAGTTGGTGCCGGCGAGCCTCCGCGCGTCGGGCGTCGGTCTTTACGGAGCCACCGTCGGACTCGGCGCGCTCGTGGCGAGTGGCCTCGGCGGCCAGCTCTGGGATCGGCTCGGTCCCGGCGCGACCTTCGGCTACGGTGCGGCCTGCGCGATCGTGGGCACGATCGCTCTTGCGGTCATGGTGCCCAGCCGACGCGAAGCGTCGTCGTAGCGGATTGCGCGCACCGCCGGACGTGGCCTCTCCTGGCCCTCGGACCGTACGGTCGCGTTCACATACTTCGGCTATCATTGGCTAGTTCAGTCGGCGGAGGGGTTGCGCCAGCAACCTCTTTTGTTTGTCCGGCGAGACCGCCCACCTAGCTCAGTTGGTAGAGCACGTCCTTGGTAAGGACGAGGTCTCGGGTTCGATCCCCGAGGTGGGCTCAACAGAAGCGAGGAAGAAAGAAATGGCCAAGAAGAAGTTCGAGCGCACCAAGCCGCACGTGAACGTGGGGACGATCGGTCACATCGACCACGGCAAGACCACGCTCACCGCGGCCATCACCAAGACCTTG
>VBDQ01000141.1 GCA_005889075.1 Chloroflexota bacterium
AGCAACCGGTCGCAAAAGCGGCGCGCGCCTCGTGTCAGAAAGAGGAACACCCCGGTGAGGGGCACCGGGGTGTTCCGTTCGCAGGAGGGGAATCGTGCTTACGGGTGCGCGGGCAGCTCCGCTGGCTTGCCCGCGTTGTCGGGCTTGCCCGCATCCGCCGGCTTGCCCGGGGTGAACGTCGGGAGCGCGGCGACCGCGGTCTCGGCGTTCTGCTCGATGAGATTCATGGCCGTGATCTCGCTCGTGACCCATGCGTCGAGCTCGGCTTGCGCGGTGAATGCGACCTTGATGTCCGGCGAGCCCTTCGACTCCGGCGACTCGTGGCCCTCGCGGCCAATCGTCATCGTCGCGGCCTTGTCGAGCGCCTTGGTGAGCTCGGCGCGCAGCGCGTCGTCAGCGGTCTTGATCGTGCTCTCGAGCGTCGCACGGTCGGTGCTGCCGACGTGTGTGCTGTGGAGCTTCTCGAGGCTCTGCTGGTTGGTGTGGAACGCGGCGCGGAGATCGCTGTCGGCCTTGTTCCGCGCGGTGACGACCGCGGGCTGGCCAGCGTCCTTCGCGTCGGCGCTCTCGGTGACGTCGTGGATCGTGTTGGTCACGGCATCGCGCACGTCCTGATCGGTCGCGGCGACGCCGGTGCTAACGGCAGCGGCGGCGATCGCGGTGGCGGCAGCCGCGCCCTTGGCCGTGCTGAGGAGCGAGAGGAGCTTGCTGAGCATTCGGGCGGGTCCCGTCCTTTCTTATTTCGGCGTGTGCAGGCCTATCGCCACTGGGTTTGCCGGCGTTGATGGGACCCGAGAGGACTTTGGTACCAAGCGAGGGCCTAATACTTCGAGAATTCCCACGTTTTGGTGCCAGAGAGAGCCACGAACGACCTCAACGATCCGTTGCCGATCCCCGATAGACCGGTCGATGAACAAGACCTGGCGCGTCGCGCGGTGGCCGGTGACCGGCGAGCGTTCGCCGAGCTCTACGACCTGCATGTCGGTGCCGTTTACCGCTACGCGTTCTTCCGTGTGCGCACCGCTGCGGAGGCCGAGGACGTGACCAGCGAAGTCTTCCAGCGCGCGCTCG
>VBDQ01000004.1 GCA_005889075.1 Chloroflexota bacterium
CAAGGATTCGCGGAAAGTAAGCGCGACGCGATTCGCGAGGCTCATGACCCATGGGCGGAGAGGAACGTCTTGAGCTGTGCCGTCGGCCCGGCGGCAAGGATCGCGAACACCTCCGGCCCGGCTTCGAGCGGTTGCGTCCGACCAAGCGCTCCGAGCCCCACCTTGCCGCTCGCGAGGCGATCGAGCGCCAGGGCGAACTCCGCGTCGGTATAAGCGAACGCGCCCTGGAGCGCGATCTGATCGCGTATCACGCGATGGAACGGCAGCGCGGTCTCGTCCTCGTGCAGGCCGAGAAGGACGACGACACCACCGCGACGCACGGCATCGAGCGCCGCACGCCGCGTCGATCCAGCGCCCACCGCGTCGATCACGAGATCGGCGCTGCGCTCGCGCGCGAGCGCACCGGCATCGGCTAGCGCTGAACGCGCGCCGGCCGCCAGCGCGAACGCGCGGCGCTCCGCGAACGGCTCCACGACACGCACGTCGGCGATGCCCGCGGCGCGTGCGGCGTGGAGCGCGAAGAGGCCGATCGTCCCTGCCCCGAGCACGACCACGACCTCGGCCGCGACGAGCCGGCGCGCGAGGCCCATGGCGTGGACCGCATTCGCGAGTGGCTCGACGAGGGCGCCGGCGCGCGCGTCGACTCCCTCGGGCAAGGCCACCAGGTTCTCGGCGGGGACCGCCACGCGCTCCGCGAAGCCTCCCGCAAGGTGCACGCCGATGAGCCGCCGCTTCGCGCACAGGTTCCGCTCGTCCCTCGCGCAGCCTGCGCATGCACGACAAGAAAGGAGCGGGTTCACCGAAACGCGACGGCCGACCCACTCGTTACCGGCGCGGCGTCCCGCAGCTACGACCGTCCCCGCGAACTCATGGCCCATGACGAGGGGTGGTACGCGGTTCGCCATGCGGCCAACGTAGCCCTCCACTTCGGAACCACAGATTCCCACCGCCTCCGGCGCCACGAGCACCTCGCCGTCGCCGGGCCGCGGCTCGGCCACCGACTCGACCGCCAGCTGCCGGGGACCGTGCCAGACCAGCGCTCGCACCGGCGCGCAGGCTACGGCAGTTGACGCACCGTGGCCCGAGAACATACTCGCGCCGGCATCCGTCGCGGGGAGGTTCGTCATGATCAAGCGGGAGATCACGACGTCGGCCGATCGGCTTTTCTCAAGACGTCGCTTCATCTACTACAGCGCGGCGCTCGCCGCGGCGGTCGCATGCGGACCGGCGGCGACCGGTCCGAGCGCATCGCCGAGCGGCCCGGTCCAGCTCAAAGGCGCGAAGGTCAATCTCCTCCACTGGACGAGCTTCGTGCCAGACGAGGACAAGTGGTTCAAGGAGACGCTGGTCAACGACTGGGCGAAGCCGAACGGCGTCGACCTCACGGTCGAGCTGGTCTCTGCGAACGAGGCGCAGCCGAAGATCGTCGCGGCGCTTCAGGCCGGTGGTGGCCCTGACGTGATGTTGCTGCAATGGACGTGGGCGCATCTGTACGCCGACAAGCTGTCGGATGTCGGAAATGTCGCGGAGAAGGTCGGCAGCGACGGCGGCGGCTTCTACGACGCGATGAAGCAGAACGCCCAGGTGCAGGGGACCTGGCGGGCGGTTCCGTTCGGCCTGCTCGGGAACGCCATGCACCACCGCGAGAGCCTCCTGAAAGACGCGGGGGCGAACACGTTCCCAATGACCTGGTCGGACCTCGCGAAGATTGGCGCGGACGTCAAGACGAAGTCGAAGCTCTTCCTTGGCCAGGCGATGGGCCACTCCTTCGGGGATCCACCGACGTTCCTGCAGCCATTCCTCTGGTCATACGGCGGATCGGAGACTGACGAGACGGGGAAGAAGATCGCGGTGAACGGCGCGGCGACGAAGGACGCGCTCGTGGCCTTCAAGGACTTCTTTGTCAGGGCCGCCGACCCCCAGTGTCTCTCCTGGGACGATTCGAGCAACAACCGCGCCTACGCGGCGAAGCAGATCTGGGCCACTCTCAACGGCGCCTCCATCTACCTCACGGCGCTCAAGGACGATCCCGACCTCGCCAAGGACACGCAGCTGGCGCTGCTGCCGGCGGGGCCGAAGGGGCAGTTCCTCCTGGGCGTGCCCTTCCAGTACGCAATCCCGAAATACGTGAAGGACCCCGCTCCGGCACGCGAGCTCGTCTCGTACATCATGTCCCCCAAGACGTACGGCGGGTTCATGAAGGCGGGGAAGGGGTACACGCTCGCACCGTACAAGAAGGGCGAAGACGAGCTGTGGCCAAGTACGGATCCGAAGTTCGATCCCTTCAAGAAGGTCGGCACGCTCACGAAGTGGTACGGCTACCCGGCGCCGCCCAGCCCGGCTGCAGCGGAGTCCGGGTCGAAGTACATCCTCGTCGACATGTTCGCGAAGGTCGCTCAGGGCGACACACCGGAGTCCGCGATGAGCTGGGCGGAGGGCGAGCTGAAGAAGGTCTACAAGCTCTAGGCTCGCTGCATGCGGGCGCAGACAGCCGGGCGACCCGTCACCGCGGGACAGATCCCCACCATCGGGGAGCTGCTTGATCGGCAGGGCGTGCTGGCCTATGTGCTGCTTCTGCCCGCACTCGTCATCCTCGCCGTCTTCATCGGCTATCCGTTTCTGAGCTCGCTCTGGCTCTCGGTTACGGACCAGTCGGTGTCGACGAGCGTCGCGCGCTTCGTCGGGCTCGACAATTTCGCCGACGAGCTTGGCAGTCAGATCTTCCGCCAGACGGTGCGGAACACGCTTGTGTACACAGGGGTGACGGTCGTCTTCAAGCTCGGGCTCGGTATCGCCCTCGCCGTCCTCATGAACCAGTCCTTCCGCCTCAAGAACTTCGCGCGCGCCGCGCTGCTCCTGCCGTGGATCGTGCCAACCGCGCTCTCGGCCATCGCCTGGCTGTGGCTCTTCGACGCGACCTTCAGCGTCTTCAACTGGGCGATCGTGCACAGCGGCCTCGCGGACCGCGGTATCAACTGGCTCGGCGAGGGCGGCTGGGCGATGACCGCGATCATCATCGCGAACGTCTGGCGGGGAACGCCGTTCTTCGCCATCACGATCCTCGCCGGCCTTCAGACGGTCGAGCGCGAGCTCCTCGACGCGGCCGCCGTGGACGGAGCGAGCGTCTGGCAGCGCTTCTGGCGAATCACGCTCCCCCTTGTGCGGCCGGTGCTGCTCATCGTGCTGCTCTTCTCGATCATCTGGACGATCTCGGACTTCCAGCTCGTATACGTCATCACGCGGGGCGGTCCGGCGAACAGCACGCACCTCTTCGGCACGCTCGCCTATGACGTGGCGGTCCGCGCCGGTCAGCTCTCCGAGGGCGCGGCCATCTCGCTGTACATGTTCCCGGTGCTCATCGTCTGCATGGTCGCGCTGCTTTTGTATCTCAGGCGGTCGGCGACGTGAGGACGACCGCCTCGCGCCGGGCGCTCACGCTCTATCTGCCGCTGTCGCTGGCCACGATCCTCCTGCTGTTCCCCTTCTATTGGATGCTCATCACGTCGCTCAAGACCAACCGCGAGCTCATCGATCTGAGTGGGCTGCCCTTCTGGGTCTTCCAGCCCACCCTCGAGCACTACCAGTTCCTCTTCGCGGAGACCGGCTTCCTACGCTGGGCGCTCAACACGCTCACGATCTCGGTCGCCGCGACCGCGATCTCGCTGGTGTGCAGCATCTTCGCCGGCTACACGCTCGCGAGGCTGCGCTTCCGCGGCGCGGCAGCGATCGCCGGCGCCATCTTCGTCACGTATCTTGTGCCGCAGACGCTGCTGTTCCTCCCGCTCCTCGAGCTCGTGCGTCAGCTCGGTCTCGGGAACACCCTGTGGTCGATGATCCTCACCTATCCGACGATCCTCATTCCCTTCGGGACGTGGCTGCTAATGGGCTATTTCCGCCGCATCCCACTCGAGCTCGAGGAGAGCGCGCTCATCGACGGCGCCAGCCGTTTTCGCGCGATGACGCAGATCGTCCTGCCGCTCGCCGTCCCGGGCATCCTCTCCGCGGGCATCTTCGCGTTCACCCTCTCGTGGAACGAGTTCATCTACGCGCTCGTCTTCACGACGTCAACCAACATCAAGACCATCCCGGTGGGTGTCGTGACGGAGCTGGTGAAAGGCGACGTCTATTTCTGGGGGTCGCTGATGGCCGGCGCGCTCCTGGGGTCGGTGCCGGTCGCGCTGATCTACTCGTTCTTCGTTGAGCAGTACGTCGGTGGCCTTACCGCCGGAGCGGTAAAAGGGTAAGGCGGGTGGCCGCCTACAAGATCGCGGTCGTTCCAGGCGACGGGATCGGTAAGGAGGTCGTGCCGATAGGCCTGGCCGCGGCGCGACGGGCTCTCGAGGTCACGGGCTCGCCGCCGCTCGCGACGACGGAGCTCGATTGGTCGTGCGAGCGCTACTTGCGGCAGGGCTCGTTGATGCCGGCCGACGGCTTGGCGAGGCTGGCCGAGCACGACGCGATCCTCTTTGGTGCGGTGGGATCGCCGCAGGTACCGGACCACGTGAGCCTCTGGGGTCTGCTGCTGCCTATCCGCCAGCACTTTGACCTCTACGTGAACCTGCGCCCGGTCCGGGTGCTCGACGGCATCCTCTCGCCGTTGCGGCATGGGACACGCGAGACGGTGGACATGCTCTTCATTCGGGAGAACACCGAAGGCGAGTACTCGGGTGTGGGCGGCCGGTTCCACCAGGGGTCGCCCGACGAGGTCGCTCTTCAGACCGCGGTGTATTCACGCCGCGGGGTCGAGCGCATCGCGCGGTACGCCTTCGAGCGTGCCCGGGAGCGGCGCAAGAAGGTGGCGTCAGTCACCAAGTCGAATGCGATCCAGTACACCGCCGTCCTCTGGGACGAGGTCGTGCGAGACGTCGCCGAGAGCTTCCCTGACGTGGAGATGACCAGCTACCTCGTGGACGCAGCGGCCGCACGCATGGTGACGGACCCGGCGTCGCTGGACGTTGTCGTCGCGAGCAACCTCTACGCCGATATCCTGACCGACCTTGGGGCTGCGCTCCAAGGTTCGCTTGGGCTGGCCGCCTCTGCGAACCTCAACCCATCCAGGAGGTATCCCTCCCTCTTCGAGCCGGTCCACGGATCGGCGCCGGAGATCGCAGGGCGAGGGATCGCGAACCCCATGGCGACGGTGTGGGCGGCCGCGCTCCTGCTCGAACACCTCGGCGAGCGCGATGCCAGCGCGCTCATCTTGCAGGCTCTTGAGCACGTAGCCCGCGATGGTCCGCGTACCGCGGATGTCGGTGGACGAGCTTCGACCTCGGAGTGCGGGTCCGCGATCGTCGGAGCCATCGGCTCCAAAGACGAGGCCTCGGCGTTTCCGGCGAGCCGGTCCGCATTGGCCGAATAGTTCGAACGCGACAACGGCTTCGCTTGGACACGGCCGAGCCGGCGCAAGACCTGATCGGTTGGTACGAACGTCGCGGCTACCATCCGGTCGGCGAGGTCCGCTGGGCGGGGAAGACCTACGACTCCATCGTCATGGAGAAGGACCTCTCGAAGGTGGCCGACTGACCTAACTGCGCTTTTGCGCCCTTGCCCAGAAACGCCGCTGGCGCACGGTGATCGGTCCATCTCGATCGATCTGCGCCTGAATTTCGCGCAAGCGAGCGCGGTACTTATCAATGGAGAAGCCTGGCACCATCCACGGGATGGCTTTCAAGCCCCAAGCAAGAGCGCCGACGTCGCGTACGACCTGGACCAAGGGCGCCGAGGCGTGTTCGACGACGCGGAGGCCCGCGCGTTCGAGCTGGCCGGGCAGCCACCAGGCCCAACGACTTTTCGGATCGGGCTCCGGACTTTCGATGCCGAAGAGCGCCCGGTACTCGAGATCGTTGCTCGCGTCGACCTGCTGGGTGATGAACCACCCTCCCGGGACGAGAATGCGCGCGACCTCGCCGACGTCGAAGCTCTCATGTCGATCCACGACCAGATGGAACCCTTCATCAGGGAAGGGAAGCGGCGAAGCGGCGCCTTCCACGGGCTTTCCGGTGTTGTCCCGCGCCGGTGCGACCTGGACGACGTCAACGCCGAGGGGTCGCAGACGCGCGCTAGCGATAGCGACGTTCGGTCCCCAGGCCTCGGTGGCGACGGTCCGCGGCGGCCGGTAGGACAACTCCGCGAGCCACTCACCACCGCCCGTGCCAAGATCGAGCAGGTCCGGCGAGCTCCGCGCGTGCTCAACGACGCTGGCGGTGTAATCCCACGGAAGCGGCTGCGAGTCGAGCCGGCCTCGGAGCCAGCTGAAGTCCCATCCGACGAAGGGCTGGCGCTCGGCCTGGTCGAGCATGGCGTCGATCCGATCTCGCTCACCACTCGAGCTCATCTCAGTAGACAACCCCACGTACTGCCCGCGGCGGTGGTAGGAAGGTGTGATGAGCCTGGCTCAGATGCTCTCCCAAGCATGAGCGGCCTCGGTGAGGTCTTCACGGACGACGTGGTCGCTCGTCTTTATCGTCGTCGCCCTCCCTATCCCGAGGCAGTGTTCGCGATGCTGCGACGACGTCTTGAGTCGCCAGGCACCATCCTTGATGCCGGCGCGGGCACCGGAGCGCTCGCCCGCACGATGACCACATTCGCTGAGCGGGTCGATGCGCTCGACCCGTCCGCGGCGATGATCGCAGAGGGCCGGCGCCTTCCCGGCGGAGGCGACGGACGCCTCCGTTGGATCTTGGGGCGCGCTGAGGATGCGCCGCTCGCCCCGCCTTACGGGCTCATCACGTGCGGCGTGAGCTTGCACTGGATGGACCTTGCCGTGGTTCTGCCCCGCTTTCGCGAGGTCCTTGCACCTGGCGCACACCTCGCGATCGTTGACAACCAGAACATCCACGGGCCATACCGAGATGAAGTCTGGAAGATCACCGACCGCTACGCTGCCACCTCCCATCACCCCGAAACGCCGGAGGCGGTCGCGGCGGTCCGAGCCTCAGGAGTGTTCAGGATTGAGGATGAGGAGCGCACCGACCCGATGCCGTTCGAACAGTCCGTGGACGAGTACATCGAGTTCCTTCACAGCACGAGCACGC